>NZ_JBYTEG010000033.1:0-63700 GCF_058792255.1 Cupriavidus sp. CPT47-8839-RL05A | reverse complement strand
AGTACAGGGCTCAGTTCGGTTCCACCTAGCTTTGACTCTCCAACTTTACGGGGTCAGTTCACTTGCGGGAGAGGGAGCACACAAGTGGCGCTTCGAAACCGAGGCGCCGCCACAAGCAAGGCCCCGACTCAGTTGAGCGGGGCTTTTTGCTTCGCCTCAGCGGCAATCATGCCTACGCCCGCACCAGCCTAACCCGCGTAATCTCCGACGGCGCCCCAAGCCGCTTCGGCGGTCCCCAATACCCGGTGCCACGGCTGATATAGATCCACAGCGAACCATGCCGCACCAGTCCGGCGGTGTATGGCTGCTGCATCGGCACGAACAGGTTCCACGGCCAGAACTGGCCGCCGTGGGTATGGCCGGACAACTGCAGGTCGAAACCGGCTTCCGCCGCGGCGGCAGCGGTGCGTGGCTGGTGGGCCAGCAGCACGCGCGCGCCGGCGTGTGCCGGGGCGCCGGCGATGGCGCGGTGCGGGTCGCTGCGGTGGCTTTCGTGGAAGCGGCCGGCGGAGTAGTCGGTGACGCCGCCGAGTACCAGCACGTCGCCGTCGTGCTGCAGCACCACGTGTTCGTTCATCAGCACGCGCACGCCCAGGCGGCGCAGCTCAATGATCCACGGCTCCGCGCCGGAGTAGTACTCATGGTTGCCGGTGACGAAGTAGGTGCCGTGGCGCGCCTGCAGCCGGGCCAGCGGCGCGGTGTGGGCGGAAAGTTCGCGCACGGTGCCGTCGACCAGGTCGCCGGTGATGGCGACGGCGTCGGCCTGCAGGCTGTTGACGCGGTCGACGATGCGGTCGAGGTAGGGCCGCTTGATGGTGGGCCCGACATGGATGTCGCTGATCTGGGCGATGGTGAAACCATGCAGGGCGTCAGGCAGGCCGGCCACGGGCACGTCGACTTCGACCACGCGTGCCAGCCGGCGGGCATTGATATAGCCGGCCAGCGTGACCAGCAGCGCCAGCAGCGGCACCGCCACCGCACTGCCCGCGGACAGGCCGGGCGCGTGCCAGCCGAGCAGTTGCCCGGCCAGCCAGGCCGCCGCCAGCGCCACGTCGCGTACCAGCGTCAGCACCAGCAGGGATGAGAAGAATCCCATTGCCAGCATGCCGATCCAGGAAACCAGGTCCGACCAGGGCTGGCTGACGCGCCGCGCCAGCAGCCCGGCCGGCAGCAGGGCGCAGGAGAGGGCCAGCCAGATGACGGCCAGTGTCTTGACCGCCATCGGCACCGGCATCGCCGGCAGCAGGCGCAGCCCGATATAGCCGTGCAGCAGGGCTGTCACGAGGGCGGCGGTCAGGATGGTGGTGCGTGGAGGCATGGGGGCGGGGGCCAGGGGGAATCTTTGAAGATGAGGCCGCGGGGGGCGGCTTCAAGGGGCGATGGGGTGGCATCAGGCCAAGCAAGATGCACACCCGCCTCGCCCGCGCGCGTCGCAACGGCGCATTGCGGCTTGACATGGCGGCCCGCCGCCCCGACTCCTACTTGTATGAAGGCCGCTGTCGAGGCCGGCTGATCTGTCTTTTTTCTGGCAGATCCTGAATGTTTTCGAATCAGATTGTTCGCCTTTGCGGCCTAATTTAGATTCGCGGGAAGGGCCGCCTGTTGTGCAGCATCGTGCCCGCGGTGCCGGCCCGCCGGCGCAGGCGGCTTCCTCCCGGAGAAACCCATGTCTTTTCGCCTGAAGCAGACCAGCGCCCTGATCGCCGCGGCGTGGCTTGCACTCGCCCCGCTCAGCCCGCACGCCGCCACGCCGGCCAAGCCAGCCGCGGCTGCCCTGAGCTGGCCGCGCAACTTTGACGCCGCCAACGATCACGTGGAGCTGTACCAGCCCCAGATCGAGACCTGGGACGGCAACCGGCTGTCCGGGCGCGCGGCGGTGGCGGTGGGCGAGAAGTCGGGTTCTCCGACCTACGGCGTGGTGCATTTCTCGGCCACCGGCGATATCGACAAGCCTTCCGGGCTGGTGCAGCTGACCCGGATCACGGTGGACAGCGTCGAAGTGCCGACGCGGCCCGACGCTGCCGACCGGGTGCGCCAGGCGCTGGTGTCGCGCCTGCCGGCCAACGGGCTGACGGTGCCGCTGGACCAGCTGCAGGCCAGCTATGCGGTATCGCAGCAACTGGCCAAGGCTGGCCGCGTGGCGGTGCGCAATGACGCGCCCCAGATCTTTTTTGCCACCACGCCGACGCTGCTGGTGCTGGTCGACGGCGACCCGGCCTGGCGCGCCGTGCCGGGCACGCAGTACGAACGGGCGCTGAACAGCCGTGCGCTGCTGCTGCGCGAATCCGGCGGCGAGCTGCACCTGAAGGCGGCCGGCTACTGGTATCGCTCCGAATCGGCCGGCGGCGCCTGGGAAGTGACGACGACGGTGCCCAAGGCGCTGGAGAGCGCGGCCACCAAGGCGGCGGCCGGCATGAAGCCCGACACGATGCTGCCGGCCGACGGCAAGCGGCCGGCCAGGGCGCCGGCGATCCTCTTTGCCACGCAGCCGACCGAGCTGGTCATGACCAGCGGCGCGCCGCAGATGACGCCGGTCAGCGGCGTCAGCCTGCTGACGATGTCCAATGCCGACCACGCGGTCTTTGTCGATCCGGCCGCCAACCAGTATTACGTGCTGGTCTCGGGCCGCTGGTTCCGCGCGCCGATGCTGACCGGGCCGTGGGAGTACGTGCCCGGCAGCCAGCTGCCGGCAGACTTCGCCAGGATCCCGGCGACCGATCCCAAGGCCAACGTGCTGGTCTCGGTGCCCGGCACGCCGCAGGCACGCGAGGCCGAGATCGCCGCCACCATCCCGCAGACCGCCACGGTGTCGCGCAGCAAGGCCAGCCTGGCGGTGGCGTATGACGGCGCGCCGCGCTTCACGCCGATCACCGGCACCTCGCTCAGCTACGCGGTCAACAGCGGCACGCCGGTGATCGAGGTCGACAGCAGCCACTACTACGCGGTCGCCAACGGCGTCTGGTTCACGGCGCCGGCACCGTCCGGCCCGTGGCATGTGGCCACCGAGGTGCCGTCGGCGATCTACACCATCCCGCCGACTTCGCCGGTGTACTACGTGACCTACGTGCGCATCTATTCGGTCACGCCGGAGACCGTGGTGGTGGGCTACACCCCCGGCTACATGGGCGTGGTGGTCAGCGCCGACGGCACGGTGGTGTACGGCACCGGCTATGTCTATCCGCCCTATGTGGGCGCGGTCTACTACGGCTACCCGGCCACCTATGGCTACGGCGCCGGCTTTGGCATCGGCATGGCCGAGGGCTTTGCCTTCGGCTTCGCCGCGGGCGCGTTCTGGGGCGCGGCCTCGCCGTACTGGGGCCCTTATTGGTGGGGCGGCGCGTACAACTGGAACTACGTCAACGTGAACCAGGCCAATTTCTACGGCCGCTGGGGCAAGGGTACCGTGACCCACGCCCAGGGCTGGAACGCCTGGACCGGCACCGAATGGCGGGGCACCGCCGGCGCCGGCTACAACCCCGCCACCGGGGCGCGCTACCAGGGCAGCCGCGGTGCGGCGTTCAATCCCTATTCCGGCAACTATGCGGCGGGCCGCCAGGGCTCGTTCGCCAATCCGTCGACCGGGCGCGAGGGCGCCGCGCGCGGCGGCGTGGCCGGCAACACTTACACCGGCAACTATGCCGCCGGCCGCCAGGCGGCGGGCTACAACGCGCAGACCGGCCGCGTCGGCGCGACCGAGGCGGGCATTGCCGGCAATACGCAGACCGGCCAGCACACTGCCGGCAGCCGTGGCTTTGTCGCCAATCCGGACAAGAACAATGCGGTGGTGTGGAACAACGGCAACGTGTATGCCGGCCACGACGGCTCGGTGTACCAGCACACCGACGACGGCTGGCAGAAGCACACCCCCAGCGGCTGGCAGCCGGTGCAGTCCGGCAACGATGCCACGGCACGGCTGGAGCAGCAGCGCCAGGCGCGCGAGGTTGGCCAGCAGCGCTTCCAGGGCACGGCCCAGCAGTGGCAGGGGCGCGGCGGCGGTGGCGGCTTTGGCGGCCGTGCCGGTGGTTTCCGCGGCGGCGGCTTCCATGGCGGGTTCCGCCGCTGAGCCAGGGCCCTGGCAGCCCGCGCGGGCACCTGCGCGGGTGCGGGCGAAAGCAAGTCGAAAGCAGTAAAGACGCCTACAAAAGAATTGAATTGGCGCCCGCAGGGCCGAGCCTTACCCTGCCGGTAAAGAGGCGAGTGCGGCCACCGGTCCGGCGCGACGGAAGGTCGCCAGCGTGCGCGCGCGGCAATCGCGTGCATAACCATGGCGGGAGAGGGATCCGTGAACACTGCTTTCCATTGGCGCGGCGCGCTCTGGCTGGCCTGCGCGATGACGCTGGCCGCCTGCGGCAAGGACAAACCGGCGCCCAGCGCACCGCCCGCGGCCGAGGTCGGCACGATGACGGTGGCGCTGCGCGATGTGCCGATCGTCTATGACTTCGTCGGCCAGACCCAGAGCTCGCAGCAGGTGGAGATCCGCGCGCGCGTCAATGGCTTCCTGGACCGGCGCGTCTATACCGAGGGCGCGGTGGTCAAGGCCGGCGAGACCATGTTCCTGATGGATCCCAAGCCGTTCGCCGCGGCGCTGGATGCGGCCAATGCCGAAATGGCGCAGCAGGTGGCGCGGCTCAAGACCGCCAATGCCGACCTGGCGCGGGTGCGCCCGCTGGCCGAGCGCAATGCCCTGAGCCAGCGCGACCTGGACGACGCCGTTGGCAAGCAGCAGGCCGCCGCGGCCTCGGTCGAGGCGGCCCGGGCCAATGTCACCAATGCCAGGCTGAACCTGGGCTATACCACGATCAAGTCACCGGTCACCGGCGTGTCGAGCTTTGCCAAGAAGCAGGCGGGCAGCTATATCGATCCGTCGAACAGCCTGCTCACCTACGTGGCCAAGCTCGACCCGATGTGGGTCAATTTCAGCCTGTCCGAGAACGAGGTGCTGTCGTCACGCTCGGAGCAGGAGTCCGGCGCGCTCAAGTTCCCGCCCAAGGGCGCCTTTGACGTGGTGATCGTGATGGCCGATGGCAGCCAGTTCCCGCATCACGGCAGGATCACCTTTGCCGATGCCTCGTTCAGCGCCGAGACCGGCACCTACATGATCCGCGCCGAGGTCGCCAACCCTGACGGCACGCTGCGCCCCGGCCAGTTCGTGCGCGTGAAGCTGCATGGCGCCGAGCGCACCAAGGCCGTGGCGGTGCCGCAGGAAGCCGTCATCCAGGGCCCGCGCGGGCAGATGGTGTGGGTGGTCGGCGCGGACAACAAGGCCCAGCAGCGCGTGGTCGACGTGGGCCAGTGGACCGGCGACAACTGGGTGATCCGCTCCGGCCTGAAGCCGGGCGAGCGCGTGGTCGTCAGCGGCGGGCTGCGGCTGGCGCCCGACGCGCCGGTCAAGGCCACCGAGGTCGCGTCCGGCCAGAAGCCCCCGGCGGGTGCGGCGCCCGCCAGCGCACCGGGCGCACCGGGTGCGCCAGGCGCGTCATCCCCCGTCCAGGCCGAGAGCACGCAGAGCGCAGGGAGCAAGCCATGAAGCTTGCCCACTTCTTTATCGACCGACCCATCTTTGCGTCGGTCCTGTCCATCATCATCGTGGTGGGCGGCCTGGTCGCGCTGACCAAACTGCCGATTGCCCAGTTCCCGGACGTCACGCCGCCGTCGATCACGGTGACGACTCGATACCCGGGAGCCAGCGCGGAAGTGGTTGCGCAGAACGTCGCGGCGCCGATCGAGCAGCAGGTCAACGGCGCGGACCGGATGATGTACATGAACTCGACGAGTTCCTCGACGGGTGACCTGACCCTGACGGCGTATTTCGAGATCGGGACCGATCCGCAACTGGCGCAGGTGGATGTGCAGAACCGGGTCAACCTGGCGCTGCCGACCCTGCCTGAAGCGGTCACGGCGCAGGGCGTTTCCGTGCAGAAGCGCTCGTCCGCGTTCATGATGGTGATTGCCATCTTTTCGCCGGACAACAGCTACGACCAGACCTTTGTCGGTAACTACGCCAACATCTATGTGCTGGATGCGCTCAAGCGCATTCCCGGCGCCAACCAGTCGGCGATCTTCGGCAATCCGGACTACGCCATGCGGCTCTGGCTGCGGCCGGACCGGATGGCGTCGCTGGGCATTACCACGGAAGACGTCAAGAACGCTGTCAGCGCGCAGAACCAGCAGTTCTCCGCCGGCCGTATCGGACAGTCGCCGACCACGGATCCCGTGCTGCAGACGTTCCCGATTGCGACCAAGGGCCAGATGACCGAGCCCGCCGAGTTCGAGAACATGATCCTGCGCGCGCAGTCGGGCGACGCCGCGCTGGTGCGGCTCAAGGACATCGGCAGGGCCGAACTCGGCGTCAAGGACTATTCGCTGCGCAGCCGCTACAAGGGCAAGACCGCCACGCTGCTGGCGGTCTACCAGCAGCCGGGCGCCAATGCGCTGGACGTGGCCAAGCAGGTGCGCGGCACGCTGGCGGAACTGAAGAAGTCGTTCCCGCCGGGGCTGGAATATGAGGTTGCGCTCGACACCACCGAGTTCGTGAACGAATCGATCGACGAGGTGGTGCACACACTGCGCGATGCGGTGATCCTCGTGATCCTGGTGGTCTACCTGTTCCTGCAGAGCCTGCGCGCAACCATCGTGCCGATCCTGGCCGTGCCGGTGTCGATCATCGGCGCCTTCGTCGGCATGAGCATGTTCGGCTTCTCGGTCAACATGCTGACCTTGTTCGGGATGGTGCTGGCCATCGGCATTGTGGTTGACGACGCGATCGTGGTGATAGAGAACGTCGAGCGCAATATGGTGGAGTTCAAGCTGCCACCAAAGGAGGCGGCCAAGCGTGCCATGGACGAGGTGAGCGGCCCCGTGGTTGCGATCGTGCTGGTGCTGCTGGCGGTGTTCATCCCGGTGGCGTTCCTGTCAGGCATTACCGGCCAGCTCTACAAGCAGTTTGCCGTCACTATCGCGGTGTCGGTGGTGCTGTCCGGGGTGGTGGCGCTGACATTGTCGCCGGCGCTTGCGGCAATCCTGCTCAAGCCCGGCGAGCACAAGAAGAACCGGTTCTTCCAGTGGTTCAACAATTCGTTCGATCGCCTGATCCAGGGGTACGACAAGTCGCTGCAGGTCGTGATCAGGCGGACCGTGATCTCCATCGTCATCATCCTTGTCATGATCGGGGTGAGCGTGCTGATGTTCGTGCGGATACCGTCGTCGTTCCTGCCGGTGGAGGACCAGGGCTATCTGTTCGGTGCCGTGGTCATGCCGGATGCGGCCAGCCTGGACCGCACCGGCAACCTCTCCTCCCGTGCCGAGGCCTGGTACGCCAAGCAGCCCGGCGTCAGCTCGGTGGCGTCCGTGGACGGGTACAGCCTGATCGATTCGCAGAACAAGGCCAATGCTTCCACCCTGTTCATCACGCTGAAGGGCTTCCATGACCGCAAGGAGGGCGAGAGCGCGGCGGATCTGATCGCCAAGGCGAAGAAGGAGTTTGCGGGCTACCAGGACGGTGTAAGCATTCCGATCAACCCGCCCTCGATCCCGGGCCTGGGAACCACCGGTGGTTTTGAGTTCTGGCTCCAGAGCACGGCGGACGGCACCTACCAGCAGCTGGAGGAGCGGGTGCATGCCTTTATCGCCAAGGCCCGGCAGCGGCCAGAGCTGACCGGGATCAATTCCACTATCAACACGCGCTCGCGCCAGTTGCTGGTGGAGGTGGATCGCGAACGTTCCGAAACCCAGGGCGTGCCCGTCGAGCAGGTCTATTCCGCGCTGCAGACCATGTTCGGTTCGCTCTTCGTCAGCCAGTTCCCGAAGAACAGCCGGCTGTTCCAGGTGATCCTGCAGGCCGAGGCCGACTACCGCTCGCGTCCGGAGGATCTCGACAAGGTCTACGTGCGCAACCGCACTGGCGAAATGGTGCCGATCAAGGCGGTGACGACATCCCGGTATGTCCCGGGCGCCGATATCATGACCCGTTTCAACAATTTCCCGGCCGCCAAGATCATGGGCGATGCCGCGCCGGGCTACAGCTCCGGCCAGGCGCTTGCGGCCATGGAGGACGTGGCGCGGGAAGTGCTTGGCCAGGGCTACAGTTTTGCCTGGAGCGGACAGGCGTACGAGGAGAAGACCGCCGGATCGACGGCAGCGATGGTCTTTGCCTTTGCCTTGCTGATGGTGTTCCTGATCCTTGCGGCGCAGTACGAAAAATGGACGCTGCCGTTCGGTGTGCTGCTGGCGGTACCGTTTGCGCTGTTCGGCGCACTGGTTGCCATCCTGTTGCGTGGCATGCAGAACGACGTCTACTTCCAGATCGGGCTGACGGTGCTGATTGCATTGGCGGCGAAGAATGCCATCCTGATCTTCGAGTTCGCGGTGGAAATCCGGCACAAGGAAGGCCTCAGTGCCTACGACGCGGCCTTGCATGCGGCCAAGCTGCGCCTGCGTCCGATCATCATGACCTCGCTTGCCTTTATCCTCGGCTGCGTGCCGCTGGCGATCGCGAGCGGCGCGTCGGCGGCCAGCCGACAGTCGCTGGGCACCGGCGTGATTGGCGGGATGCTCGGCGCCACGGTGATTGCGCTGTTCTTCATCCCGATGTTCTTCTGGGGGCTGGAGGTAATGTCCGAGCGCAAGCCGAAGCCCAAGGTCGGGGCCGCAACCACCACGCCACCGGCCGGAGAACCGTCATGAGCGCACGCCACCGGCTGGCCGGTGCCTGTCTGGCCGCAGCGCTGGGCGGCTGTGCCATCGGCCCGAACTATGAGCGCCCGGCCACGCCCGAGCCGGCCCAGTACCGTATCGATACCGGGGTGCTGTCCGTGGCTGCGGACAGCGCCTGGTGGGACAGCTTCGGCGACCCGGTGCTGAACACGCTGGTCGAGACGGCGCTGCGCAACAGCTACGACGTGCGCATCGCCGCGGTCCGCATCGATGAGTTCCGCGGCCAGCTGATGGTGGTGCGCTCGGGATTCTTCCCGCAGGTGAACCTGTCTGCGGCGGCCACGCGCCAGCGCGCCGGCACCTTCAACGGCACGCCGTTCGCGTCGCTCGATGGCCCGCGCAACTCGTACCAGCTGCTCGCCAATGCCAGCTGGGAGATCGACCTGTGGGGCCGCATCCGGCGCCAGGCGGAGTCCGCCGAGGCCAGCCTGTGGAACGCCGAGTACGCGCGCCGTGGCGTGGTGCTGTCACTGGCGGCATCGGTGGTGCAGGGCTATGCCACGCTGCGCGGGCTGGACGCGCAGCTGGAGATCGCGCAGCAGACACTGAAGGCGCGCGGGGCTGGACTGGATATCTTCCGGCAGCGCTATGAGGGCGGGGTGATCTCGCAGGTTGAGCTGTCGCAGGCCGAGAACGATTTCTACGTGACCGAGGCGACGATCCCGGTGCTGCGCAGCGGCATCGCGCAGACCGAGAACGCGCTGTCGGTGCTGCTGGGCCGCGAGCCCGGGCCGATCGAGCGCGGCAAGCCGGTCAATGAACTGCAGCCTCCGCCGGTGGGTGCGGACCTGCCAGCGGCGCTGCTGTCGCGCCGGCCGGACGTGCTGCAGGCCGAGCAGTCCGCCATCGCCGCCAATGCGCAGCTGGGCGCCGCGCAGGCGTTGTACCTGCCGGCCGTCAACCTGAGCGGGCTGTTCGGCGCCATTGCCAGTTCGCCGGCCGGGTTGTGGCACAGTGCCTCGCAGGTGTGGGGCATCGGTGCCGGCCTGACCCAGCCGATCTTCCAGGGCGGCGCCATCCGTGGCCAGGTGCAGACTGCCTCGGCGCAGCGCGACCAGGCCATGCTGGCCTACCAGGGCACCGTGCTGTCGGCCCTGGCCGACGTCAACAGTGCACTGTCCAACGGCATCGAGACCCGCAACCGCCTGGTCAGCCTGCGCCAGCAGGAGAAGAGCCTGGTGGTCTATGCCGACCAGTCGAGCGCGCGCTACGAGGGCGGCTATTCCAGCTACCTGGAGGTGACCACGGCGCAGGAGAAGCTGTTCGCCGCGCAGCTGTCGGCGGTGCAGGGGCAGGTGGACGTGCTGACCGGCACCGCGGCGTTGTACAAGTCGCTCGGCGGCGGCTGGCCGTCGGTGCCGCAGGATGTGCGCGACGCGGGGATGCAGGGGGATGCGAAGGTGTTGAGGCGGTAGCAGGGGCGGCTGGCGCCTGCCAGCCGCATCGCACTTACCGCGCCGACCATTCCCCTTGCCGCACCCCCAGCGCCGTGACCACGCCATAGGCCGTAATCCCCAGCGCCACCCCCAGGAAGTGTCCGTCAAGCCCCATCCCGAACACGTTCGCCAGCAGCCAGCCCCCGCCCACCGCCAGCGCGATACGGCACAGCCCCGCGGCCACCGGCCAGCGCATGCGGCCCGCGCCCATCGAGGCAAAGTACAGCGCCATGCCCAGGCCGAAGCCGCCGAAGGCCGGCCCTACCCATGACAGCGCGCGCGCGGCGATGGTGATCACTTCGGCGTCATGGGTGAACAGGCCGGCAAAGCGCACCGGCGCCAGGCCCACGGCGGTGCCGGCGGTGCCGGCGATAGCCAGCGCCAGGAACGCGCCGACCCATGCCGTGCGGCGGGCGGTATGCCAGTCGCCGGCGCCCACGGCGCGGCCGACCAGCGCGGTCAGCGCCGAACCCACGCCAAAGGCCAGCGGGATCATCAGGAATTCCAGCCGCGCCGAGATGCCATAGGCCGCCACTGCCGCAGTGCCGTGGTGGCGCAATTGCGCGGTGACCAGGATGGTGGTCAGGTTGGCCACCGAGGCCAGCGCGCACGCCACCAGCCCGACCGACAGGATGCGCGCGAACAGCTCCCACGACGGCCGCACCCGCAGCACCGGCACGAAGCCCGCGCCGCCGCGCGCCACCACGATCGCCATGGCCAGCGCCGCGGCCCACGACACCGCCGCCAGCGCGGCGCCGATGCCGGCCAGCCCCATGCCGGCAGGCTCGGCCAGCAGCCACGACAGTGCGGGGAAAGCGACCCACATCAGCGCCAGCACGCGTGCGGCCAGCGCATGGCGGCCGCCGCCGCGCAGCACCGAGGCCAGCGTATTGGCCAGCCACGCCGGAATCGCGCCGGCACCGAACAACCAGATCGCATAGTTGGCAGCGGCCTCCGCCGCCGTGGCGCCGGCCACCGCGCCCAGCACGCTGCGCGGGAAGCCCGCCAGCACCACCGCAAAGGCCAGCCCGGCGGTCACTGCGATCAGCAGCGCGTGCATGACCAGCGAAGATGCTTCCTCGCGCTTGTTGGCGCCGAGCGCGCGGGCGATGGCCGCGACCACGCCGCCGCCCATCGCTCCGGTCGACATCTGCTGCAGCAGCAGCGCAAACGGCAGCACCACCGCCCAGCCGGCCAGCGCCGCCGTGCCCTGGCGCGCGGCCAGCCAGGTTTCGATCAACTGGGCCGCGGCCTGCAGCACGGCGATCAGCGCGGTCGGTCCGGCCAGCTTGCCGATGCGGCGCGCAATTTCAGTGGCCGGTACCGCCTCGGCGGGCAGGGCGCCCGCGGGCAATGCGCGCGTGTCAGTCATGGCGGGCCTCCCCTGGCTCGCCAACGGTCCCGGCCTCGCCAAAGCGCTGCCGCAGGAAGCGGCCGGCACCCGGGCCGGGCAGGACACGCACATCGTCCAGCGTGATCGCGCTGCCGTCGGCGCGCGCCAGCGCCGGCTCGGCAATCTCGGCGCCGGTGCGGCGGTCCTGCAGCAGCGTCAGCGGACCCTTTTCATCGGTCATCCAGCGGTCGGCCCAGGCCTTGAGCGCGACATAGGCCGGAAAGAAGTCGCGGCCCTTGTCGGTCAGCTGATAGATGTGGCGAGCACCGCCCTCGGGCGTGACGCGGGCCAGCAGCCCGTGCGCCACCAGCGTCTTCAGGCGCGCGCTGAGGATATTGGGGGCGATGCCAAGGTTGCGTTCGAACTCGTCGAAGCGCGTGCTGCCGTAGAAGGCCTCGCGCAGCACAAGGATGGCCCAGCGTTCGCCCAGCACGGCCATGGAGCGGGCCACGGGGCAGGGCATCGAGGTGAAATCGGTAGGGGGCATGGTCTCCGCCGTTCTGGTCCTGTCGGCTTGCTTGCAAAGTGCAAGTTTTCTGGAGCATAGCTTGCAAAACGAAAGTTTGCAGGGCGGGCTGCCACCCTAGGTCCGGAAAGCGTTCGTTCACCGGCCGGCGGTGCCGGCTACGCCACTGCGTCGCGGAACACCTCAAGCTTGTCCAGTTCCTCGCGCAGGAACCCGATCAGCGCGCGGGTGGCCATCGACGGGTGCAGGTTGGGCGTGGTGATGATGAAGAGCTTGTTGCCCAGCCCCTCCGGGCGCCAGTCGGGCAGCACCGGCACCAGCCGGCCGGCGCGCACTTCCTCCCAGCCGATGTAGACCGGCAGCATGCCGATGCCGTGGCCCTCGCGCACGGCGCGCGCCAGGAACAGGAAGTGTTCGGACTGCAGCTTTGGCGTCAGGGCCACGTCCACGCGCTGGCCGTCGCGGTACAGCGACAGCGGGAACTGGCGCGGCGGGTACGGCGGGCACAGGAAGTTGCAGCCGGTCAGGTCGGGCGGCGCTTTTACCGGCGGGATGCCTGCGAGGTACTCCGGTGATGCATACAGTTGCCAGCGGATGTCGCAGATTTCACGTGCCACGTGATCCAGCGGCGGCGCCGAGGTGACCTTCAGCGCAACATCGATCTCGGCCGCGATCAGGTCGTTGACGCGGTTGGCGAAGAACACGCGCAACGTAATGCCGGGGTGCTTCCGCGCAAACTGCAGCAGCAGCGGCGCGATATAGGCATCGCCCAGCCCGGTGGGCACGCTCACGCGCACATGGCCGCGCAGGGTCCGGCCCAGGCTGTCGATCTCGGCCTGCGCCGAGGCCACTTCCTGCAGGATGCGCACGCCATGCTGGTACAGCGCATGGCCGGGCCCGGTCAACTCCAGCCGGCGCGTGGTCCGGCGCAGCAGCTGGGCGCCGGCCTGGTGCTCCAGCTCACGCAGCTGGCGGCTGACCTGCGAGCGCGTCACGCCGCGGCGCCGGCCGGCTTCGGCCAGGTTGCCCGCGTCGACGATGTCGACGAAGGCCTGGATCAGGTTGAGGTCCATCGGGGATTGCCTGCAGGATTGTCGCGTCTGGTGCAACATTGTGATTCCGATGCGCGTGATTGTCGATGCACGGCTACGCCGATACAGTGGTCGGCTGACAGAACGGATCGCATACAGGAGACAACAGATGGCCACGGACCTCTGGTTTGAAGACATGCACCGCAGCGGCGAAGAACTGCTGGCGCGCGGCGCCCGCCTGGCCGGCGGCCTGCGCGCGCTGGGCGTGCAGGAGGGCGACGTGGTCGCCGTGCTGCTGCGCAACGATCCGGCCTATGCCGACGTGGTCCATGCCTGCCGCACCGCGGGCTGCTACTACTGCCCGATCAACTGGCACTTCACCGCCGAGGAGGTGCGCTTCCTGCTGACCGACAGCGGCGCCAGGGTGCTGCTGGTGCAGGCCGACCTGCTGCCCGTCGTGCGCGACGCCGTTCCGGCCGGCATGACGGTGTTGTCGGTGGGCGGCCCCGCCGAAGGCGCCATCGACTATGAAAGCTGGCTGGCGCAGCAGCCGGCCTACGACGGCCCGCGCGTGGCGCCGCGCGGCCATATGGCCTACACCTCCGGCACCACCGGCCGGCCCAAGGGCGTGGTGCGCCTACCGCTGCCGCTGGACCGGCTGGAGGAACAGCTCGCGCGCATGCGCTCGGTGGTGAGGCAAACCTATGGCATCGAGCCGGGCTGCCGCACGCTGATGTCGGCGCCGCTGTACCACAGCGCGCCGGGCTCGTTTATCCAGAACGCGCTGCAGATGGCCGAACGCCTGGTGCTCACGCCGCGCTTTGACGCCGAGCAGGTGCTGGCGCTGGTGGAAAAGCACCGCATCGACGTGCTCTACCTGGTGCCGATCATGTACGTGCGCCTGCTCAAGCTGCCGCCCGAGGTGCGCGCGAAGTACGACCTGTCTTCGATCCGCTTCGTCGCCTCCACCGGCTCGCCGTGCTCGCCCGAAGTAAAGCGCGCGATGCTGGAATGGCTGGGCCCGGTCATCCATGAAACCTACGCCTCCAGCGAAGCCGGCATGATCACCGTGGCCACGCCGGCCGATGCCGCCGCGCGCCCGGGGACCGCCGGCAAGCCGGTCGATGACGCCCAGTTGCGCATCCTCGACGAGAACGGCCGCCAGTGCGCGCCGGGCGAGGTCGGCCTGGTCTACGTGCGCCAGCCGGCTTACCCCGACTTCAGCTACCGCAACAATGACGCCGCGCGCGCCGCCATCGACCGCGACGGGCTGGTGACGCTGGGCGACATGGGCTATGTCGATGCCGACGGCTACCTGTTTATCTGCGACCGCGCCTCGGACATGGTGATCTCCGGCGGCGTGAACATCTACCCGGCCGAGATCGAGCATGAGCTGGTGCGCTACCCCGGCGTGGCCGACTGCGTGGTGTTCGGCATCCCCGACGACGAGTACGGCGAGCGCCTGCTGGGCATGGTGCAGCCGATGCCGGGCGTGGAGATCCGCGAGGCCGAGGTGATCGACTGGCTGCGCCAGCGGCTGTCCGGCTTCAAGGTGCCGCGCAGCATCGTGGTCGAGGCGCAGCTGCCGCGCGATGAAACCGGCAAGCTCGCCAAGCGCCGGCTGCGTGACCGATACTGGGAAGGCCGCCAGCGCCGCGTCTGAGCGCGTGCCCGGCCTGGATCGATCACGACCGATAACAACAGGAGGAGACGCGATGCAGAACAAACCAAGCGGACGGCGCGCCTGGCTCGCCGCGATGGCAGCCGGCGCGGGGTGCGCGCTGGCCATGTGGGGCGGGGCCGCGCAGGCCGCCTATCCCGATCGTCCGATCAAGCTGGTCGTGCCCTACACCCCCGGCGGCTCGACCGACCAGTTCGGCCGCGCGCTGGCCGACGGCATGTCGCGCCAGCTGGGCCAGACCGTGGTGGTGGAAAACCGCCCCGGCGCGGCCACCATGATCGGCACCACCAGCGTGGCGCGTGCGCCCGCAGACGGATACACCATGGTGCTGGCCACCAACGGCAGCATGGTGCTCAACCCGATGCTGTACAAGAAGATCAACTACGATCCGCCCAAGGACTTCAAGATCTTCAGCATCGGCGCCGAGGTGCCGCTGGTGGTGGTGACCAACAGCAAGGTGCCGGCCAGCAATATCCGCGAGTTCGCGGCCTACGCCAAGGCCGCGGGCGGCAAGCTCAACTATGGCTCGGTCGGCCTGGGCAACGCGCTCCAGCTGGCCACCGAAATGCTCAAGACCGAGCTGGGCATCAGCGTCACCCACGTGCCCTACAACGGCAGCGCCCCGGCGCTGTCGGCGCTGCTGGCCAACGACGTGCAGCTGATGGTGGATGTGGTCAGCACCTCGCTGCCGCATATCAAGGCAGGCAAGCTCAAGGCGCTGGCGGTCACCGGCCGCACCCGGCTGGACGTGCTGCCCGACGTGCCGACCGTGGCGGAAGGCGGCTATCCCAACTTCCAGGCCGCCACCTGGTTCGGCCTGGCCGTGCCCGCGCAGACGCCGCCCGATGCGGTGGCCAGGCTGCAGGCCGCCGCTGCCCACGTGCTCAAGGACGCGCAGTTCCGTTCCACCTTCAGCGCGCTGGGCTTGGTCGTGCAGGCCCCGCGCACGCAGGCCGAGATCGACCGATATATCGAAGCCGACCGCGAGCATTGGGGCAAGGTCATCAAGGCCAATAACATTTCGTTGGACTGACTGGAAGTGCGGGAGCCGCCAGGGCCATGGGGTAAGCTACTGCTCGCCCCTGGCCCGGCAGGCCGCCGGTGACTTTCCCGTCACCGCCCGCGCCCAGCAGGAACAACCCGGCCGGGGCGGGCTCCAACCCGGAGCCGTTCATCAGGAGTCCGATTTGAAATTCCCCGTTGCCGGGCTGGCGTTTGCCGGCCTGCTGGGCGCCGCTGCCGGCGCCATTGCCGCGCCCGCTTCCGCCCCTGCCGCCAAACCAGCCCCCGCACCGGCCAAGGCCCAGGCCAAGGTCGAGAACAGCGCGCTGTCGCCGCTGCTGGCCATGCTGGAAATCGGCAACCCGCTGCCGGCCTTGCCGGATTGCGCCGACAAGCGCACGCCCGATGGCCGCGACGTCACCGGATTCTGTGTCGAACTGAAGGGCGATGGCCTGATGCGCCAGGTCGGCGTGCCGCGCGCGCAGCGCCCGTCATTCATGGACGGCCCCTTTGTGCTGGCCTTTGTCGACCGCAATGCGCTGGTCGGCCTGGTAGTGCCGACCGCCGGCGCCAACTCGCAGCAGGCCGCGGCCGACAGCGTCAGCGCGCTGTACGGCAAGCCGTTCCGGCAGGAGCAGGTCGACATGCCCGACAAGGCTGGCAAGAGCGTCAAGACGCTGCACGCCGGCTGGATGCACAAGCCGCTGACGGTTGAGCTCTACGCCATGCCGGAGGACCCCAACACCGGCACCATCGAAATGCTGCTGCCGCAGGCGCGCGTGCTGATGGCGGACAAGGATGCCGAGGTGGACAAGCAGCTCAATCCGGCCTCGGCACCCGCGGCCAAGGGCGGCAAGGCTGCCGCCGCCAAGCCCGCGCCGAAGCCAGCCGCCAAGCCGGAGAAGCCTGGCAGCTGGTAACACCCGCAGCAGGCGGCCTGGCCGCCTGCGCACCTGGCCTCAGAGCCCTTCCATCACCTTGTCCAGCCCCCGCACCACGCCGCGCACGGTGTTGACCTTGCGGATCGCCAGCAGCGCGCCGGCGACATAGGGCGTGGAGCCGTCGCCGGCCTCGTGCTTCAGGTGCAGGCGCTGGCCGTCGGCGCCGAAGATCACTTCCACGCCAAGCTGGTAGCCCGGCAGCCGCACCGCGTGCACCTGCGTGCCCGACATGGTGGCGCCGCGGGTTTCCTTCGGGCCCTTGACCTGGTCGACCGGCACCGCCTGCGCGGCGGCCTTGACCTGGCCGAGCCGGTAGGCCAGCTCGCGCACGGTGCCGGAGGGCACGTCGATCTTGCCGGCCTTGGCGTAGTCGATGATCTCCCAGTGCTCCAGGTGGCGCGCGGCCATCTCGGCAAACTTCTGCAGCAGCACCACCGTGATGGCGAAATTGCCGCAGGCGAGCACGCCGCGGTCGGCCTGGCGCGCGGCCGCGTCGATCTCGGCATAGTCCTCGTCGGTCAGCCCCGAGGTGCCCACCACCACGTGCGCGCCGTGCGCCAGCGCCTGCAGGATGTTGTGCTTGGCGATGCCCGGCTTGGTGTATTCGACATAGACGTCGTAGGGCGTTTCCCCCAGGGCCTCGATGCTGGCGGCCGCCACGCCCGGCGTATCGGCATGGCCGGTCAGCTGCGCCAGAGGTTGCCCGGCGGCGCCGCGCGACAGGCCGGCCACCAGGGTCATGTCGGCCGCATGGGCCACGCCGCGCGCCAGTTCGCCGCCGGCCCAGCCGGTCACGCCGCCCACGGCGACACGGATCGGGTTGTTCATGTTCTGTTTCTCCGCAAAGGCTGATGGGTTTGGCAGCATACCGCGTCAGCCGGCGGCGCGCCGGCGGTCGAGCTTGCGCGCCAGCACGATCGAGGTGGTGGTGTGGTTGACGCCGTCGAGCATGCCGATCTCGTCGAGCAGCCGGTCCAGCCGGTCATGCGTGTCGCAGCGGATCGCCACCAGGTAGTCGACCGGGCCGCTGACGGAATTGACCTCTTCGATCTCGGGCAGGCGCTGCAGCGCGCGCAGGATGGCGGGCGCGGCCTTGGGCTGCACCGACAGGCCGCAGTAGGCCAGGATGGCGTTGTCTTCCATGCGCTGCCCCAGCCGCACGCCGTAGCCGGCGATCACCCCGCTGCGCTCCAGCCGCGCAATGCGCGCGACCACGGTGGTGCGGGCGATACCCAGGTGCCGGGCGAGGTTGGCGGCGCTTTCACGGGCATTGGCCTGCAGCAGCGACAGCAGGTGCCGGTCGGTGGTGTCGAGTTCGGTCATTGCGTCGGGATGATTCGTCGTTTCGTTCGATTATGGCGGTTTTTCGTCGTTATTGCGGCTTCATTGTGTCGCGCGCGCTATCCATACTCCAGTCAACGGGACAACCTTTTCTTGTGGACGGAGACACCATGCAAGCCTCGAACCTGGGCCGGCAGGCCCCGCGCGACCTGCCCAAGGCGACCCGCCCGCTGCACGTGGCGGTACTGGGCGCGGGCAAGATCGGGCGCACCATTGCCACCATGCTGCATGACAGCGGCGACTACCGCGTCAGCGTGGTCGACCATGACGCACGCCGCCTCGACGGCCTGCCGCGCGGCGTGCTGGCGCGCGCCGGCGACCCCACCGAGCCCGGCACCTGCGCCGCGCTGCTGGCCGGCGCCGATGCCGTGCTCAACGCGCTGCCGTTCCATGCCGCGATCAGCGTGGCTTCGGTGGCGGCGCGCCTGGGCGTGCATTACTTCGACCTGACCGAGGACGTGGCCGCGACCCAGGCCATCCGCCAGCTGGCGCAAAGCGCGCGCTCGGTGCTGATGCCGCAGTGCGGGCTGGCGCCGGGCTTTATCGGCGTGGTCGGGCATGACCTGGCGCAGCGCTTCCTGCGCGGCGGGGGGGAACTGCTGGACCTGCAGATGCGGGTCGGCGCGCTGCCGCGCTACCCCAGCAATGCGCTCAAGTACAACCTGACCTGGAGCACCGAGGGACTGATCAACGAGTACTGCAACCCGTGCGAGGCCATCGTCGATGGCCGTCGCGTGGAACTGACGGCGCTGGAGGGGCTGGAAAGCTTTGCGCTGGACGGCATCGAATACGAAGCCTTTAATACATCTGGCGGCCTGGGCACGCTGCCCGAGACGCTGGCCGGCCGCGCGCGCCATGTCGACTACAAGTCCATCCGCTATCCCGGCCATTGCGCGCTGATGAAACTGCTGCTCAACGACCTGCGCCTGCGCGAACGCCGCGAATGGCTGCGCGATATCTTTGATCGCGCCATTCCGGTGACCGACCAGGACGTGGTGATCGTGTTCGCCACCGCCACCGGCTACCCGGCCGGGGGCGAACGCGGGCGCGGGCCGCTGACGCAGGCTTCGTTCTCGGCGCGCATCGGCGGGGTGGATGGCAAGGGTGGCCATGTCAACGCGATCCAGCTGACCACTGCCGCGGGCATCTGCACCGCGCTGGACCTGGTGGCCACCGGCGCGCTGCCGCAATCCGGCTTCGTGCGGCAGGAGTCGATGCCGCTGGACGCCTTCCTTGCCAATCGCTTCGGCCGCCATTACACGCAGCATCCGCTCCAGGAGACCGTCATATGAAAGCGCAAGAGTTCGCTGCCTGCTGGGATTCGCTGGGTCTGCCGCGGCCGTGGCGGGAGGGCACGCCGGCCGGCGCCGTGACGGTCCGCTCGCCGGTCGATGGCGAGGCCATCGGCCATGTCCCGGCCTGCACGCCGGCGCAGGCCGATGCGCTGATCGCCCGCGCCCACGCGGCCCAGACAACCTGGGCGCTGCTGCCCGCGCCCGCGCGCGGCGAGATCGTGCGGCGCTTCGGCGAGGTGCTGCGCGAACACAAGCCGGCGCTGGGCCGGCTGGTCTCGCTGGAGTCCGGCAAGATCCTGCAGGAAGGCCTGGGCGAGGTGCAGGAGATGATCGACATCTGCGACTTCGCGGTCGGGCTGTCGCGCCAGCTGCACGGACTGACCATTGCCTCCGAGCGCCCGCAGCATGCGATGCGCGAGACCTGGCATCCGTATGGGCTGTGCGGCGTGATCTCGGCCTTCAACTTCCCGGTGGCGGTGTGGGCGTGGAATGCAGCGCTGGCGCTGGTGTGCGGCAACGGCGTGATCTGGAAACCCTCGGAAAAGGTCTCCCTGTGCGCGCTGGCCGCGCATAGTCTGCTGGAGCGCGTGCTGGCCGCGGCGGCGCCGCAGCACGCCGGCATCTCGGCGGTGCTGCCGGGCGGGCGCATGCTTGGCACCCACCTGGTGTCGCACCCGGCGGTGCGGCTGGTCAGCGCCACCGGCTCGACCCGCATGGGGCGCGAGGTCGGCATTGCCTGCGCCGGGCACTTCAAGCGCAGCATCCTGGAGCTGGGCGGCAACAATGCCGCCATCGTCGCACCCTCGGCCGACATCGAGCTGGCGGTGCGCGCCATCACCTTTGCCGCGGCCGGCACGGCGGGCCAGCGCTGCACCACGCTGCGTCGCTGCTTTATCCACGCCGACCTGATGGACACCATGGCGAGCCGGCTGATCACGGTGTTCGACCGCCTGCCCGTCGGCGACCCGCTCGCCGACGGCACCCTGGTCGGCCCGCTGATCGACACCGCCGCGGGCGATGCCATGGCCAATGCGCTGGCCGCCTGCCGCGCGCAGGGCAATATCGTCACCGGCGGCGAACGGCTGCTGGCCGACCGCTACCCGCATGCCTGTTACGTGCGGCCCGCGCTGGTGATGACCGACGCCCAGCACGACACCATGCTGACCGAGACCTTCGCGCCGATCCTGTACCTGATGCCGTACACCACGCTGGATGAGGCCATCGCGCTGAACAATGCCGCGGCGCACGGGCTATCGTCGTGCATCTTCACGGAATCGATGCGCGAGGCCGAGCGCTTCCTGTCCTCGGCAGGCAGCGACTGCGGCATTGCCAACGTCAACATCGGCACCAGCGGCGCGGAGATCGGCGGCGCCTTCGGCGGGGAAAAGGCAACCGGCGGGGGCCGCGAGTCGGGATCGGATGCGTGGAAGGGCTATATGCGCCGCGCCACCAACACCATCAACTATGGCGATTCGCTGCCGCTGGCGCAGGGGATACGGTTCGAGATCTGATGGCATCCCTGGATGTGTTACAGGGCGCGTAGGGAACGGTAACAAGCCTTACACGCCTTTGACGCCGTATTACGGCTTCTGCCCGTATAACGTCAGCAGGGCAGGCACATGCCCGTTCCGACCCAAGGACGAAAGATGAGAATGCTGACGATTGGACTGGCTGCCGCTGCGGCATCCGTCACCCTGCTGGGCGGCTGCGCCGTCTATCCCACGCCTGCCGGCCCCGCGGTCGGCCCTGCGCCGGTGTACGTGGCGCCCGCGCCGGTGGTGGTGGCGCCGCGGCCGTATTACTACGGTGGCTATGGCTATGGCTATTACGGGCGGGGCTATCGCCGCTGGTAATGAGCGCGGTTGGCACGACAATGCGGGAGGATGCCGGCGCGTAGAGAGAGGCCGCGCGCCGGCCGCAGTTCAGTTGCCGGCCGCGTCGCCGGTGCGGGTATTCAGCCCGCCCCAGCTGGGCGCGAGCGTCTGCCCGATCTCCGGCAAATCCACCAGGTCGAGCACGCGCCCGACCGTATGGTCGACCAGTTCGGCAATGCTTTGTGGCTTCTGGTAGAAGCCCGGCACCGGCGGGAACACGATCCCGCCCATTTCCGTCACCGCCGTCATATTGCGCAGGTGCGCAAGGTTCAGCGGCGTTTCCCGCACCATCAGCACCAGCTTGCGCCGCTCCTTGAGCGTGACGTCGGCGGCGCGCGTGATCAGGTTGTCGGACAGGCCGTGCGCAATCGCCGCCAGCGTGCGCATGGAGCAGGGGGCCACCACCATCGCCTGTGCGCGGAACGAGCCGCTGGCAATGGTCGCGCCGATGTCGCGCACGTTGTGCACGACGCCGGCGAGCGCCTCCACCTCGGCACGGCTGATGTCCAGCTCGTGCTGCAGGTTCATCACGCCGGCCGGCGAAATCAGCAGATGGGTTTCCACCGAGGGCGCCGCGCGCAGCACCTGCAGCAGGCGCACGCCGTAGATGGCGCCGGTGGCGCCCGTGATGGCGACGATCAGCCGTTTGGGTGTGCCGCCAGTCACGGACATACCGGAACTCAGCCCTTCAGCAGGGTTTGCAGTTCGCCGTTCTGGTACATCTCCATCATGATGTCCGAGCCGCCGATGAATTCGCCGTTCACGTAGAGCTGCGGGATGGTCGGCCAGTTGGCGTATTCCTTGATGCCCTGGCGGACGCCTTCGTCATCCAGCACGTTGACCGTGGTCGGCGCGTCCACGCCGCAGGCCTTCAGGATCTGGATGGCGCGGCCCGAGAAGCCGCACATCGGGAATTGCGCGGTGCCCTTCATGAACAGGACTACCGGGTTGCCCTTGACGATCTGATCGATCTTTTGCTGCACGTCGCTCATGGTTTGCTTTTCAGTGGGGCGATGCCGTGTCGCGGGCGCCGCCTGGGGAGAATGGGACACCACGCGGCCTGGCCGCGTGGCGGGGATCTGACGGCGATTTTACCGGAATCGCCGCCGGGCTTCAGTGGGCGGCAGTGGTGCCGCCGGGCCGGGCGCCTGGCCAGCGTCCGCCGGTGCAGCGTTCCAGGCCGGCCAGGTCGCGGGCGGTGAAGACCTCGGTGAAACCGGCGGCTTCCAGCAACTGGCGGGTGGCCTGCGCCTGGTCGTAGCCATGCTCCATCAGCAGCCAGCCGCCAGGCAGCAGCCGCGCGCCGGCACCGCCGACGATGGCCCGCAGGTCGGACAGGCCGTCGTCGTGGTCGGTCAGTGCGTCGATCGGTTCGAAGCGCAGGTCGCCTTCGGCCAGGTGCGGGTCGCCCGCGGCGATGTAGGGCGGATTGCTGACGACCAGGTGAAAGCGCAGGCCCGGCGGCAGCGCCGCGTACCAGTCAGACACCAGGAAGTGGATGCGGTCGGCGCCGAGCGCGCTGGCGTTGTCCTGCGCCACCATCAGCGCGCCGGGCGAGATGTCGGTGGCCCAGACTTGCGCATCCCGGCGCTCGCGCGCCAGCGTCACGGCCAGGATGCCCGAGCCCGTGCCCAGGTCCAGCACGTTCGGCTGCGGCACCTCGGCCAGCCGCGCCAGCGAGGCTTCGGCGGCGACCTCGGTATCGGGTCGCGGGATCAGCACATCAGGCGTGACCCGGAACTTGCGGCCGAAGAACTCGCGCTCGCCGATCAGGTAGGCCATCGGCTCGCCCGCCAGCCGCCGTGCCAGCAGCGTGGCATAGGCGTCGCGCTGGGCGATGGTGAGGGTGTCGGTGTCGCGCGTGATCAGCTGGGTGCGGCTCAGGCCGGTGACATGCGTCAGCAGCATGCGCACTTCCAGGGCAGGCAGCCCGGCCATGGCGGCGAGGGTCTGGGCTTCGCGCAGCGTGGGGGTCGCCGGCAGCGCGGCAGAGTTTGGGGAAGACATCGAAAGGGCGGGGACGGTTCTTTTGCCGGCTACAAAAAACCCCACCGGCGCAAAGGCCTGGCGGGGCTTTGGGGCGGGACTTCCAGCTTGCCGCCAGTGTACCGCTCATCGACAGCGGGCGGCGCAATGCCCCCGCCGGGACGATTACTTATTGACGGCGTCCTTGGCGGCCTGCTTGGCATTTGCCATGGCACTGGCGGCGTCTTCCTTGGCCTTGTCGGCGGCAGCCGAGACGTCGGCCGCAGCACCGCTGGCGGCGGACTTGGCGGCGTCTGCGGCGCTGCTGGCGGCAGCGGCGGCATCGCTCGCGGCGGCCTTGGCGGATTCAGCGGCGCTTTGCATGGCGCTCTCGGCGTTCGAGGCGGCAGGCGGGGCTTCTTCCTTCTTGCTGCACGCGGCCATGGCCGCGGTGATCATCAACAGCGCGAGCAGTTTTTTCATGATTTCGTCCTAGGTATGTTCTCGGGAGTGACTACCCGGCACCATTCTCCGTTTGCCGGTCGAAATCGATTATAGACAGCGGGCTTACCCCTACCAGTGCTGTTTCAAGCATTTACAAGAAATACAAAGATATCGGCGACTTTACGCGGTGTTCGGGGCGGAAGGCCGGCTGCATGACATTTTGTGGTGCTTACGACTCTTCGCCAAGTGCGGCAAGCTGATCAGCCTGGTGTTCTGAGGCCAGCGCCGACAGCAGCTCATCCATGTCGCCGTCCATGATCATGTCGATCTTGTACAGCGTCAGGTTGATGCGGTGGTCGGTGACCCGCCCTTGCGGGAAGTTGTAGGTGCGGATGCGGTCGCTGCGGTCCCCCGAGCCGATCAGGTTGCGCCGCGTGCTGGCCTCCTTGGCCTGGGCGGCGCGCGTCTGCATGTCCTTGATGCGGGCCGCCAGCACCTTCATCGCTTTGTCCTTGTTGCGGTGCTGGCTGCGGTCGTCCTGGCACTCGACCACGATGCCGGTCGGCAGGTGGGTCAGGCGCACCGCGGAATCGGTCTTGTTGACGTGCTGCCCGCCTGCGCCCGAGGCGCGGAAGGTGTCGATGCGCAGGTCGGCCGGGTTGATCTCGACCTCGCCCACTTCATCGGCTTCTGGCATCACCGCGACCGTGCAGGCCGAAGTGTGGATGCGCCCCTGTGCCTCGGTCGCCGGCACGCGCTGCACGCGGTGGCCGCCGGATTCGAACTTCAGCCTGGAAAATGCAGCATCGCCGGCGATGCGCACAATCACTTCCTTGTAGCCGCCCAGGTCTGATTCCGATTCGCTCATCACTTCGACCTGCCAGCGCTGGCGTTCGGCGTAGCGCGTGTACATGCGCAGCAGGTCGCCGGCGAACAGCGCGCTTTCCTCGCCGCCGGTGCCGGCACGGATTTCCAGCAGCAGGTTGCGGTCGTCGTTGGGGTCCTTGGGCAGCAGCAGGCGCTGCAGGCTGGCTTCCAGGGCTTCCAGCCGCGCGCGCGCGCTGGCGATCTCGTCGGCGGCAAAGTCCTTCATCTCCGGATCGTCCAGCAGCGCCTGCGCGGTGGCCAGGTCGTCCTGCGCCTGGCGGTACTGGCCGTACTGCTCGGCCACCGGCGACAACTCGGCATGTTCGCGGCTGAGCTTGCGGTACTGGTCGATCTTCGCGGTCGCGTCTTCGCGCGCGAGCAGGGCGTTGACTTCATCGAGTCGCTCGGCCAGTTGGTCGAGCTTGGCAAGCATGCTGGCTTTCATCGGGTGCGGGGGGAAAGAGGTGGGCCAGGGGCCGGGGCTACCCGCGGGCGGGCGGCGGCGTGCCGGCGCGGCAGGGCGCGCGCGGCGCAAGGGCAGAGCGGCTAGCGCTCGGAGTGGCTGCTGTGGCGGAACAGGCCCGGCACCAGGCGCAGCAGCGCCTCGCGGTCCTCGCCCTGGGTGTGGTTCAGTGCGTGGGTGGGGCCATGCAGGAACTTGCGGGTCAGCGCACCGGAGAGGGCCTCCAATACGGCTTCGGGGTCGTCGCCGCGTGCCAGCATGCGGCGCGCGCGTTCCAGTTCAGCCTGGCGGATGGCTTCGCCGCTGGTCTGCAGTTCGCGGATGACCGGCACCACGCTGCGGGTTTCCAGCCAGTGCATGAAGTTCTGCACCCGGCTTTCGATGATGGCCTCGGCCTGCGCCACCGCGGCCTGGCGCATCGCATTGCCTTCACGCACGATCGCGCCGAGATCGTCGACGGTGTACAGGAAGACGTCGTCCAGGCGCGCGACTTCGGGCTCGACGTCGCGCGGCACGGCCAGGTCGACCATCATGATGGGGCGGTGCTTGCGGCGCTTGACCGCGCGCTCCACCGCGCCCAGGCCGATGATCGGCAGCGAGCTGGCGGTGCAGGACACCACGATATCGAATTCATGCAGGCGCTCGCCCAGGTCGGTCAGGCGGATCGCGTTGGCGGTCAGGCCCTGGCCGGAGAGCTGCTCGGCGAGCTTTTCGCCGCGCTCGACGGTGCGGTTGGCCACCACGATCTGGCGCGGCTGCTGCGCGGCGAAGTGCGTGGCGCACAGTTCGATCATCTCGCCCGCGCCGATAAACAGCACGCGCTGGGTCGAGACGCTTTCAAAGATCCGCTGCGCCAGCCGCACCGCGGCCGCGGCCATCGATACGGAATGCGCGCCGATCTCGGTCTGGCCGCGCACTTCCTTGGCCACCGCGAAGGTGCGCTGGAACAGCTGGTTCAGGTACGTGCCCAGCGAGCCGGCCTCGCCGGCGGTGCGCACGGCGTCCTTGAGCTGGCCCAGGATCTGGGTCTCGCCCAGCACCATCGAATCCAGGCCGCTGGCCACGCGGAAGGCATGACGCACGGCTTCGGACTGCGGCAGCGCGTACAGGTGCGGCGCCAGTTCGCCGGCGGGCACGTTGTGGTGCTGCGACAGCCAGCGCAGGGTGTGCTCGAAACCATCCGTGCCCGGCGTCAGGACGTCGGTCGCGCAGTAGATCTCGGTGCGGTTGCAGGTGGACAGGATGGCGGCTTCGGTGCCGCTGCGCCCCGACAGGTGGGAGCGCAGCGCACCCAGCGCGGGCTTGATCTGCTCGAGCGGAAACGCCACCCGCTCGCGCAGCGAGACGGGTGCCGTTGTGTGATTGATGCCGATCGCGAGCAGTTGCATTTGTAGGGGACGGGTACGGTCCGGAGCGTGGCCGGACCGGATGCCATTATACCGCCGGGATCGCTAATTGCAGGGTGCTGGGCCATCCGGGCCGGGCGGGGGCATGGCAGCGGCCCCGGATTGCAGTATCGTTACGCCGCAGCCCTTGCGGCTGTGATGCTGACAACACAGGAGAAGCGGATGCTGGGCACCTTGATCGTGGGTTTGCTGGTGGGGCTGGCGGCGCGCCGGCTGCATCCGGCAGGGCGCGTGGTGACCCTGCCGGCCGCGCTGGTGCTGGGTGCGGCGGGTGCGGCGGGCGCTTTCTACGGCGGCCGGGCCTTGCACCTGTTTATCGACGGGCAGCTCAGCAGCTGGCTGGCGGTGATCGCCGGCTCGGCGCTGCTGGTGGGGGCCTGGGGCGCGCTGCGGCCGCGCGGGCGGTAAGAACAGAACTGACCGCGGCGGCGGGAATCCGCTCGCCGCTTGACTTCGATCAGAAGCGGACCGGCGTTTGAACAGTGTCGGCTTTGGCTCTTCCCGCCAGCAGCCGGCGCAGCACGCCGCTGGAATAGTGACTGGCCACATCCTTCAGGAATGCCGCGAAGTCCACATGGGCGCTATCGTCGGCCCGGTCCGAAATGGTCCGCATCACGGCATACGGCACGCCGTATTCGTGGCAGACCTGCGCCACCGCGGCGCCTTCCATTTCCACCGCCAGCAATCCGGGCAGCCGCTCACGCAACTCCGTCACCGCCGCCGGTGAGCCGATGAACTGGTCGCCGCTGGCGATCATGCCGTGGTGCAGCGCCGGCGCGGCTACGCCGAATCGTTCCAGCACCTCGCGCGGCACCTCGGCAGGCAGGTCCAGCTGCAGAAATTCGCGCGCGGCGGCTTCCAGCTCGGCGGTCAGCGCCGGGTCGGCCGGGAACTCGGCACGGTCCAGCAGCGGCACTTCATGGCGGCCGAAGAACGGACGTGCGTCGAGGTCATGCTGGATGGTGCGGTCGGCGATGACGATGTCGCCGACATTGGTGCCGGCGCCAATGCCCCCGGCCAGCCCGGTGAAGACGATCTGCGTCGCGCCGAACTCGCGGATCAGGGTGACCGTGGTCGCCGACGCCGCCACCTTGCCCATGCGCGCCAGCACCAGCACGCACGGCTGCCCGAGCAGCTGGCCGGCATAGTAGTCGCGCATGCCGATGGTACGCACCGTGGCGCGGCTGTCGTCATGGCGCATGGCGGCCACCAGGCCATCGACTTCATCATGGATGGCGGCAAGGATTCCGAGAGTCATGGAGCGGGCGCAGGACGAAAAAACCACAGCATACCGGCCCGCGCAGGCCGGGCATAGATCAGAGCGCGACCGCAACGCACCCTCCCACGGAACAGGTGCGGCCCCCGCGCCGCTTTGCTAAAGTCCCCGTCATCTCAGCACGTAAGGACACTTACATGCAAGGCACACCCACCGTAGCCACCGGCGAACGGCGCGCCATCCGCCGGGCACTGGCCGACTGGCGCGCACTGGGGCGCCTGGACGCGGCCGGCGTCCCTGCGCCGTGGGCGCGCACCGAGCCCGTCGCCACCGACTGGCGCCGCTGGCTGGACACGGCGCTGATGGCGCTGGGCACCGCGCTGCTGTGCGCGGGCGTGATCGTGTTCTTCGCCTTCAACTGGCAGGATCTCCACAAGTTTTCCAAGTTCGGCCTGCTGGCCGGCGCGCTCACGCTGCTCGCCGCATTTGCCTGGCTGCGCCCGGCTGGCGACACCGCGGGCCGGGCCGCGCTGGGCGGCGCGCAGGTCGTCGCCGGCGTGCTGCTCGCGGTGATCGGGCAGACCTACCAGACCGGCGCCGACGCCTGGCAGCTGTTTGCGCTATGGGCGTTGTTGGCGGTGCCCTGGGCGCTGGCGGCGCGCGCCGCACCGCACTGGTGGCTGGTGATCGTGGTCGGCAACGTGGCGTTGCTGCGCTACTTCAGCATCCGCTTCGGTGTCGAAGGCGTGTTCGCGCTGTTGTTCGATACCCGCCATATGCGCACCGCCACGCTGGCGCTGCTGGGCGCGGTGGTACTGCAACTGGTGCTGTGGCAGCTGCTGTGCGCCCGCGCGCCGGCGCTGGGCTTCCGTGGGCAGACCGGCAGCCGCATGCTGGCCGCGCTGGCCTGCGTGCACGCCGGCTCGCTGGGGCTGGCCAGCCTGCTGGACAGCCATTTCGACGGTGCAGCATTCGCGCTGGCCTTGGTGGTACTAGCCGCCCTGGTCTGGTGGTTCTGCCAGCGTGCCTTCGACATCATGGTGCTGAGCCTGGCCTGCCTGACCGGCATCGTGCTGGCGGTGGCCGGCATTGCCAAGGTGCTGTTCGAGGGCAAGGACGATTTCGGCGCCTTCCTGCTGCTCGGGCTGGTAACCATCGGCCTTGCCGCCGGCGCGGCCACCTGGCTGATGCGTGCCTGGCGCGGCCAACTGGAGCAGGCATGACGACCGAACGGCAGACCGGGCAACGGCTCTGGCAGGACCTCGCCGCACGCGGCGAGGTACAGGGCGAGCGGCCCGACCATACCCACACCCCCTGGGCCGTGCGCTGCCTGATGGGCGCGGCGGGCTGGCTCGGTGCCTTGTTCTTCCAGCTCTTCCTGGTCGGCACGGTCTTCGTCGCCGCGCGCGAGAACGGCATCGCCATGGCGGTGACCGGCCTGGCCATGATCGCGCTGGCCGCGCTGCTGTACTGGCGTGGCGGCGGCATTGCCGCGGGGCAGTTCGCGCTGGCCGTGAGCCTGAGCGGGCAGGGCATGGCCGTGTTCGGGCTGGTCGAGGCCCTGGGCTTCACGCGCGTCACCGAGAGCGCAGGCTTCTGGGCCGGGCTGGCGCTGTTCGAGGCCGCGCTCGCCTTGCTGGTCCCGAACCGGCTGCACCGGCTGCTGTGCGCGGTGGGCGCATGGATCGGGCTGGCAGGCGCCGTGCATCTCGTCCTGGCCGGCAGCGAGCCGGACGACTGGCTGTTGCTGACGTGGTCCCTCGGCTGGCTGGTGCCGCTCGGCTGCGCGCTGGTGACGGGTTTCGCGCTGGCCGAAGCACGCCTGTGCGCGGCCGGCCGCCACACGCTGCTGGAACCGCTGGCCGACGCGACGCTGCTGTTCACGCTGGCCGTCGCACTGGTCGTCACCGGCATGAGCCATCCGCTGGCCTGGCTGGGCGGCCCGGAAGCCGGACGCATCCCGCTCGCGCACTGGGTCGCGGGCGGGCTGGCCACAGTGGTGCTGGCCGGCTTCGCGCTCGTCGAATGCCGCCGGCTGGCGCTCAGCCCCGCCCTGCAGGGCGCCGTCCTTGCCGGCGTGGCGGCCTTCGGCGCGCTGATGGCGGCCGCGCCCGCGGTCGTGGCAGGAGTTCTCGCGCTCGGCCTGGCGCTGCGCCGCGCGTCGATGCCGTGGCTGGGCCTGGGCATCGCCAGCATCGCTGTCGGCTTTATCTGGTACTACAGCGCGCTGCACTGGACCCTTGTGGCCAAGTCCGCCACGCTCGCCGCGGCCGGCGCACTGTTGCTGGCCGGCCGCTACTGGCTGCTGCGCACCCGCACCGGCAAGGAGGCCGCATGAAACGCTGGATCCTGATTGCCTGGGCCCTGACGCTGGCACTCGCCGCCGCCGGCATCGCCGGCAAGGAGCGCCTGCTGGCACGCGGCGATACCGTCTACCTCAAGCTCGCCCCGGTCGACCCGCGCTCGCTGATGCAGGGCGACTACATGGCGCTGAACTTTGACATCGGCAACCAGATCCGCACCGCTCAGACGCAGGACGACCGGCCATCCCGCGACGGCGTGGCCGTGATCCGCCGCGATGAACAGGGCGTGGCCAGCTTTGTGCGCGTACACGGCGGCGAGCCGCTGGCGGCAGGGGAGCAGTTGCTGCGCTACCAGGTCGCCCGCTCGCGCTGGGGCGGCACGCAGGTGCAGGTGTCGACCGATGCGTATTTCTTCCAGGAGGGGCAGGGCGAGCGGTTTGCGCAGGCGCAGTATGGGGAATTTCGCGTAGGGGCGGACGGGCAGGCGCTGCTGCTGGGGTTGCGGGGGAAGGGGATGGAGAGGTTGTGAGGCGAAAGTGATAATCGCCCGGCCCAAAGAAAAAAGCCACCGCATGCGGTACCGCATGCGGTGGCTTTTTCATGACGTCTGGCGGTCTTAGACGTTAAACCGCAATACTTGCTTGTGTGGCTTGTTCTTATTGGGAGTGTGGCCTGCAAGGCGCGTTTTGTACCCGGTTACATACCCGGTTTCTTTACTGTTGTAGGGTGGAGACCGGCCGTAGCCTAAGTTGCCTTCTTCCCCACGTAGTCTTTGAGAACTGCAAGCGCTTCCCGGCCCAGTGCGTGAACTACTCCCAGAGCATCCGGCGATTCGTCCTTCTCTTTGCCATCCATCGGGCGGAAAGCAAAGCGCAGCAGCGCCAATACGAGCAGAGCCGCGAATGAAGCCAGAACAATGAGGGGAGTGATAAACAGCGCTGTCTGATAGTTCGTGGCGGAAAAAGGGTCGGCCACTTTGCGCCCGACGCACCAAATCCAAGCCAGCAATGCACCGACAGTGCAAACCACCAGTGCCGCTACCCCATAGAAAGCAAAGAGGCGGAATTGTCGGAACTGCCTACGATCGGCTATTTGCTCGGAAAGCAGCCCGCCCACGTCTTGGGACAATTGGCCGCTGCTAGAGAGATCTTCTTCCCAAGCCAAACCGTCTACGCGCGACGGCCTACCTACGGTGGTAGCGTCGCTTCCACCAAGCGTCTGATTGCCGTTTCCCATCAAAGCTATAGCCAACCGAGATTTTTTAGCCGGTACTTCATCGCTACTGGCGACACATTGAACATTTGAGCCAGTGTGTTGAAGTCCGTTATGTTTCGGTTTGAAATCAACCCATTGACCACTGCGGCTGGCATCAACAACTCCGCTGCAAACTTGTTTGCGGCCGATTCGACTGGGTCATAGTGCGACAGTGAGAAGCTTTGCGTAGAGTCGCGAAACCGCGCCCCATGCAAAAGTGCGAAATGGCCCAGCTCGTGCGCGATCGTGAAGCGCTGACGAACGAGTGGGTCAAACAAATTGTACGTAATGAGGGGGCCGCCTGGGTATCCCTCCACCACATCGAATTTGCCAGAGAGAGTCCCCAGCGGCTCCCCGATGACTCGCACTCCTGCGGCGGTCGCGATTGCAACCGGATCAACAGGAAGAGTCCTGTTCCAGTAGCGATCTAGGAACGCTTGTGCGGTTCTAATGGGCATGGGAAGGCCTTAGCCAAGGTGTAACGCATGTTTGCAGCCGAAGTATAAGCGAAACGCGAAAAAGTGCCGCAAAGTGCAGCAGATTGAAGCAAAGTGTTGCAGAACGCGACCACGAATGGGGTTGCGCCCGGGTCCTCTTTGGGCCACTTTTTGGTCGGCCTGGCCCGGCACCAAGGTGGCACAGCCCTCGCTCCAACTTGGCCGGCGCGTCGCGCACCAGCGCGGTGCTTGTTCGTGCAGCGCTGCCGCTGGCAAACTTAATCGTAGAGGCTTAGCTCAAAGGAATTCTTTCTGTGATGAAGGTCTTGGATGCGCTCCCAAACGTCAGAGGTGCGTTCCGCCAAGGCTGCTGCTGTGACGCAGATAGCCGCCAAGCCGATCTCCGCACAAGCCAGTAGCGCCCACCGCGCAACAGGCGAATCCTCACCCATGATCGCATGAAGGTTTACCTCCCAGTTGTCGCCGGCATCGTTCACGCTGACTGTGCGGTAAATGGACTGTTGATTGGGATGCGCGCCAGAATCGATGGTTGCCTGGTAGAGTCCCACGATCCAGTCGCTCAGACCTTCCACCTTCGTGCTGGTTGACTTTGCTGCATCAGACACGGCGCTGGAAAACCTTCTTCTGCACTCCCGCATCGCGTCGTCACTATCATGGCGGGCATCCCATACAGAACCCAGTTCAGGATCCTGGACGATTAGGTACCCGTAACATGCGGACTCCATACAGGTCCTTAGGACGGGAAACATTGCTGCTTGGTGGCTACTTACACCAATCCGCACAGCCGCGCTATACAGCAGTCTGGCATTGAGGAAGAGCATCAAAGCCCTCGGCCCGTGCTTCGTGATACTGGGCAACACATCTTGGAAAGCGTCGTCGATCTCTACGACGAACTGGAAGATCCGCGGGGGATTCTGCAGAAGGCGCTTCTCGACTTCCGCGGCGGCTTCTAGATAGTTGCGCAACGCCATAGTGCCTCCTGAATTGAGCTTGGGACGGGTGGTCTGTTCCATTGCCCTTCCAGCCGTCCCGGCGTCGCGGCCGACTGCTGGCCAATTCCTCTGGCAAGAAATCGCGAGCCGACTATAGCCCATGACGGGCGACACTGTCCCAAAATTCCCGACTCTCCGGCAGGTGCGCCAGGTAGTCACGTAACCCTTGCGACGAATACGGATGATCGGCCTCTGGCCAGAGCGAAAGCAGCGTGGCCACTGAGATCCAATGGGCCGTTTGTTCGCCGGGCTGTCTGCTGACACGGTGAGCAAGAACGTCGTCACCCGGCCGGCGTTCCCGGTGCCCATCCAGCCGACGGCGAGCCGGCACGCGCAGAAGCGCTGGTTCGCCGGCGAGGTGATCGCCTGGGCGAAGCAGAACCGCGGCGGCCTGCCCAAGGGCCGGGGGCGCCCGCGCGATTCAGCGTGACGACTATGGGCTGCGAAATCGAAGGGCCGCGATGGTGACAAAGCCGATTTTTGTGGACTTGCCAACCCTGGCGACGCTCCTATCCCTTTCGGATAGCAGCATTCAGAAGCTCATACGGGAAGGGGAGTTTCCGAAGCCACGGATGCTTTCGGCGCGACGTGTCGCCTGGCTCATGCGCGAGGTAGAGGAATGGGCGGAGTCGCGCCCCGTTTCTGACCTGCCGCCCCCACCGAATACCGGAAGCCGAAATGCCACCCCGCAATAGTTGCCTGCCGATGGATCGGTTTGCCGTCCGTACAACAAGAACGCAGTCGCCAGGTAATTCACTGGGGGGGTAGTACGAGCGTTCATGCCTGTATGGGTGCTTGGGATCCCTGCTTCGTCGCTCTTCCAGTTCCTCTTGTAGTTGATAAATCGTTCCGTTCCAATCCTCGACGAAAGCGCCGTCAATTGAGATGAGCTCGATGCCGGGCCCGTGGGTTCGCTGCTGGTATTCGGTTTTCACGCTAAGCTGTTCCCCCCCGATCATTGGCAAATCCCAAACGCCGCTCAGCGTTGTGATGTCGTCATCTATCTCGAGTACTTCTTCCTCGCTGATGCGAATGCCAAGGACAACCTCGCCGCCCGCAATACCAGGCACTACGGTGGCCTTTCCGATGGGAACGCGCCTGCATGGCTTGGCCATTGTGTGATTGACGAAGCGGGCAGATATTTTCAGATGTCCGTCTAGCGCAAGTTGCAGGATGTCTGCGTCACTGATGACTTCCCCGAGAAGGGCGGAGAGATGGCGAACGGCGTCTTCAATAGATACCCATTGCTTCAATTCAAGTAGCTTACTCATGCACCCCCTAAGCGCACGCCCTACTGTTGGGAAACCACGCCAGCCGGGCACGGTGCCCGGTTTTCAGCTCGTCAGCCTAGGTGTGGCTCGTTAGCAATCAGGCCGATTTGGCGCCGATCGGCAAAATCTTTGCCCCTTCTTTCCATGAATCCAGCATGTCGGCCCATTGCTGCATCATCGTCGTGCGATCAGCCAGATAGTCGGCGTGGTTGTACGTCCGCCGGACTGTATTTGGTTCAGTGTGGGCAAGCTGCCGCTCGATCCAATCGGCGGAATAGCCCAATTCGTTCAGGCGCGTGCTGCCAGTGGTCCGAGTCGCATGTGGGCTGTACTTACCCGACCAGCCCAGGTATTTGAGTGCCTGGCGTAACGTCGCATCGGTCATGGGCAATGTGCGATCGTCCCGGTTGGGGAACACGTGCATATGGCGGCCAGTGAACGCCTGCTGGGCGCGCAGTATTTCAACTGCTTGCCGCGGCAGCGGAACGACGTGCTCCTTGCGCTTTTTCATACGCTCGGCGGTGATGCGCCAGACTCCGGCGTCGAGATCCATCTCACCCCAGCGGGCGCCGACCACCTCGTTTGGCCGGCAGAGGGTCATCCACATCAGGCGGAAGGCTGCTACGGTCTGGAAATTTCGTTCGTAACCATCCAGATCGCGGAGCAGCCCCCCGATTTCATTGGTATCCAAGGGGCGCTTGTGCTGGGTTTTGTTGGCAGGAAGCGCCTTTCGAACGGGGTACACCGGGTCAGCCTCGGCCCGCAGCGTGGACACCGCGAGCTCGAATACGCCTGACATAGTGCGCTTGGCTTCGGCCGCTACGGTGGGGCCGTTCTTCTCGGCTGAGGCTTTCAGGACATCCAGGATGTGCGCCGGCTTGATCGAGTCGACAGGCAAGCGCCCGATCTTCGGAAACACCACCCTGGCAAGCATGTCTAGGCGCCGATCCTTTGTGTTCTGTTCCCAATCCTTCAACGCCAGCCACTCGTGTGCTACCGCTTCAAAGGTCATGGCGGATGCTTGGACTCGCTGAATGCGCTCCAGTTGTCGGTGATGCGCCGGGTTGATCCCTTGCTTAACTAGGGCTCGAGCTTTGGTGCGTTCCTCCCTGGCTTCTGCCAGGGTGAAACGTGCGCCGCCGCGGCGAGCTTGCGCCTGCGCCGGACTTTCCCCAGTCGGTGCGTACACATACTCGCCAATGGCAAATAGGTTTTCCTTGCGGGCGCCATCTGAGACCAGTTCGAAGCGGTACCGCCAGGCTTTGACGCCATTCGGCTTGACCTCGAGGTAGAGGCCGTTCCCGTCGGTCAGCTTATAGGGCTTGTCCTTGGGTTTGGCGTTACGGCACTGCGTATCGGTGAGCATGGCGGCCTCGAAATCTAGGCGGGGCGCGGTACTCGACAGGAAACCGGGTATGGGTTTCTAGTGGCGACCGGGTACGGCGATCCTATACCCGCCTTTGTACCCGGTTTTCTATGATGTGACAAGAAGTCACATGAGACGGCAGGAAACAAAAAAGCCCAGCAAATGCTGGGCTTTCTGGTGGGTTGCGAGATGTCGTGATACATCCCGAAACGATAGCTTTGGCTTAGACGTTGAACAGGAAGTTCATCACATCCCCATCCTTCACCACATACTCCTTGCCTTCCGCCCGCATCTTGCCGGCTTCCTTCGCGCCGGTCTCACCCTTGAAGCTGATGAAGTCTTCATAGGCGATGGTCTGCGCGCGGATAAAGCCGCGTTCGAAGTCGGTGTGGATCACGCCGGCTGCCTTGGGGGCGGTGTCGCCGACGTGGATGGTCCAGGCGCGCACTTCCTTGACGCCGGCGGTGAAGTAGGTCTGCAGGCCGAGCAGCTTGAAGCCGGCACGGATCACACGGTCCAGGCCGGGTTCTTCCATGCCCAGGTCGGCCAGGAATTCGGCCTTGTCGGCGTCGTCCAGGTCGGCGATCTCGGCTTCGATGGCGGCGCAGACGGACACCACGGGGGAATTGGTCAGCTTGGCGTGCTCGCGCACGGCGTCCAGGTGCGGGTTGTTCTCGAAGCCGTCTTCACGCACGTTGGCGACGTACATGGTCGGCTTGGCGGTGATCAGGCAGAACGGCCGGATGGCTTCCCACTCTTCGGGCGCCAGGTCCAGGGTGCGCACGGCCTTGGCCTGGTCCAGCACGGCTTGCGCCTTTTCCAGCACGGCGACCAGGCGCAGGGCTTCCTTGTCGCCGGCGCGGGCCGGCTTGATGTAGCGGGCCAGGGCCTTCTCGACGGTGGCCAGGTCGGCCAGCGCGAGTTCGGTGTTGATCACTTCGATGTCCGACAGCGGGTCCACCTTGCCGGCCACGTGGATCACGTTATCGTCCTCGAAGCAGCGCACCACGTGGGTGATGGCGTCGCATTCGCGGATATTGGCCAGGAACTGGTTGCCCAGGCCTTCACCCTTGGAGGCGCCCGCCACCAGGCCGGCGATATCGACGAACTCGACCGTGGCCGGCAGCACGCGCTCCGGCTTGACGATCTCCGCCAGCTTGGCGAGCCTCGGATCCGGCACTTCGACCACGCCCACATTGGGTTCGATGGTGCAGAACGGGTAGTTTTCGGCGGCGATGCCGGCCTTGGTCAGGGCATTGAACAGCGTGGACTTGCCGACGTTGGGCAGGCCGACGATGCCGCATTGGAGGCTCATGGTAGAAGGCGGGAAATTGCAAAACCCGTATTCTAGCGGATGGGGGCCTCGCCATCGGCCGGCTTGAGCCGGCGTGGGGCGGGGCCAGGAGTGACGTGGCTATAATCCAGCCATGACCCGATCCCACGCGTCCGCGCGCCCGTCTGCGCGCAACTCCTCCGCTTTCCAGGTTGCTGTCGTCGGCGGCGGCATCGTCGGCAAGTCCTGCGCGCTGCTGCTGGCCCAGCAGGGCATGGACGTGGCGCTGGTCGCGCCCAGGCCGCCCCGCGCCAGCGGCCGCACGGCGGCGGGGCCGGATGACTGGGACAGCCGCATCTACGCCTTCTCGGCCAGCTCGCAGGCGCTGCTGGAGCGCATGCGGGTGTGGGAGGCGCTGGACCCGGCGCGGATCCAGCCGGTGCGCGACATGCGCGTGTTCGGCGATGTCAGCGCGGCCGAGACCTCGCCCAGCCTGGACGGGGACCTGCATTTCTCGGCCTACGCGGCCGCGGTACCGCAGCTGGCGTGGATCATCGAATCCAGCCACGTCGAGCGCGCGCTCGACACGGCGCTGGGCTTCCAGCACCAGGTGACCTGGCACGACGCCACGGCGAGCGCGTTCGAGCGCGATCCTGACGGCGTCACGCTGACCCTGGGCAATGGCGAGAAGCTGCGCACGGCCTGCGTGGTCGGTGCCGACGGCGCGCGCTCCTGGCTGCGCCAGCAATGCCACATCGGCGTCAGCACGCGCAAGTACCGCCAGCTGGGCGTGGTCGCCAATTTCGCCTGCGAGCGCCCGCACCAGGAAACCGCGTGGCAGTGGTTCCTGGGCGCGCCCGAAAAGCTGATGGCCGACGAGGAACCCGCCAACGGAGAAGTGCTGGCGATACTGCCGCTGCCGGACAACCATGTGTCGATGGTCTGGGCCGCCGAAGACGCCCACGCGCGCGAGCTGCTGGCGCTGTCGCCCGAGGCGCTCGCCGCCACGGTGATGCAGGGCGCCAGCGGCGCGGTCGGCGCGCAGTTCGGCGCGCTGCGCTGCGTGACCCCGGCGCAGGGCTTCCCGCTGGTGCTGCAGCGTGCCGACCAGTTCGTGCAGCCGCACGTGGCGCTGGTGGGCGACGCCGCCCACGTGTTGCATCCGCTGGCCGGCCAGGGCATGAACCTGGGCCTGCGCGATGTCGCGGAACTTGGCCGCGTGATGGCCGACAAAGAACCTTTCCGCAGCGAGGGCGACCTGCGCTTGCTGCGCCGCTACGAGCGCGCCCGCGCCACCGATTTGCTTGCGCTGACCGCGGCCACCGACGGGCTGCACCGGTTGTTCTCGTTGCCGGGCGGCGTCGCGCGCGTGGTGCGCAACACCGGCATGCGCGCGGTCGGCGGCCAGTCCTTGCTCAAGCGCTTCCTGATCGCGCGCGCGCTTGGCTGACCGCGGCCGCACCAACGTTCCGATCCCTTTACCGAATACTCTGGAGTCCACATGTTCCCATTCCTGCGCCGCCGCCCCGCCATGAGCGCCGCGATCACCGCCATCGCCGGCGGGCTGGCCGCGGCGGGCTTCGCGCTGCATGCCATGGCCGCGGGCGAGCCCGGCACCGACCGCATCAAGGAGTCGCTGCAGAAGATGGTGGGCGGCCGTGCGGAGGTGAAGAGCGTGAGCAAGACCCCGGTGCCGGGCCTGTTCGAGGCCAATATCGGCGGGCAGGTGGTCTACACCGACGCCTCGGGCCGCTACATCCTGAACGGCGAGATGATCGACACCCGCACCGGCACCAACCTGACCGAGGAGCGGCTGGCCGAGATCAACCGCATCAAGTGGTCGGACCTGCCGCTGGCGCGCGCGATCAAGTGGACCAAGGGCGATGGCAGCCGCCAGGTGGCGGTGTTCTCCGACCCCAACTGCGGCTATTGCAAGCGCATCGAGCAAACCTTCCAGCAAATGGACAACATCACCGTGTACACCTTCCTGTACCCGGTGCTGTCGCCGGATTCCGAAACCAAGGCCAAGCAGGTCTGGTGCGCGTCCGACCGCACCAAGGCCTGGCGCGACTGGATGCTCAAGCAGGTGGCGCTGACCGGCAACGGCAGCTGCAAGACCCCGCTGGAAGAGAACCTGGCATTGGGCCACAGCATGAACGTGACCGGCACTCCGGCGGTGTTCTTCACCGACGGCACCCGCATCCCCGGCGCGGCAGACGTCGCCACGCTGGAACGCAAGCTCGCCAGCATCAAGAAATAAGCGCGCGCCGGACCTGTACCGGCCCGATCGACGGCCGGACTTGTCCGGCCGTTCTGCTTTCTGCCTATCCCCTTATCCCATGCGATCGCCGACAGGCGACAAAGGAGACACCATGACCTTCCAGGCATTGCTGCTGACCCAGGCCGACGGCGCCACCCAGGCCAGTATCGCCACGCTCGACGACGCGCAACTGCCCGCCGACGGCGACGTGCTGGTTGCCGTCGACTACTCCACCATCAACTTCAAGGACGGACTGGCGATCACCGGCCGCTCGCCGGTGGTGCGCAAGTGGCCGATGGTGGCGGGCATCGACGGCGCCGGCACGGTGCTGGAATCCGCGCACCCGCGCTGGAAGGCTGGCGACAAGGTAGTGCTCAACGGCTACGGCGTGGGCGAGACGCATTGGGGCTGCCTGGCGCAGCGCGCGCGCCTGAAGGGCGACTGGCTGGTGCGCCTGCCCGACGCCTTCACCACGCGCCAGGCCATGGCGATCGGCACCGCGGGCTATACCGCGATGCTGTCGGTGCTGGCGCTGGAGCGCGGCGGCGTCAACGGCCCGGTGCGCCCCGGCGATGGCGAGGTGCTGGTGACCGGCGCCTCGGGCGGAGTGGGGACGGTGGCGATCTCGCTGCTGAGCAAGCTCGGCTACAAGGTGGTGGCCTCGACCGGCAAGACCCGGGAGGCGGATTTCCTGAAGGCGCTGGGCGCCGATGATGTGATCGACCGTGCTGAGCTGGGCGTACCCGGCAAGCCGCTGCAAAAGGAGCGCTGGGCCGCGGTGGTCGACTCGGTCGGCTCGCACACGCTGGTCAATGCCTGCGCCCAGGTGCGCTACGGCGGCGTGGTGACGGCGTGCGGGCTGGCGCAGGGCCTGGACTTCCCGGGGTCGGTGGCGCCGTTCATCCTGCGCGGCATCACCTTGCACGGCATCGACAGCGTGATGGCGGCGATGCCGCTGCGCGAGCAGGCCTGGCAGCGCCTGGCCGGCGACCTGGAGCCGGACCGGCTCAATGCGCTGACGCGCGAGATCGGCCTGGGCGATGCGATCGAGGCGGGCCGCAAGATCATGGAAGGCGGCATGCGCGGGCGCGTGGTGGTGGATGTGAATCGCGGCTGATCGCGCACCGTCGCCCTGATGCACCACCGCGTCGGCGCTGCATCCGTGTCCTAGCGCCGACGTTACAATCCTGCCCATGACGCCGATCCGCTATGCCATCGCCCCGCTTCAGCCTGAAGCGCACCTGTTTGCCGTCACCGTCACCGTGAGCGAGCCCGATCCCGCCGGCCAGTGTTTCTCGCTGCCGGCCTGGATCCCTGGCAGCTACATGATCCGGGACTTCGCGCGCAATATCGTGCGCATCCGCGCCGATGCGGGCGGGCGCGAGGTCAGGCTGACCAAGCTCGACAAGCAGCGCTGGCAGGCCGCGCCAGTCAGCCTGGCCGACGGCCCGCTGACGCTCAGCTACGAGGTCTATGCCTGGGACCTGTCGGTGCGCGCGGCGCACCTGGACAGCACCCACGGCTTCTTCAACGGCAGCTCGGTGTTCCTGGGCGTGGACGGGCAGGCCGAGCGGCCATGCACCGTCGATATCCATGCGCCCGCCGGCGAGGCCTATCGCGGCTGGCGCGTCGCCACCGCCATGCGCGAAGCGCCGGGCCGCGCAGGCGCCAAGCGCTACGGCTTCGGCCGCTACCAGGTGGCCGACTACGATGAGCTGGTCGACCATCCGGTCGAGATGGGCACCTTCCAGCTGGCCAGCTTCCGCGCCTGCGGCGCGCAGCACGACGTGGTCTTCACCGGGCGCGTGCCGCAGCTCGACCTCGAGCGCGTGTGCCGCGACCTGAAGCGCATCTGCGAACAGCAGATCCGGCTGTTCGAGCCCAAGACCGCGCAGGCGCCGTTCCTGGACAGCAACCGCCGCTACGTCTTCATGACGATGGTCACCAGCGACGGCTACGGCGGCCTGGAACACCGCGCCAGCACCGCGCTGATATGCGCGCGCAATGACCTGCCGGTGCGCGGCGACAGCGATACCAGCGAGGGCTACCGCACCTTCCTCGGGCTGTGCAGCCACGAGTATTTCCACACCTGGAACGTCAAGCGCATCAAGCCGGCCGCGTTCGTGCCGTACCGGCTGGCCGAGGAAACCTACACGCCGCTGCTGTGGCTGTTCGAGGGTTTCACCAGCTATTACGACGACCTGGTGCTGGTGCGCTCCGGCTGCATCACCGACGAGCAATACATCGAGATGCTGGCCAAGACCTGGAACGGCGTGCTGCGCGGCAGCGGCCGCACCAAGCAGAGTGTGGCGGAAAGCTCCTTCGATGCCTGGACCAAGTACTACCGCCAGGACGAGAATGCCCCCAACGCCATCGTCAGCTACTACACCAAGGGTTCGCTGGTGGCGCTGGCGCTGGACCTGACCATTCGCGACAAGACCCGCGGGCGACGCTCGCTGGACGATGTCATGCGCGCGCTGTGGCGCCGCTACGGCCGCGGCTTCTACGCGCCGGGCGCGGTGCAGCGCGGCGTGACCGAGGCCGAGGTCCATGCGCTGTTCGATGAAGTCACCGGCCTGCGCATGGGGCCGCTGCTGCGCTCGCTGACCGAAGGCACCGGCGAGCTGCCGCTGCCGGCGCTGTTCAAGGTGTTCGGCATCAAGGCCGAGGCGCAGAAGCCGGCGCGCACCGCGGCGCTGGGTATCAAGGTCAAGAGCGATGAGGGCTGGGTGCGCGTGGCGCAGGTGTTCGACGGCGGCGCCGCGCAGGCCGCGGGCCTGTCCGCCGGCGACCTGCTGGTGGCGATCGACGGCCTGCGCGTGGCGCCGGGCCAGATCGACAAGCTGCTGGCGCGCTACCGTAGCGGCGACCGCATCGAGCTGCACGCCTTCCGCCGCGACGAGCTGCAGGTGCTGCCGGTGACGCTGGCACGCGAGCCGGTTGCGCAGTTCAAGGTGAAGCTCGAGAGCGGACGGCACGCGGCGCGCTCGCGCTGGCTGGGCCAGTGAACTAGTTTTCCGCTGCCACACCCGCCACCGCACGCCATCGCCCCCGCTGCATGCAATACGCGCACGATCCCCGCACCTTCCTGTATTCGCACTACATCTACCGGGGGCTGCGCTCGGCCACCGGGGTGATCGGCGCCACGCTGATCGCGCTGCACTTCAGCGACCTGCCCACCGCGATGGTGGTGTCGATGGGGGCGCTGTGCACCAGCCTGATGGACCTGCCCAGCCCGCTGAACCACAAGTTCAACGAGATGATGGCCAGCGTGCTGCTGTGCAGCGTGGTCACGCTGGTGGTGGCGCTGGCCACGCCGTTCCCGCGCGTGATGCCGTTCCTGCTGGTGCTGGTGACGTTCCTGGCCGGCATGATGACGGTGTACGGCAACAAGACGCTGCCGCTGCAGTTCGCGGCGCTGTTCGTGATGACGCTGACCATCAACGAAGACTTCCTGGTGCGGCGCGCGCTGGAGCACGCGGCGCTGTTCAGCATCGGCGCGGTCGCTTATCTCGGCTATGCGATGCTGGTGAGCTGGATCACCGAGCGCCGCACCAAGCAGCAGGTGCTGGCCGAATCGTTGTATGAGCTGGCCGGCTATCTCGAGATCAAGGCCGGCTTCTACGATGCCGGCAACGACTACGAGGCCCAGTTCAACCAGCTGGTGCGCCAGCAGATCGTGGTGGCCGAGCGCCAGCAGGCCGCGCGCGACCTGGTGCTGCGCGGCAACCGCACCCCGCACGACGGGCTGCTGGTGCAGGTGCACCTGCGCATGCTCGACCTGTACGAGTACATCCTGTCGACCAACACCGACTATCCGCTGCTGCGCCAGACTTTTGCCGGCACGCCGGTGCTGGACCACCTGCGCGGGCTGGTGCTGCAGATGTGCAAGGACGTGGAAGAGATCGCCTACGAGGTCACGCGCGGCCGCGCCTCGTACGCCACGGTGGAATATCGCCAGGGCCTGCGCGCGGTCGAGGCCGAGATCGAGCAATTTCGCCACCACCATATCAACCCGGCGGCGATGACGGCGCTGGTTGATACGCTCGACATGATGCGCGGCGCGATCACGCTGGTCGGCCAGCTGCACGAAGCGTCGCGCACGCCGGTGGAGCCGGCCAGGGTGCTGCCCGGCTCGGACATGACGCCGTTCCTGACGCGCCAGAAGTATGAGTTCAGCGTGCTGCGCGACAACCTGAAGTGGAGTTCGCCGGCGTTCCGCTTCTCGCTGCGGATCTCGATGGCGGTGTCGCTGGGGCTGTGGATTGCCGAGCACCTGCCCTATGTGTCGCACAGCTACTGGATCCTGCTGACCATCATCGTCATCCTGAAGCCCAACTTCAGCATGACCAAGCAGCGCTACAACGACCGCCTGATCGGCACGCTGATTGGCTGCGTGGTCTCGGTCGCGATCCTGAAGGTGGTGCACCAGCCGCTGATCCTGCTGGGCGTGCTGTTCCTGTCGCTGGTGGCCAGCGCAGCGTTCGTGACCATCAAGTACCGCTACACCGCGATTGCCGCCTGCATCCAGGTGCTGATCCAGATTCACCTGCTGATGCCGGGGAGTCCCACGGTGGCGGGCGAGCGGCTGGTGGATACCGTGATCGGCGGCATCATCGCCTCGCTGTTCAGCTTTGTGCTGCCGAGCTGGGAATACCGCGCCATCCCCAAGCTGGTGGAGGGCGTGCTGCAGGCCAACCGCCGCTATATCGGCGCCACGCGCGACCTGCTGCTGCGCCGGACCAAGGATGACTTTGCCTACCGCGTGCAGCGCAAGCAGTTCATGGACAACCTGTCGGCGCTGATCTCGTCGTTCCAGCGCATGCTGGACGAGCCCAAGAGCCGGCACCGCGCGGTGGACAACCTGAACCGCTTTATCGTGCAGAACTACCTGGTGGCCGCGCACGTGGCGGCGGCGCGCATCCAGGTGCGCCAGCACTATGACGAACTCGATATCCCGGCCGCGGAAGCCGCGATCGAGCAGGCCACCGAGGCCGCCAGCCACAGCCTGCAGGTGGCCAGCGAGCGGCTGCATGCCGATGAGCGGGGCGGCGGCCGTGGCGCGGGCTTTGTCCGCAGCGGGAAAACGCCGGTGGAACGCAAGGAGGCAGCGCCTGCCGCCGCGGACAAGGCGGACGAAACCCCCGCTGAAGCTGTCGCCGGTGCCGAACCAGTGGCGGCCACCGTCAGCGCCGAAGTCGCCGAGGCCGCCGAGGATGCCGTTGCCGAACGCCGCGCCCGCCTGGCCGATTCCGCCGACAAGCGCCGCACCGACGTGCTGGTGCACGCGGCCGCCGCCGGCGAATCCAGCCATGAGGCTGGTCCCACCGCCAGCTCCACCGGCCGTCCGGCCAATGCGGTGCTGGACCGCCGCCTGCGCGCGTTGCGCGAGGATGCGGCCAAGATCGCGCTGCGCACGGGGGCCATCGGGCGCGCCATACGGGCGCGCGTCTGAGCCTGGTGGCTTACGGCGCCTCGGGCAGCTCTTCCTCGGGCAGTGTCAGCATGCCGCTGTTGTAGCGGTACTCGTAGATCTCGCCGTAGCGCCCCCAGCCGATCGCCACGCTGAGCACGCGCTCGGCCTCGGCGGGCTTCAGGAACTGCTCCAGTTCGTGCAGCACCTGTTCCTCGCGGATCTCGCCGGCCTCGCTCGCCACCAGTTCGCGGCGGATATGCGCGGCCAGTGCGACGTTGCCCAGCAACTGCTGGCCGAACATCGCCTTGCGTTGCTGCGGCCCGGCGGCGTACCAGGCGCGGCCGGCCTCGGTGGCGGCGATGTCGCCGCGCTCGATCGACACCAGTTGCACCAGCTGCAGCGCTTCGCACGCAGGCAGCAGTTCGTCGTCGGTGAGGCCGGCTTCGTCGGCCAGGTGGGGCAGGTCGGCGCGGCAGTTGAAGGGTGCCTCGCACAGCAGGTCGAGGATGGCTTCCATCTGGCTGATGTCGGCGTCCGGCAGCCGGTAGGCGATCTGGCGCGCGGGCGCTTGCGCGGGCAGGCGCGCTTCCGCCGCGGGGGCGGTCATCAGCGCGTAGATCTCGTCGACCAGCGCGCGCACCTGCGCGCTGTCGCGGTTGCGCGGGCGCGGCAGCGCAACCGGCACTTCGGCGCGGATGCGGCCCGGGTCGCTCGACAGGATCACGATGCGGTCGGCCATCATCACCGCCTCTTCGATATTGTGCGAGACGATCAGGATGCTCCTGATATTGGCACGGCCGCTTTCCCACAGCGCCAGCATCTCGTCGCGCAGGGTCTCGCCGGTCAGCACGTCCAGGGCCGAGAAGGCTTCGTCCATCAGCAGCAGGTCCGGCTCGGTCACCAGCGCGCGCGCAATGCCCACGCGCTGGCGCATGCCGCCCGACAGCTCGCGCGGCAGCGCGCTGTTGAAGCCGGCCAGCCCGATCATGTCGATCGCGGCCTCGGCGCGGCGCTCGCGCTCGGCCCTGGGCACGCCCTGGGCTTCGAGCCCCAGCTCGACGTTCTGCTGCACCGTCAGCCACGGGAACAGCGCGAACGACTGGAACACCATGGCGATGCCCTCGGCGGTGCCGGCCAGCCGTTCGCCGCGAAAGTGCACCTCGCCGCGGTCGGCGCCGACCAGCCCGGCCATGATGCGCAACAGCGTGGACTTGCCCGAGCCGGACTTGCCCAGCATGGCGACGATCTCGCCCTCGCGCAGCGTCAGGTCCACGCCTTCGAGCACGGCGCGGTCGCTCTGGCTGGCGGTGCGGAAGATCTTGCCGACGCCGCGCAGCTCGATCACGGCGGGGGCGGCGGTGGATGCAATGTTCTCTGCCATCGTTGCCTTACAAGCGAGTGCGCTCTTGCGCGAGTTGATACAGGCGGTTCCACAGCAGCCGGTTGAAGCCGACCACGAACAGCGCCATCACGACTATGCCCAGCGCAATGCGCGGGAAGTCGCCGCGCGCGGTGGTCTCGGCGATATAGCTGCCGAGCCCGGTGGCAACGATGGTGCGGTCGCCCCAGGTCACGTACTCGGACACGATGCTGGCGTTCCACGAGCCGCCGGCGGCCGTCACCAGCCCGGTCAGCAGGCTCGGGAACACCGCGGGGATCAGGAAGCGCTTCCACAGCAGCCAGCCACGCAGGCCGAGATTGCGCGCGGCGAGCTTCAGTTCGGTGGGAATGCCCGACGCCCCCGCGACCACGTTGAACAGGATGTACCACTGCGTGCCGAAGATCAGCAGCGGGCTCAGCCAGATCTCCGGGTTCAGCCCGAAGCGCACGATCAGCATCACCGCCAGCGGGAACATCAGGTTGGCCGGGAAGGCGGCCAGGAACTGCGCAATCGGCTGGGCAATGCGCGCCAGTTCCGGGTTCAGGCCGATGCGGATGCCGATCGGCACCCACACCAGCGCCGCCAGCGCGATCAGCACCACCACGCGCACCATCGTGATCGTGCCGAGCCACAGCACATGGCCGACTTCGGCCCAGCCCACCTCGCTGTGCACGAAGTAGCCCACGCGCAGCAACGCGGCCAATGCCACCAGCACGATCACGGCGTCGCGCACGCGGCAGAACCACAGCGCGCGCCGCGGATTGTCCGGCTGCGCCGGGGCCTGCCCGCGGCGCGCGCCCCACGCCAGCGTGCGCCCGGCCAGCGCCGCCGTCTGTGCCAGCACTGCACCCACCCACGCCGAGCGGCGCAGCAGGTCCAGCAGCCACGACTGCGGCAGCTTGTCCTGCGCCAGGGTCTCGAAGCGGAAGCGGTCGGCCCATGCCACCAGCGGGCGGAACAGCAGCTGGTCGTACAGCAGGATGCCCGCCAGCATCGCCAGGATGGCCCAGCCGATCGCGGCCAGGTCCTGCTGCTGGATCGCCAGCGCGATATAGGAGCCGATCCCAGGCAGGCGGATGTCGTGGCCCGATACCGAGATCGCCTCGGACGCCACCACGAAGAACCAGCCGCCGGACATCGACATCATCATGTTCCACAGCAGCCCCGGCATGGCGAACGGCACTTCCAGGCGCCAGAAGCGCTGCCACGGCGACAGCCGGAACATGGCCGCCGCTTCCAGCAAATCGCCCGGGATGGTGCGGAACGACTGGTACAGGCTGAACGCCATGTTCCACGCCTGCGAGGTGAAGATGGCGAAGATGGCCGCGCACTCCACCCCTGCGATATTGCCGGGAAAGAGGGCGATAAAGCCGGTCACGGTGATCGACAGGAAGCCCAGCACGGGTATCGACTGCAGGATGTCCAGCGCCGGCACCAGCACCTTCTCCGCTGTGCGGCTCTTTGACGCCAGCGCGGCAAACGCCAGCGAGAACAGCAGCGACGCCGCCAGCGCCGCCAGCATGCGGATGCTGGTGCGCATCAGGTAGTAGGGCAGGTAGGCCACGTCCAGGTGCACCGCCAGCTGCTGGTCGGGCTGGAACGGGGCGTTCATCTGCTGCGCGGCGAACGCGATCATCACGATCACGGCCAGGATGATCGGCAGCAGGGCCAGGTCGAAGCGGTTGGGCGGGGCGCGCAGCAGCTGGCTGTCAAAGCCAGGGGCGGGCGGGGCCGCGCGGCGGTCGGCGGGTGGCATCATGGGCGCTTCTCGGGCTGTATCGAGCTTGGATGGCAAGGCTTGTGGCCCAGCCCTGATTCGCGGCCCCGGTGGACAATGGCAAAGCCCGCATGCCGCCGGCTTCACGCCGGGCGGCGCGCATCCCTTTGTAACGCCCGGCATGGCGGTCTAGTTTACTTGGTGTGGATGACAGATCGCGCACGCTGCAGGCGTGCGCCCAAAGGGAAAAGCCATGAAGAAGGAAACCTGGCGCCTGGTCGCGCATGGGCGCGTGCAAGGCGTGGGCTACCGCGCCGCCTGCGCCGACGCGGCGGACGACCTTGAGCTTGGCGGCTGGGTGCGCAACCGGCTCGACGGCACCGTCGAGGTGATGGCGCACGGCACGGTCAGGCAGCTCGAAGCCCTGCAGGCGTGGATGGAACAGGGCCCGCCGGCCGCGCAGGTGACGCTGGTCGAGGTCGGGCCTGGGGAAGGGGAGTTTGCCGGTTTCGAATTCCGGCCGACGATCTGACGGACTAGGCCGCGGTCCAGTCGACCGGCGTGCGGCCGTTCGCTTCCAGCCAGCGGTTGGCCTCGCGGAAGTGCCCGCAGCCCAGGAAGCCCCGGTGCGCCGACAGCGGCGACGGATGCGGCGCTTCCAGCACGCAGTGGCCGGCGCCCAGCAACGGCTTCTTGGCCTGCGCGTGGCTGCCCCACAGCATGAACACAAGACTCGGGCGGCTGGCGGCGAGGTTCTGGATCAGGCAATCGGTGACGGCTTCCCAGCCTCGCCGCGCATGGCTGGCGGCCTGGCCCTGTTCCACCGTCAGCACGGTGTTGAGCAGCAGCACGCCCTGGCGCGCCCAGCCTTCCAGGTTGCCGGAGGTGCGCGGCGCGCCGTTGCCGTTGGCGCCGAACTCGGCGGCGATTTCCTTGAAGATGTTGCGCAGGCTGGGTGGCACCTTGATGCCTTCCGGCACCGAGAACGCCAGCCCGTGCGCCTGCGGCAGCTCAACGCCGCCGACCGTGCCGGTGCCGTGGTAGGGGTCCTGGCCCAGGATCACCACCTTGACCGCGTCGGGCGGGGTCAGGTGCAGCGCGTGGAAGACATGGTGCGGGAATACCGGCTTGCCGGCGGCACGTTCGCCGTCGACAAAGGCGGCCAGGTCCTGCCACGCCGGCACGCGGATGCACGGATCCATCAAGGTGCGCCAGGCGGCGGGCAGGGCGTCGGCCTGGGCCTGCAGGCTGGCGGCAGGGGACGGTTCGCCGGGGGCGCGGGGGGCTTCGGCGGCGAAGAGATCGGCTTGCATGCGTGAGGAAAGCTCGGCGGGAAAACCGCGATTATGAGGCCTTGCCTTCGGCGATTCCCGCCAGGCGGTAGCCGCGGGCGGCCTTGCTGAGGTCCGAGGGTGCCAGCGCGGCAACGGTGGCCAGCCGCGCGGCAAAGGCGCGCAGGGCATCGGCCGCGTGCGCGGCGTCGCCATCGAGCCATTCCAGTTCGAGTTCCTGGATGGGTTCCTGCGCGGCGCTGGCCGGCGCGGTGATGGTGCCGGTGTCGAGCGCGGCCTCGATGCGGGCGCCGTGCTGCGTGACCAGCCAGGTGCGGCGGACGAAGTCGGTGCGGAACACCGGTGCCAGCCGGCCGATCAGTGGCGCGAGCACGGTTTGCGCTTCCGCGGGAAAGGTTTGCAGCTCGATGGCCTCGCCGGCGATCTCTGTCTCCCATTCATGGCGCGTGGCCAGGCCGCCCTGGCTGCTGCCTGCGGTCTTCAGCGTCTGCAGCCATTGCGCGCCCTTGCGGCGCAGCCGCAGCGCGGCGCGCGCCTGTGCCAGGTCGCATTCCGGGGTATCGAGGTAGACGTTGAGCAGCGTGGCTTCGCCCTGCGGGGCGCCGTTGGCGTCGAGCCAGGCGGCCAGCGGGGCCAGGGCGTCGTCGGGGATGGCCAGCTTGAGTTCGATTTCCTGGGCCATGGCTCAGGCAAACAGCCGTGCCAGCTCCACGCCCGGATCCGGCGCCCGCATGAACGCCTCACCCACCAGGAACGCATGCACGTTGGCATCGCGCATGCGCTTTACGTCCGCCTGGCCGAGGATGCCGGACTCGGTCACCACCAGCTTGTCGGCCGGCATATGCGGCAGGAGGTCGAGCGTGTTGTCCAGCGACACCTCGAAGGTGCGCAGGTTGCGGTTGTTCACGCCGAGCAGCGGAGTCTTCAGGCGCAGCGCCGCGTCGAGCTCGTCGTCGCCGTGCACTTCCACCAGCACATCCATGCCGAGCTCAAGCGCACAGGCTTCCAGTTCGGCCATCAGGCCCGGGTCCAGCGCGGCGACGATCAGCAGGATGCAGTCGGCGCCCCAGGTGCGCGCTTCATAGACCTGGTACAGGTCGACCATGAAGTCCTTGCGCAGGGCCGGCAGCGGACAGGCGCTACGGGCGCGCTTCAGGTAGTCGGCGTGTCCCTGGAAGAAGTTCACGTCGGTCAGCACCGACAGGCAGGCGGCGCCATGGCTGGCGTAGCTTTCGGCAATGGCCTCGGGCACGAAGTGCTCGCGCAGCACGCCCTTGGACGGCGATGCCTTCTTGACCTCGGCGATCACGCCGGCCTGGCCGGCGGCGATCTTCTCGCGCAGCGCGCGCTCAAAGCCGCGCGGTGCCAGGCCCGGCTCAGTGCGCAGGCTTTCGGCCTCGGCGCGCAGGCTGGGCAGGTCGCGCTTCTTGCGCGCGGCGGCGACTTCGTCGGCCTTTACGGCCAGGATCTTTTGCAGGATGTCGGACATATTCGCGTCTCTTACTTGAACTGCTGGGTGGCGCGCACGAACTGGTCGAGCTTCTCGTGCGCCGCGCCGCTGGCAATCGCCTCGCGCGCGCGGCGGATGCCGTCTTCGACGGAGTCGGCCACGTTGGCGGCGTACAGCGCGGTGCCGGCGTTCAGCGAGACGATCTCGCGCGGCGTGCCCGGTACGTTGGTCAGCGCTTCAAGCAGCATTTCCTTCGACTCCGTCGCATCGGCCACCTTCAGGCCGCGGTTGGAGATCATCTGCAGGCCGAAGTCCTCGGGGTGGATCTCATATTCGCGCACCTCGCCGTCCTTCAGTTCGCCCACCAGCGTGGCGGCGCCCAGCGAGACCTCGTCCATGCCGTCCTTGCCGTACACCACGATGGCGTGCTTGGCGCCCAGGCGCTGCATCACGCGCACCTGGATGCCGACCAGGTCGGGGTGGAACACGCCCATCAGGATGTTGGGCGCATCGGCCGGGTTGGTCAGCGGGCCCAGGATATTGAAGATGGTGCGCACGCCCATCTCCTTGCGGATCGGCGCGACGTTCTTCATCGCCGGGTGGTGCGTGGGCGCGAACATGAAGCCGATGCCGGTCTCTTCGATGCACTGGCCGACCTGCTCGGGCGTCAGCATGATGTTCACGCCCAGCGCTTCCAGCACGTCCGCGCTGCCCGACTTGGAACTGACGCCGCGGTTGCCATGCTTGGCGATCCTGGCGCCGGCGGCGGCGGCGACGAACATCGATGCGGTCGAGATATTGAAGGTGTGCGAGCCGTCGCCGCCGGTGCCGACGATATCGACGAAGTTCTCGCGATCGGCCACCGGCACCTTGTTGGCGAACTCGCGCATCACCTGCGCGGCGGCGGAGATCTCGCCGATGGTTTCCTTCTTGACGCGCAGGCCGGTCAGGATCGCGGCGGCCATCACCGGCGAGATCTGCCCCTGCATGATCTGCCGCATCAGGTGCAGCATCTCGTCATGGAAGATTTCGCGGTGCTCGATGCAGCGCGTCAGGGCTTCTTGCGGCGTGATCATGGCGTTCTCGTTGACAGTCTGGATGGCGTGGTGCGGGCTGGAAGGTGCGGAATCGAGCAGTCTCATCGCGGCGCCTTGACGAAGTTGGCCAGCAGCGCATGGCCATGCTCGGACAGGATCGACTCGGGATGGAACTGCACGCCTTCAACGGCGAGCGTCTTGTGGCGCACGCCCATGATCTCGCCGTCCGGGGTCCAGGCGGTGATCTCCAGGCAATCGGGCAGGGTTTCGCGCTCGATCGCCAGTGAATGATAGCGCGTCACGTCGAAGTGCCTGGGCAGTCCGGCGAACACGCCTTGCTGGGTGGTCTCGATGGTGCTGACCTTGCCGTGCATCACCTGCTTGGCGCGGATCACCTTGCCGCCAAAGGCCTCGCCGATGGCCTGGTGGCCCAGGCACACGCCCAGCAGCGGGATCTTGCCGGCAAAGTGCTGCAGCGCCGCCACCGAGATGCCGGCTTCCTTCGGGCTGCACGGCCCGGGCGAGACGCAGATGTGGTCGGGCTTGAGCGCCTCGATCTCCTCGATGGTGATCTCGTCGTTGCGGTAGGTGCGCACGTCTTCGCCCAGTTCGCCGAAATACTGGACCAGGTTATAGGTGAACGAATCGTAGTTGTCGATCATCAGCAGCATGGCGTCTGTCTCCTGTTCTCTCAGATGTCGGAGTCCAGGCCATCCTGGACCTGCTCGGCGGCGCGGATCACGGCGCGCGCCTTGGCTTCGGTTTCCCTCCATTCGGCTTCGGGGTCCGAGTCGGCAACGATGCCGGCGGCGGCCTGCACGTAGAGGTTGCCGTCCTTGACGATGCCGGTGCGGATCGCGATCGCCAGGTCCATCTCGCCGCCGAACGACAGGTAGCCCACCGCGCCGCCATAGATGCCACGCTTGCGCGGTTCCAGCTCGTCGATGATCTCCATCGCATGGACCTTGGGCGCGCCCGACAGCGTGCCGGCCGGGAAGGTCGCGCGCAGCACGTCCAGGTTGCTGATGCCCTCGCGCAGCGTGCCTTCGACCGAGCTGACGATGTGCTGCACGTGCGAGTACTTCTCGATCACCATCTTGTCGGTGACCTTGACCGAGCCAGTCTCGGCGATGCGGCCGATATCGTTGCGCGCCAGGTCGATCAGCATCACGTGCTCGGCGATCTCCTTCGGATCCTGCAGCAGCTCGGTGGCCAGCTGGGCGTCCTTCTCCGGCGTATTGCCGCGCGGGCGCGTGCCGGCCAACGGGCGGATGGTGACGATGTGTTCGCTGCGCATGTCGCCGTTGGTGCCGACCTTGCGCTCTTCCTGGCGCACCAGGATCTCCGGCGAGGCGCCCACCACCTGGAAGTCGCCGAAGTTGTAGAAGTACATGTACGGCGACGGGTTCAGCGAACGCAGCGCGCGGTACAGCGACAGCGGCGCGTCGCGGTAAGGCTTGACCAGGCGCTGGCCGATCTGCACCTGCATCATGTCGCCGGCCATGATGTATTCCTTGGCCTTGTGCACCGCGGCCAGGTAGTCGGCCTTGGCGAATTCGCGGTAGACCTCGGTCTGCACCGACGGGCTGGTGACCGGCACGTCCACCGGCTGGCGCAGCTTCATGCGCAGCTCGCGCAGGCGCTGGCGCGCGCGCGAATAGGCTTCCGGCGTGGTCGGGTCGGCGTAGACGATCAGGTAGAGCTTGCCCGACAGGTTGTCGATGACGGCCAGTTCCTCGCACAGCAGCAGCTGGATGTCCGGCAGGTTCAGGTCATCGGGCTTGTGCGTGTCGGCGAGCTTCTTCTCGATATAGCGCACCGCGTCATAGCCGAAGTAGCCGGCCAGGCCGCCGCAGAAGCGCGGCAGTCCGGGGCGCAGCGCCACCTTGAAGCGCTGTTCGAACTCGGCGATGAAGTCGAGCGGGTTGCCTTCGTGGGTTTCCACCACCTTGCCGTCGGTCACCACCTCGGTGCGGTTGCCGAAGGCGCGCAGCAGGGTGCGGGCATGCAGGCCGATAAACGAAAAGCGCCCGAAGCGCTCGCCGCCCACCACCGATTCCAGCAGGAAGGTGTTGACGCCGCGCGTCTGTGACTGGGCCAGCTTCAGGTACAGCGACAGCGGCGTTTCCAGGTCGGCAAAGGCCTCGGCGATCAGCGGGATGCGGTTGTAGCCCTGGTCGGCCAGCGATTTGAATTCCAGTTCGGTCATGTCGGTCCTCTTGTGCGGCGCGCGCTGCGCGGTGGAGGGGCGCGGCGCCGCTTATCGGCAATCAGGCTGGAGCGAATGGATACCCGCCCCGTTGGCGGGCCGTGGTGCAAGCGGCTTGCGGACAAGACTGCACACGGCCGGGGAAGGGCGTGCGGCGCGTTCTTGAGCTAAACGTAGCACACGAATATGGCGGCTACGCTGGCTTGCGGCGGGTTTTGGTGGGAATGCCCGGCAGCTAGGCCGGTGTGGCGAGGCCCTCGGGTCGAGGGCTCGTCAGCAGACTCGCGAACGCACTTTACGCCTGTTGGGAGGCGCGCCAGCGACGCCAGGGCCAAGCCTGCCGATCACTGCCAGAAGAGATGCGTTTGCGGTTGAGAAACATGAAATGTTTGGGATTTGGTCGGGATCGACGAAATTCGGACTATCGATGACCTGCCCAGTGTGCTGCAAACAGCGCTGCGGCGTGGGCAATGGAGTCGACTATACCATCGGCGTCAACGCCTTGTACAGGGTTGCCATGGTTGTAGCCATAGGGCACCAGCAGCACGCCCATGCCGGCCGCGCGGGCCGCCTGCGCGTCGTTTTCCGAGTCGCCGAGCGCCGCCATTGCCGACGGCTCCAGACCGAAGGCGTCGGCCACTTTCAGCAGCGGGAAGGGGTCGGGCTTGCGCAGCGGGAAGGCGTCGCCACCGTAGACCAGCTCGAAGTACTGGGCGAGGCCGGTCTTGGCCAGCAGCGGCTCGGTGAAGCTGTAGGGCTTGTTGGTCACGCAGGCCAGGCGCAGCCCGGCCGCCTTCATCGCCGCCAGGCCTTCGCGCACGCCGGGGTAGACCTGCGAGAACTGGCCGTTGATGCGGATGTACTCGCGGTCGTACAGCGCATAGGCGTCGGCGAACAGGCTGTTGGCGTGCAGTGGCGAGAAGCGCGCGTCCAGCACGCGCCGGATCAGGTTTTCCGAGCCCTTGCCGACATAGCTGACGATCTCCGCCTCCGACATCGGCGCTGCCGGCCCCAGGTTGGGGTGCTGGCGGCCCAGCGCCAGCAGCATGGCGTTGATCGAGGCGTGGAAGTCGCCCGCGGTGTCGACCATGGTGCCGTCGAGGTCGACGATCACGCCTTCGATGCCGCGCCAGTCGTTGCGGCGCAGGAACACGCCCTCGGTCATTGCCCGGCCTTGGCCAGTTCGCCGCGCAGCGCCGAGATGATGCCGCGGTAGCCGCCGTCCGCATCCGGCTTGCCGAACACGGCCGAGCCCGCCACGAAGGTGTCGGCGCCGGCCGCCGCGATCTCGGCGATGTTGTCGACCTTCACGCCGCCGTCCACTTCCAGCAGGATGGTGCGGCCGGTGCGGGCGGTGTACTCATCGATGCGCTGGCGCACGGCGCGCAGCTTGTTGAGCGTCTCGGGGATGAACGACTGGCCGCCGAAGCCCGGGTTGACCGACATCAGCAGGATCACGTCCAGGCGGTCCATCACGTGGTCCAGGTGGTGCAGCGGCGTGGCCGGGTTGAACACCAGGCCGGCCTGGCAGCCGTGGTCGCGGATCAGCGCGAGCGAGCGGTCCACGTGCTCGCTGGCTTCCGGGTGGAAGGTGATGATATTGGCGCCCGCCTTGGCAAAGTCCGGGATGATCCGGTCCACCGGGCGCACCATCAGGTGCACGTCGATCGGCGCGGTCACGTGCGGGCGGATCGCCTCGCACACCAGCGGGCCCACGGTCAGGTTGGGCACGTAATGGTTGTCCATCACGTCGAAGTGGATCCAGTCGGCGCCGGCCTCGGTCACGCGGCGCACTTCCTCGCCCAGGCGGGCAAAGTCGGCGGACAGGATGGACGGGGCGATGCGGTAGGTGGGCGTGCTCATGTCGGCGGCTAGGATGTGGGGTGCTGGGGAATGCTGTTTGCGTCTCCGGCGCGCCCAGGGGCGGGCGCCAGAGGGGATCAGGCGTGGGCGTCCGGCACGGCCCGGCCCTGAAAGGGCTATATTCTACCGCTGCCCCGGCGCGCGGTGATCTTGCCGGTGCTCTTGCCCGTGCCGCGGCCATCCCGCACAATGCGGCTACCCACTTCCCTGCCTGGCGCCTCAAGCCGGCCCTGCCCACGATGAGCGAGTACGCTTTCTCCGTCTCGGTACGCACCCAGTACCTGCCGGACCAGTCAGAACCTGAGCGCGGGCGCCATGCCTTCGCCTACACCATCACCATCCACAATACCGGCGAGGTGGCGGCGCAGCTGATCTCGCGCCACTGGGTCATCACCGACAGCGACAACGGCACGCAGGAAGTGGCGGGCCTGGGCGTGGTCGGCCACCAGCCGCTGCTCAAGCCGGGCGAGCATTTCGAATACACCAGCTGGGCCACCATCTCGACCCCGGTGGGCTCGATGAAGGGCGAATACTTCTGCGTGGCCGAGGACGGCCACCGCTTCGAGGTGCCGATCCCTGAATTCGCGCTGGTGCTGCCGCGCATGCTGCACTGACCCTGCCGGGAACCTATTGGCGCGATGCGCTGTCCTGATCCTGCGGCGGCGCTTCAGCGGCGCCCTGCGCCGGCTGGCGCGACGGATGCCCGGACGGGGCGCGCGTGGGACGCGGGTTCTTTTTCGCCGTGCCCATGGTCCAGACCACGATAAAGATCAGCAGGAACAGCGCCACGCCGGCTTCCAGGGCGAACAGCAGCATGGGATGGGCTTCGAAGAACTTGCTCATGGCGGATGCGGCGCAGGCCCACGGGGGCGCAGGCGGTGGTTGAAGGATGACGGTGGGATTGTAGGGGCAATCGGCCCCGCAAGCTGCGCCGGCCCGGACTTTGAACAATAGCAAGATGGCATACGCAGACTCTTTCCCGATTTCCCGGATTTCCCCGGTTTCCCCCTGGCGCTCGCTGCGCATGCGCGGCTGGCTGGCGCTGTCCGGCGCGGCCGTGCTGCTGGCCGGCTGCATGAGCGGCCCGCCGCCGCGCATCGAGACCGGCCCGGCCGGCACCACGCCGCCGACGGCCTCGTCGCAGAAGGGCAGTCTGCAGGCCGCCAGCTGGACCGAAATCGGCGGCTGGGCCCAGGACGACGTGCGCGCCGCCTGGCCCGCGCTGCAGGCCAGTTGCCAGGCGCTGAAGAAGCGCGCCGAGTGGAGCCGCGCCTGTGCCGCCGGCATGATGGTCGATGCCGGCAACCTCAACGCCATGCGCGCCTATTTCGAAAGCAACTTCCAGCCGTACCGCGTGGTCAACGGCGATGGCACTGACTACGGCCTGATCACCGGCTACTACGAACCGATCCTGCACGGCTCGCGCACGCGCCAGGGCAAGTTCCAGGTGCCGCTGTACCGCAAGCCGGCACAGTTCGGCAACCGCCCGCTGCCGGCCCGCGCCGAGCTGCTGCAGAACCCGGCCATGCGCGGCAGCGAGCTGGTCTGGGTGGATGACGCGGTCGAGGCCGCCTTCCTGCAGATCCAGGGCTCGGGCCGCATCCGCATGGCCGATGGCAGCATCATGCGGGTGGGCTTCGGCGGCACCAACGACCAGCCGTTCCGCTCGTTCGGCAAATGGCTGCTGGACCGCGGCGAGATCACGCCGGCACAGGCCACCATGCAGGGCATCAAGGCGTGGGCGCGCGCCAACCCGGGCCGCGTCGACGAGATGCTCAACATCAACCCGCGCTTTGTCTTCTTCCGCGAGCTGCCGGCCAACAACGACGGCCCGGTGGGCGCGCTGGGCGTGCCGCTGACCGCGGAGCGCTCGATCGCGGTCGACCCGGCCACCATCCCGCTGGGGGTGCCGGTATTCCTGTCGACCACGCGCCCGCTGTCGACCGAGCCGATCCAGCGGCTGATGTTCGCGCAGGACACCGGCAGCGCCATCAAGGGCGGGGTGCGCGCGGACTTCTTCTGGGGTGCGGGCGATGCCGCCGGCGAGACCGCGGGCCGCATGAAGCAGGGCGGCCGCATGTGGGTGCTGATGCCGCGCAGCTGACCTCGGCAACGCAAAAAGGGCGCCATCGCGGCGCCCTTTCTTCATGGTGGACGGCCCTCAGCGCGGGCGCTGGTCGACGATCCGCCGCGCCTTGCCCACCGAGCGCTCGACGCCGCCCTCGGGCAGCACCTCGATGCCGGCGGTGACGCCGATATAGGCCTTGATCTCCTGCGCCAGCCGCGCGCGCGCGCCCAGCGCCAGCGCCGGCTCGCTGCCGTGGGCGCATTCCACGCGCACGGTCAGCGTGTCCATGTGGCCGTCCTTGGTCAGCACGCACTGGTAGTGCGGCGCCAGCTCGGCGTGCTTGAGGATCAGTTCCTCGATCTGCGACGGGAACACGTTGACCCCGCGCACGATCATCATGTCGTCGGTGCGGCCGGTGATCTTCTCCATGCGGCGGAATGCCGGGCGCGCCGTGCCGGGCAGCAGCCTGGTCAGGTCGCGGGTGCGGTAGCGCACCACAGGCATCGCCTCCTTGGTCAGCGAGGTGAACACCAGCTCGCCGAACTCCCCGTCGGGCAGCACTGCGCCGGTGTCGGGATCAATGATCTCGGGGTAGAAATGGTCTTCCCAGATGGTCGGCCCGTCCTTGGTCTCGGCGCACTCATTGGCCACGCCCGGGCCCATCACCTCTGACAGGCCATAGATATCGACTGCCGAGATGCCCATGCGCTTCTCGATCGCCAGCCGCATTTCCGGTGTCCACGGCTCCGCGCCGAAGATGCCCACGCGCAGCGAGCTGCCGGCCGGGTCGATGCCCTGGCGCTCGAACTCGTCGGCGATCGCCAGCATATAGCTGGGCGTCACCATGATGACCTCGGGCTTGAAGTCCTGGATCAGCTGCACCTGGCGCTCGGTCTGGCCGCCGCCGAAGGGGATCGCGGTCAGGCCGGCCTTTTCCACGCCGTAGTGGGCGCCCAGGCCGCCGGTAAAGAGCCCGTAGCCGTAGCTGATGTGCACCTTGTCGCCGCGCCGCGCACCCGAGGCGCGGATCGAGCGCGCCATCACCGTGGCCCAGTTGTCGATGTCCTGGAGCGTGTAGCCGACCACGGTGGGCTTGCCGGTGGTGCCGGACGAGGCGTGGATGCGCGCCACGCGGTCCTGCGGTACGGCGAACATGCCGAACGGGTAGTTGTCGCGCAGGTCCTGCTTGCTGGTGAACGGGAAGCGCGCCAGGTCGGCCAGCGAATGCAGCTGGTCGGGGTGGACCCCGGCTTCGTCGAACTTGCGGCGGTACACCGGCGAATTGGCGTAGGCGTGGTTGAGCGACCATCTCAGCCGCTCCAGCTGCAAGGCCTGCAGCTCGGCGCGGCTGGCGGTCTCGATCGCATCCAGGGGCAGATCGGTCAGGCGCGTGCTCATGTCGTCTCCTGCACGGGGGCGTTTATCTTAAGTATCTTGCCGGATTTGCTCAGGTGCCTTCCGTCCCTTCCGCCGGCGGCACCACATGTCCCCTGATCTGCGCCGACTTGCCGCGGAACATCGCCACCACCTGGCCCGCAGCGTTGGTCACGCGGATATCGTAGATGCCGTGCCGGCCGGACAGGACCTGCTCGGTGGCCTCGGCGGTCAGCACGTCGCCGCCGTGCACGGGCTTGAGGAACTCGATGCTGCAACCTGCGGCCACAGTGTTGATGTTATGGCTGTTGCAGGCAAAAGCGAAGGTCGAATCGGCCAGCGTGAACATCAGGCCGCCGTGGCAGATGCTGTGGCCGTTGAGGAATTCCTTGCGCACCGGCATGGTCAGCCGGGCATAGCCGGGCCGCACGGCCTCGACCGTGATGCCCAGCCAGCGGCTGCAGGTGTCGGCATCATACATGGCGGCGGCGGCCGCTTCGGCGAGGGCCTGGGGGTCCTGTTTCAAGCTGGTCTCCTATATAGAGTGGCGGGAAGGCCCGCGCGGCTTACTTGCCGGTGAAGTGCGGTGCGCGCTTTTCGAGGAAGGCGTTGACGCCCTCCGCATAGTCGGCGGACTGGCCGAGTTCGCGCTGCAGGTCACGCTCCAGGTCCAGCTGGGCGTCCAGCGTGGCGGTGGCGCTGGCATGCATGGCGCGCTTGATCGCGGCCAGCGCGCGGGTCGGCTGCCCGGCCAGGTGCGTGGCCAGCGCCAGCGCCTGTTCCGGCAGCAGCGGGTCGTCCATGGTCTCCCAGACCAGGCCCCATTTCTCGGCCTCTTCGGCGCTCAGCCGCTCGCCGGTCATGGCCAGGCCCAGCGCGCGCGCCATGCCGATGCGCTTCGGCAGCAGCCAGGTGCCGCCCGAATCCGGCACCAGTCCGATCTTGACGAAGGCCTGGATAAAGCTGGCCGAGCGCGCCGCCAGCACCATGTCGCAGGCCAGCGCCAGGTTGGCGCCGGCACCGGCCGCGGTGCCGTTGACCGCGGCCACCACCGGCAGCGGCAGGGCCTGCAGCCGGCGGATCAGCGGGTTGAACCAGGTATCGATCAGCTCGCCCAGGTCGGTCATGTGCCCGGGCGTGAAATCCAGGTCGGCCAGGTCCTGGCCGGCGCAGAAGCCGCGGCCCGCCCCGGTCAGCAGCAGGGCGCGCGCGCCGCCGGCCTCGACATGGTCGAGCGCCTGCTGCAGCGCCTGGTGCATCGCGCGGGTGAAGCTGTTGAGCTTGTCGGGGCGGTTCAGGGTGATCACGGCAACCGGGCCCTGCCATTGCAGCAAGACCGGGCCGGCGTCGATGCTGACCGGCTGGCCAGCGGAGGTGGACATCGGGGGCATTGGGTTGTCTCCTGCCGGATATTTTGTCGCGGTCGGCGCGGGCGGCTGTTGTCGACGGCGCCTCTTAAATAAACCGACCAGTCGGTCGGCAAATGTTAGCACTATTTTTGGCTGCCGGTTGGCACGTGGCTTCCGATGCCGGCAGGGTCCGCAATGCCGGGCGCGGGCGTCGCTCTATAATCGCGCTGCCAACAACAATCTGAAACCTGCCGGCCGACATCTCTGTGCGGATCCCGGCATGCTCGCCCATTCGCATTGGAATTCCTATGAAGAAGATCGCTGCATTATTCCTGATTTCGTCCGTGGCGCTGTTTGCGGCATGCGGCAAGAAAGAAGCGGCCCCCGCTGCCGGCGCCGACACGGCCACCAAGATTATTGTCGGCCTGGACGACAACTTCCCGCCCATGGGTTTTCGCGATAACAACAACGAGCTGGTCGGCTTCGATATCGACATGGCCAAGGAGGCCAGCCGCCGTCTCGGCATGACGGTCGAGTTCAAGCCTATCGACTGGAGCGCCAAGGAGGCGGAGCTTAACGGCAAGCGCGTGGATGTGCTGTGGAACGGGCTGACCATCACCGAAGAGCGCAAGAAGAACATCAGCTTCACCGCGCCCTATATGACCAACCACCAGATCGTCATCGTCGGTGCCAGCTCGCCGGTGAAAGCCAAGGCCGACCTGGCCGGCCGCATCGTCGGCGCGCAGGACGGCAGCAGCGCGGTGGATGCGATCAAGAAGGAAAGCCAGGTCGCCGCCAGCCTGAAGGAACTCAAGACCTTCGGCGATAACGTGACGGCGCTGATGGACCTGTCGACCGGCCGCCTCGACGCAATTGTGGTGGATGAAGTGGTGGGCCGCTACCTGATCAGCAAGCGTGCCGGCGAATACAAGGTGCTGGAGGAAAACTTCGGCACGGAAGAATATGGCGTCGGTGTGCGCAAGGATGACGCCGAGCTGCTCGGCAAGCTCGACAAGACCCTGGCCTCGATGAAGCAGGATGGCACGGCAGCCCGCATCGCCACCCAGTGGTTCGGCACTGACATCACCAAGTAATCCAGACGCTGCGTGAGGCCCTGCGCCGTTCAGGCAGGGCGCCGCGCCATGTCCGGACCCAGGGCGCCGTCCCGGCGCCCGGGATCCCACCTCCTTCTGTTTCGCGCGAGCATGGACTACGTCTTATCTCTTCTGGCGCCATTGGCGCAGGGCGCGCAAGTCACGCTCACACTATTCGCCATCACGCTCGCCCTGTCGGTGCCGCTGGGGCTTGCGCTGGCGCTGGCACGCATCTCGTCATGGCCGTGGCTGAGCGGCCTGGTCAATGGCTATATCTGGCTGATGCGCGGCACGCCGCTGATGCTGCAGATGCTGTTTATTTATTTCGCACTGCCGTTCGTGCCGGTCATCGGCGTGCGCCTGCCTGACTTTCCCGCGGCGGTGGTGGCTTTCGCCCTGAACTACGCGGCCTATTTCGCGGAAATCTTCCGCGCCGGGATCAAGTCGGTCGATCGCGGCCAGTATGAGGCCAGCAAGGCGCTGGGCATGACCTATTTCCAGACCATGCGGCGGGTCGTGCTGCCGCAGATGGTCAGCCGGGTGTTGCCGCCGGTCAGCAATGAAACCATTACGCTGATCAAGGACACGTCCCTGATCTACGTGCTGGCCCTCAACGATATTCTTCGCACCGCGCGCGGCATCGTGCAGCGTGATTTCACCACCACGCCTTTCCTGGTCGCTGCGCTCTTCTATCTGGTGATGACGCTGATTCTGACCTGGTTCTTCCAGAATCTCGAAAAACGCTATGCCAAACATGATGACTAGCCCGACCGGCGCCAATTCCCACAATGCGCCCGGCATCATGATCGCGGCGCGGGATCTGTTCAAATCGTTCGGGTCACTGGAGGTCTTGCGCGGTGTCTCCCTGACCTTGCACAAGGGGGATGTCACCGCGGTGATCGGGCCCTCGGGCTCGGGCAAGAGTACCTTGCTGCGCTGCCTGAATCATCTTGAGGTGATTGACCGCGGCACCCTTGAAATCGAAGGCGAGGCGCTGACGGCCGCCGGCCCTGACGGCACAGCCAGATATGTGCCGGACGCGGAAGTGCGGCGCATCTGCCGGAAGATGGGCATGGTGTTCCAGTCGTTCAACCTGTTTCCGCATATGACGGTGCTGCAGAACATCATCGAAGCCCCCATGACCGTCAAGGGACTGGCGCGCGACGCGGTGGTGCCCAAGGCCGAAGAGCTGTTGCGCAAGGTCGGCCTGCTGGCCAAGCGGGACAGCTACCCGGCGCGCCTGTCCGGCGGCCAGAAGCAGCGGGTGGCGATTGCGCGGGCGCTGGCCATGGAGCCCGACATCATGCTGTTCGACGAGCCGACCTCGGCGCTGGACCCGGAACTGACCGGGGAGGTGCTGCGCACCATGCGGCAACTGGCCGAAGAACATATGACCATGCTGGTCGTCACGCATGAGATGGGGTTTGCGCGGGAAGTGGCAAACCACGTCGTGTTCATGGATGAGGGCAGGATTCTTGAGGAAGGGCCGCCTGAGGAAGTGTTCGGGGCACCAGCTCACGCGCGCACCCGCGAATTCCTGGCGCATATGCTCTAGGCGGCGCCGGCGCCGCCACGCCGCAACCGGTGGCAGAATAGCCCGCAGCCGGTGGCGACGGTGCCATCCGCCTGCAAATACATAGGAGAAGACATGCCGTACGAAAACATTCTGGTCGAAACCCGTGGCCGTGTTGGCCTGGTCACGCTGAACCGTCCGAAGGCCCTGAACGCGCTCAATGACGCGCTGATGGACGAGCTTGGCGCCGCGCTGACCGCCTTCGACCAGGATGAGGGCATCGGCGCCATCGTCATTACCGGCAGCGAGCGCGCCTTTGCCGCCGGCGCCGATATCGGCATGATGGCCAAGTATTCCTTCATGGATGTGTACAAGGGCGATTACATCACGCGCAACTGGGAAACCATCCGCAAGATCCGCAAGCCGGTGATTGCCGGCGTGGCCGGCTATGCGCTGGGCGGCGGCTGCGAACTGGCGATGATGTGCGACATCATCATCGCGGCGGATTCGGCCAAGTTCGGCCAGCCCGAGGTGAAGCTGGGCACCATGCCCGGCGCCGGCGGCACCCAGCGCCTGCCGCGCGCGGTGTCCAAGGCCAAGGCCATGGACCTGTGCCTGACCTCGCGCATGATGGACGCCGCCGAAGCCGAGCGCTCGGGCCTGGTATCGCGCGTGGTACCGGCCGACAAGCTGCTGGACGAAGTGCTGGCGGCTGCCGAAACCATCGCCGGGTTCTCGCTGCCGGTGGTCATGATGATCAAGGAGTCGGTCAACGCCGCCTACGAGACCACGCTGGCCGAAGGCGTGCACTTCGAGCGCCGGCTGTTCCATGCCACCTTCGCCAGCGAAGACCAGAAGGAAGGCATGGCGGCTTTCGTCGAGAAGCGCAGCCCGAATTTCCAGCATCGCTGAGGCCGGGATCAGGGAATACCCGAGGGCAGTGCGGGGGTATTATGTTTCTCCCGCACTCGTCTTTCCGGGATTTCCTTTTCCGCTCAACGGCTTACGACATAATGCCCGGAACCCATAGCGGATCGTTGTGACAAAGTTGTTGCAAGGTGCACGAATCCGGCCTACTATTCGCCCCCTCGCAACACACAACGCAGCGCTGCAAAGCAGACGGGGCGCGGGTTGCAGGGTCGACCGGATCGGTTGGCGCAGCGAAGTTGGCGCGCTGGCCGCAGCAAAAAAAGATGCTGAAACGGTTGACGAAACGAGGAAAGCTCT
>NZ_JBYTEG010000032.1:0-64893 GCF_058792255.1 Cupriavidus sp. CPT47-8839-RL05A | reverse complement strand
TACAGGGCTCAGTTCGGTTCCACCTAGCTTTGACTCTCCAACTTTACGGGGTCAGTTCACTTGCGGGAGAGGGAGCAAACAGTCAGCTTTTCAGCGCCGCCAGCACCGTCTCAGGGACGAACGGCGGCCGGCGCAGCCGCACCCCCAGCGCATCGAACAAGGCATTGGCAAGCGCCGGCGCGCCCGGCAGCGAGGCCGATTCGCCCGCGCCCAGCGGCGGCTCCGACTGGCGCGGCATCAGCACCACTTCAATCGGCGGGATTTCCGGGAAGGTCAGCAGCGGATAGCTGCCCCATTCGCGGCTGGCGACCCCATCCGCATCGAAGCGCACCTGCTCCTTCAGCACCCGGCTGATGGTCTGCACCACGTTGCCGTGGATCTGGTGGCGCACGCCGTCGGGATTGACCATCATGCCGGTATCCTGCCCGACCACCACCTTCTCGATGGTGATGCGGCCGCTGCCGGCATCCACCGCCAGGTCCACCACCCAGGCCGACCAGGCTGCGCCGAAGCCCGGGAAACGGCTGTGGATATAGCGGGCATAGGCCACGCCCCGGCCGCGCAGCCGGCCATCGGCATCCGCGATGCCCCGCGACCCGGCCACGCCCCGCTGCCAGCCAGCCGCTTCAGCCACGGCACGCAGCAAGGCCGCGGCACGTTCATCCGGCAGGTGCCGCAACCGGAAATCCACGGGATCGGCACCCGCCTCTGCCGCCAGCTCATCGATCACGCACTCATGCGCAAACGCATTGGGCAGCGCCGACACGCCACGCAGCCAGGACGCGCGCACGATCGCGGGAGTGTCGTCGCAACCGATGCGGCGCGCGCCATACGCGTATGGCGGCACGGCGGTGCGATCGCCCATCTCCAGCGTGCGCGGCGCGTTGGGCACGGCACCGGTCAGCACCAGCGCCAGCGTGGGCGCATCGTTGGACGGATAGCGGCTGGTGAAGTCATAGCCAAGCAGCGCGCCGTCCGGCCCCAGCGTAGCGCTGACGTCCATCAATTGGGCCGCGCCCTTGGGCTCCCACAGGTGTTCCTGTTCGCGCGATAGCTGCACGCGCACGGGCCGCCCGACCGCGCGCGCCAGCAGTGCCGCGTCGGCGCAGACATCGTCGGCGCAGTTGCGCCCGTAGCAGCCGGCGGCCTCCATGCGCACGACCTCGATGCGGTCTTCGCCGAGCCCGCACAGCCTGGCCAGGTCGATGCGCAGCACATGCGGGTTTTGCGTGCCGGACCACACCGTCAGGCCATCGTCATGCCAGTCGGCCACCGCGCATGACGGGCCGATCGAGCCATGCATCTGGTACGGCCAGACGAAGCGCCGCTGCAAGACCTTGCCGGCGCCGCTTGCCGGCGGCTCGCCGTCGGACAGCAACTCGCGCCGCGTGGCGGGGTTGGCGCGCAGCGCGGGCTCCGGATCGTCCAGCGCGGGCAGCGGCGGCACCGGCTTCCAGCGCACGCGCAGCCGGCGCGCGGCCTGCACCGCGTATTCCTCGCGCTCGGCCACCACGCCGACAAAATCGCCCCGCACCACCACATCGACCAGGCCGGGTATATCGCGCACGGAGTCGCGGTCGACTTCCAGCAGGCTGTTGCCGACAAAGTCGCCGCTGTCGCGCCCCGCATATGGGGGCCGCACCACGCGGCCATGCAGCATGCCGGGCACGCGCACGTCGTGGACAAAAGTCAGCGCGCCGCGCACCTTGCCGGGAATATCGACGCGGCCCGCGGCGCGGCCGACGATGCGGTAGGACTCGACCGGCTTGGTCGGTATGTCTTCGGCCAGCGGCAGTTCCAGGTGCTCGCCGGCAAGCAGCGCGCCATAGCCGATGCTGGCCTGCGTGCCGGGATCGCGGAACATGCCGTCCTCTGCCTCCAGCCTGCCGGCCTCTACGCCGAGGTGCTGCGCGGCACGCGCCTGCAGCCACGCACGGGCCTGTGCCGCGGCGCGGCGCAACGGCAGCGCCGAGATCTGGATCGATGCGCTGGCGATAGTGGGACCCTGGTTGGGGGTGGCTTCGGTATGGCCAAGCACCATGCGTACGCGTTCGAGCGGCACGTCGAGTTCTTCGGCCACGATCTGCGCCAGCGCCGTGCGGATGCCGGTGCCCAGGTCGACGTGGCCGTTGAAGGCCAGCACCTCGCCGCTGTCGCGCACGGCAATGAAGATGTCCGGCAGCGCCGGCACGTAGTCCGAAGCCGCGCCGGGCTGGCCCGGCGCGGGCCGCGGCGCCGCCTGCGGGGCGCGCGTCACCAGCAGCACGCCGGTGGCCTGCAGCAGCGCCAGCCGCAGCGTGCGCGGCGTGTCGGCGTCGGCCTGTGCCGCGGGTTGCAGGTTGGTTGCCGTCATCGTTCTGCCATCTCCTTCACCGGCTGCGCCCCGGGGCGCCCGCTATACTGCAAGCCAACAGTGGAATAGCCCAAGCATCGACCATGACGATCACGACCGCGCCCAAGCCAACCGCAAAGCGGGCGCCAGCCGGCACGCGGGCCAGGCAAGCGCAGGACAGCCGCGACCGCATCCTGAAGGCTGCGATCAAGGTCTTCGCCCAGCGCGGCTACGACGGGGGCCGCATCGAACGCATCTCGTCGCTGGCCAAGACCTACGACCGGATGATCTATTACTACTTCGGCAGCAAGGAAAAGCTGTTTGTTGAAGTGCTGGAGACCATCTACCTGCAGCTCAATGAAGCCGAGCAGCAGCTGGAACATGAGCTCGACGCTGCCGACCCCGTGCGCGCGCTGTCGCAGCTGATCGACTTCGTCTGGCAGTACTACCTCGACCATCCGGAGTTCGTCGCCATCCTGATCAGCGAGAACATGAGCCAGGGCAAGCACGCGAAGAAGTCGGTGCGGCTGCGCGAGATCTCCAGCTACGCGCTGTCGGTGCTCGACGGCATCCTCGCGCGCGGCAAGGCCGCGGGGCTGTTCCGGCCCGATGCGCGCGCGCGCGATGTCTATATGGTGATCGCTTCGCTTGGCTACTTCTACAACTCCAACCATCATACGCTCAGCGCCTTCCTGGGCGAACCCATGATGAGCCCGCCCGCGCTGGCGCACTGGCGCGATGTGATCCAGCAGACGGTGCTGCGCGCGGTGGCCGTGCCCGGCGCGGTGCCGGATGCGGATGTGGCGCCGCCGGCCGCGCCGCGCAAACCGGCCCGCGGCCGGCGCGCGGCGGCAGGCTGACGCCAGGCCTGGCCGCATCGCCACGCCTCAGGCGGCGGCGCGCACGCCGGCAACCTGCGCCAGCGCCTCGTCGCGCGTCAGCACGGTGGCGTATTTCTGCGCCATGTCGAACAGGTTGGTGTCATGCGGACCCAGCGCGCGGTCGCCTACGCAATCCGACACCACCAGCGGGCGGAAGCCCAGCGACATCGCGTCGACCACGCTGGCGCGCACGCAGCCGCTGGTGACGCACCCCGCCACCAGCAGCGTCTGCACGCCGCGCTGCGTCAGCCACGCCGCCAGCGAGGTACCGAAGAACGCCGACGGCACGGTCTTGCGCACCACCAGCTCTCCCGGTGCGGGGGCCAGCTCCGGCACGATCTTGCTGTTGTGGCCATCCTCCTTCAGCGTCAGCATGCCCGGCACCTTCAGCGTGAAGATATTGTGGTCGCTGTCGTCGTCGGCAAACACGATGCGGCTATGCGCCACCGGCCAGCCCTGCTCGCGCGCGCTGCGCAGCAGCGGCTGGGTATTGCGGATCGCCTCGGGGATATTGCCGCCGCCGAACACCGCCGGATCGGCGAAGCCGTTGACGAAGTCGATGATCAGCAGGCCGTATGGGGCCTTCAGTTCCATCGACGCGCCGAAGCCCTGACGCTGGTAAGTCTGCACGGCGTCATCCATGGCGCGCGTCCTTGTAGAGAGAAGCGGCCGGCGCGTGGTGGCCGTCCATCACCTTGCCGCGCACCACCACCGGCTCGCCGTCCAGGCTGACGGTGCAGTGGCGCACCGGGATATCGATATGGCAGGCGGTGGTGCGGCTGCCGCCGGCTTCGTTGTTGGGACCGAACGAGCACAGGAAGTTGCCCTCGTAGGCACGCGCATCCATGCCGATGGTGGCCTCGCGGTCGTACATCGCCAGCGCCGACCAGCTGGCGCGCGGCTGCAGCCCCCAGCCGATATGCGACATGGCATAGGCCTCGGGGTCGTTGAACGAGGCCATGTAGTCGGCCAGCAGCTCGGCGTCCACGCCGCCTTCGATGCTGCGCACGTAGCCGGCTTCGACCGTGATGCGGATCGGCGCCTGGAGATAGGACTTCATCGGCAGCAGGATGTCGCCGCGGTCCAGCACGATGGTGCCGTTGGTGCCGCCCTCGTCCGGCCAGGTCAGCACGAAGCCGCTCGGCCAGTGGTCCCAGCGGCCGGGCTCGTCGACAAAGCCGTACTCGCTGATCGCCGGGAATTCGCCCAGGCGGCAGCGCAGGTCCATGCCGGCGTCGGACACGATATGCATCTCGCGCGCCTTGCCCAGCCGCGCTGTCGCCGCTTTGACGCGGGCGCGATCGGCCTCGGTCGGCACCAGCCGCGCCAGCACTTCGGGCGGCTCCACCGCGAGCAGGATCCTGGTGCCTTGCGCCAGGATCTCGTGCTGCTCGGGCGAGAACAGCAGCGTCATCAGGTCCAGCACCAGGTCGCTCGCCTTGAGCGCAGCGATGGCGGCGGGATTGCCGGTGAGCGGCGTGGTACCGAGGTAGGCCAGCGCGTCGCGGCTGAGCGCCTTTTCGCCGTTGACCGGCGGCAGGTCGAGCCGGTTGACGATGGCGCCCATCGATGCCGCCGCCACCATCGCGGTGCGCAGCGTCTGCGGATGCGTGGCGGCGCCGGTCAGCACGGTGACGGTCTGTCCCGGCTCAAGCTTCGACAGCGTCAACACCTGCTTCCACGCCGCGGTCAGGTCGTAATCGCTTACGGGCATGTTCGCTCCTTGATCAGTTCAGCGCCGCACCCAGGAAGTCGCCGAAGGCGCGGTAGAAGCCGGCCTCGTCGTCCCACGGGATCATGTGGCCGGCGTTGGCGACATGCGCAAGCAGCAATGCGGGCAGCAGCTTGCGCATCTCCTGCACGTCTTCCTCGCGGATCACGTCGCCGCGGCCGGCGGTCATCAGCAGGGCCGGCACGGCGACGTGCGGCAGGTCGGCGTGGATATCGTCCTCATGGAAGCCATTGAAGCTGGCCAGGATCGCGCGCTCGTCGCAGGTATGCAGCCATTGCGCGCGCAGGCGCAGCTGGTCCTCGGTCCAGGTCGGGCAGAAGCGGCGCATGCCTTCCACGTCGATGCCCTGCTGCGCCAGCCGGATCGAATCGATGTACCACGGCAGTTGCGACGGATACGGGCGGCGGCCCGGGCCCGACACCGGCGGATCGACCAGCACCAGGCGCGTCAGGCCTGCCGGCTTGCTGCGCGCGGCGCGGATGCCGATGCGCGCGCCCATCGAATGGCCGACGATGGCGTAGCGCTGCAAGCCAAGCGCTTTGGCAAACGCGATCACATCGGCAGCCTGCGCATCGAGGCAGTAGTCCAGCTCAGCGCCGGCCTGCGACAGGCCGCGGCCGCGCACGTCGAGCACATAGGTATCGAACTGCCGCCCGAACTGCTCGCCGACAAAGCCCCAGGTCACCGCCGGGCTGGTGATGCCCGGCACGATGATGACGGCATCGCGCTGCGCGCGCGCGCCGCCCTGCCCGCCATAGCGCAGGTAGTGCTGGCGGATGCCGTTGGCGTTCACGTTGGCGCCGTAGAGAAAGGTGCTGTCTGCCATGGCCGCCCCCTTCAGTACGCGCCCGACAGCAGCGCGCCGGCGCCCGGCACCACCGGCTCCAGCCCCAGCCGCTTCAGCAGCGCATAGGTGGTGGCGACGGCGGCGGTAACCACAGGCTTGCCGGTCATTGCCTCGACCTTGGCCACGGCCGGCAGCGACGGCATCTGCACGCACGCCGACAGCACGATGACATCGGCGTCGGCCGTATTCATCTGCGCGACGATCTCCGGCAGCCGCGCCGGGTCATGGCGGCCCACCTCAAGGTTGTCGGGGATTTCCAGCGCGCGGTAGTCGACCACCTCATAGCCTTCATTGCGGATGTAGTCGACCACCAGCTCGGTCAGCGGCTTCATATAGGGTGCCACCACGGCGATGCGCTTCGCGCCCATCACCTTGAGCGCATCCACCAGCGCGCCGGCGCTGGTGATCACCGGCGCGTCGCCGCCGTTCTCGGCGGTATGCGCCTGCAGGCGCTGCTCGGACACGCGGTGGTAGCCGTGGCCCATGGCCATGATGGCGACCAGGCAGGCGTAGCCGAGCACGTCGACGCGGGCGTCGCTCAGTTCCACCGCGCAGCGGTCGGATTCGGCGTCCATGGCCGCCAGCTCTTCCTTGACCACCTTCTTCATCCGCATCCGGCTTGAGTGAAACGTGAAGCGTTCCGGGCGCACCAGCTGGCGCGCGGCCAGCATCGCCGGGATCTCGGTTTCCATGGTGGTGTTGGAGCTCGGCACGATCTGGCCGATTCGGAAAACTTTCTGCACTGTCGACTCCGTCATCTGTTTGTCTGTCTACCCTGCCTGCTTCGCCCTGGGGGCCCTGCATGCTGCGATTGATTGTAGTGTACACACTTTATCTAGGCAAACAGAATCTGCGTCGCCGCGAATTCACTCGTTCAGTGCATACTTAACTAACCAATCCCTGTTTTTGCGCGCAAATTCACCGATACAGCGCGATGTGCGAGCGTCTTCACGTTTCAGTAAGGGTTTTCCATAGGTTCATCAATTTCTTCTTTTACTTTGATATTTTGAGTGTGTACACTCGTTTTCAACGGTCGGCCGAGTGGCCGCCCCAGCCCCCATCGACCTTGTGTCATTGCCAGGAGAAAGAACGTGCAAGGCAAACCGCGAATCGCAGTTGTCGGCGCCGGACTCGGAGGGACGGCCGCGGCCGCCCTGCTGCAGCGAGCCGGCTTCCAAGTCAGGCTGTATGAACAGGCACCGGCGTTCTCGCGCCTGGGCGCGGGCATCCATGTGGGGCCCAACGTGATGAAGATCATGCGGCGCATCGGCATCGAGGACGCGCTCAACGACATGGGCTGCCACCCCGACTACTGGTACAGCCGCGACGGCCTGAGCGGCGCGGTGATCGCGCAGATCCCGCTGGGCGACTACGCGGAGCGCCACTACGGCGCCAGCTACCTGACCGTGCACCGCGGCGACTTCCACAAGCTGCTGACCGACGCCGTGGCGCCCGACACGCTGTTCTTCAACAAGAAGCTGGACAGCGTCACCGACCAGGGCGACGTGGTGCAGTTGCGCTTCACCGACGGCACGGTCGAAGAGGCCGACATCGTGATCGGCGCGGACGGCGTCAACTCGCGCATCCGCGAGACGCTGCTGGGCGCCGAGCCGCCCAAGTACACCGGCTACGTGGCGCATCGCGCGGTGTTCCCGATCTCGCGCGTCAAGGGCTTCACGCATGAGCGCTGCACCAAGTGGTGGACCGACGACCGCCACATGATGGTCTACTTCGATACCAGCAAGCTCGACGAGATCTACTACGTCACCGGCGTGCCCGAGCCCGACTGGGACATGAGCAAGAGCTGGGTGCCGAGCAGCATCGAGGAAATGCGCGCCGCATTCGACGGCTGGCACGAGGGTGTGCAGTCGCTGATCGAAGGCACCGTCGAAGTGACCAAGTGGCCGCTGCTGGAGCGCGACCCGCTGCCGTTGTGGAGCCGGGGCCGCCTGGTGCTGCTCGGCGATGCCTGCCACCCGATGAAGCCGCACATGGCACAAGGCGCCGCGATGGCGATCGAGGATGCCGCGATGCTTACGCGTTGCTTCACCGAGACCGGCGTGGACGACTTCGCCTCGGCATTCGCGCTGTATGAAGCGAACCGCAACGAGCGCGCAAGCAAGGTCCAGCTGGTCTCGCACAACAACACCTGGCTGCGCAGCAACGAGAACCCCGACTGGTGTTTCGGCTACGATGTCTTCAACGTGCCGCTGGTGTCGGCCGGGACCGGGACGCTGTCCGCAGCGGCCTGACGCCTGACCAACCCTGCCCGCCGCAGCCCCTCATCGAAGGGGCGCGGCGCAGCGATGCGTGATGTTCAAACCGCCCCCAAGCCCCCGATGAACACGCCCCGCCCCCTGACGCTGCAAGTCAATCACGCCGAGCACACGCTGAGCGTGGCCCCTGACACGCCGCTGCTCTACATCCTGCGCAACGACCTGTGCTGCAACGGGCCCAAGTACGGCTGCGGCCTGGGCCAGTGCGGCGCCTGCACGGTGCTGGTGGACGGCATGCCGGCGCGCGCCTGCGTGCTGCCGGTCAGGGCCGTGGTCGGGCACGCCGTCACCACGCTGGAAGGACTGGGCACCGATGCGCAGCCCGACCCGGTGCAGCAAGCGTTTATCGACGAGCAGGCCGCGCAATGCGGCTATTGCCTGAATGGCATGATCATGACCGCCAAGGCGCTGCTCGCGCAGAATCCCGATCCCGATGAGGCCCAGATCCGCGAGGCGCTGCGCTTCAACCTGTGCCGCTGCGGCACCCACGTGGAAATCGTGCGCGCGGTGCAACGTGCCGCGATGCTGCAACGGCAAGCGGCCGCGGGGGCCGCATCGTGAACGAAGGACTCGTGCCCCAGGCCACCCCTGCGACCGCGGTCGCGGGCAGCATGCCGCCGCCCGCCGCCGACTGCCTGGTTGCCCGGGTGCTGACACCGCCTGGCCTGCGCTGGATCGACGGCAAGCCGCTGGCGGCACGCCTGCTGGGCGCGCAGCGCGAGGCCGCGCTGGCGCTGCCGGGCGTGCGCGCGGTCGTCATCCGCAACAACTTTGCCGGCGTGGCGGCGGCTTCCGGCGCACAGGCCGCCGACGCAATCCAGGCGCTGCAGGCACGATGGTCCGCCCCGCCCCGCGCCGGCGACGCGCCGGTAACGCGCCACGCGCTGGCCCGGCGCGGCAATGCCGATGCGGTGCTGGCTGGCGGCGCTGCGCGCCACACGCAGCACTACCAGTGGCCGCTGGCCGGCACCCGCGGCGAGGCGTATTGCACGGCCGTCGCCGACTGGCGCGACGGCAAGCTGACCGTGTGGCTGCCGAGCACGCGCCCTGGCGCGCTGCGCGCCGAGCTTGCCGCGCTGCTGGGCATCGCGCAGCAACAGGTGGTGCTGGCCTGCTGGCAGGCGCCCGACGACCGCGCGGACCCCGCCCTGCTCGCGCCGCACGCCGCCGCCGACGCGGCGCTGCTGGCCCACGCCGCCGGACTGCCCGTGATGCGTCGGCTGTGTGCCGCCGACCTGGGTCTTGCCGATGCCGCGCTCGATATGCGCGTCGACACCGCGCTGGCCGGCACTGCCATCGAAGCCTACGCCGCAACGCTGGCGGGCACCGCCGCCCCGGCCGTACCGCTGGCGCTGTGGCTGACGCATACGGCATCGCCCGTGGCGGACGGCATCGATGCCGACCATGCGGGCGACACCGCCATGCCGCCCTATCGCATCCCGCATGTCGACCTGGTTGCGACAGGCAACGCCGCCGCGTTCGATGCCGCGCCACTGGCGGCCGCCCGGGCCCAGGTGTTCGCCCGGGAATCCCATCTCGACGAGCTTGCCGCCGCCTCCGGCACCGATCCGGTCGCGCTGCGGCTGGCGCATCTCGACGATGCGCGCGGCACGGCACTGGTACGCCAAGTGGCCGAGCGCGCCGCCTGGACGCCGGCCGCGCCCCGCGCCAACACAGCGGCAGGCAACGTACAGCGCGGCCGCGGCTTTGCCTATGCCCACACCATCGATCACGAAGCCGGGCAGACCTGGTCGGCATGGGTGGCCGAGGTCGAGGTCGACGGCACCACCGGCGAGCTGGCGGTCACGCGCGTGACGGTGGGGCATGACAGTGAATCGCTGCCGCGCGCGCAAGCCGCGCCGTCCGCGCGCTCGCTCGAGCTGGCCGTGGCCGATGCTGCCCTGCAGCTGACGTCGGCCACGCCCGCCTTCGACACCTGGCCGGCCGAGGCGCCATCTGCCAGGCCGGCGCTGCCAGCCGTGCCGGGCAGCGCCCTGCCGGAAGTCCGCCTGGCCGGCACGCTCGCCCCGCATGACGCGCTGGCTGCCAGCCCGACCGGCACCATGCCCGCCGCCGCGGCCGTGGCCAATGCCATCTACGATGCCACCGGCGTGCGCCTGCGCGCGCCGCCCTTCAGCGCCGACCGCATCCGCCTGGCGCTGGCCGAGGCCAGGCCCGGCAACCAGCGCAGCAAGCGCGGCTGGATCGCCGCAGCCGCCGCTGCCGCTGCGGGCGTGTGCGCCACGCTGCTGCCCTGGCGCGCGCCGATCGCACCGGTGGCGCCGCCCGAAGCGGGCTTCTATTCCGCCGCCACGCTCGAACGCGGCCGGCTGGTGGCCGCCGCGGGAGACTGTGCGGTTTGCCATACCGTGCCGGGCGGCGTGAAGAACGCCGGCGGCCTGCCGCTGGAGACGCCCTTCGGCACGGTCTACAGCACCAATATCACCCCGGATGTGCAGACCGGCATCGGCAACTGGTCCTTCGCCGCGTTCGAGCGCGCCATGCGCGAGGGCATCCACCGCGACGGGCGCCGCCTGTATCCCGCGTTCCCGTACACCGCATTCGCGAAGATCAGCGACGGCGACATGCAGGCGCTATACGGGTACCTGATGTCGGCAGAGCCGGTGAAAGCCGAAGTCCCGCAGACGCAGCTGGCGTTCCCCTTCAACGTGCGCCCGCTGCTGGCCGGCTGGAACCTGCTGTTCCATCGCAACGAGCGCTTTACACCGGACCCGTCGCGCTCCGCGCAATGGAATCGCGGCGCGTACCTGGCTGAAGGGCTGGGCCACTGCAGCGCCTGCCATTCGCCGCGCAACGCGCTCGGCGGCGAAAAGGGCGGCCGCCAGTACCTGACCGGCGGCAGCGCCGAAGGCTGGGAAGCGCCGCCTCTGACCGCGCTGTCGCAAGCACCGCTGCCCTGGACCGAAGCGGCGCTGTTCACCTACCTGCGCGGCGGCTATGCACCGCACCATGGCGCCGCGGCCGGACCGATGGCACCGGTGGTCGAGGAACTGGCGCAACTGCCTGAGTCCGACGTGCGCGCGATTGCGCACTACGTGGCCTCGTTCGGCACGCCAGCGCCCTCGCCTGCCGTACTGGCCGCACAGGCAGCGCAGATCGAGCAGCGCAGCGCGCAGGCCGCGCGCACCCTGGGCGGTCCCGGCGAACGCCTGTACCAGAGCGCATGCGCGGTCTGCCACCAGTCGGACCAGGGCATCGCCCAGTTCGGCGTCAAGCCTTCGCTGGCGCTCAATACGAACCTGCACAGCAAGCTGCCGGACAACGTGATCCAGGTGCTGCTGCAAGGCATGCCGGCACCGCCCAACAGCGAACTGGGGGCGATGCCGGCCTATGCCGACACGCTCGACGACCAGCAGATCGCGCAACTGACGCAGTACCTGCGCGCGCGCTTTGCGCCCGACAAACCCGCATGGCAGGACCTGGAGAACACCGTCGCGCGCCTGCGCGCGGCGCCTGCCCACCAGGACTAATCCAGACCTTGCGGGGCCGGCGCGCCGGCCTTCCGCATCCACGCTGACCGCACCTGCGCCGTGCCTGGCAAGGCGCTTCGCCACCGGGCAGGGACACGTGCATTCCCGCGCCGGCGCCATGCGCGCCACGCGCGGGAAAACCCCGAGGAGGGAAAACGCAATTCGGCCTTGCCCGCCAGTTTCATGTAGCTTACGCTGAACGATCATGTAGTGCGCACTACATGAGTGCCGCGTGGCTCGCAGCGGTGCCTCCCCGCACAAGGACGGCGCGCCGCAAGCGGCAGACGAGACAACAAAACTAAAAGATTGGCCCTTTACATCACCGGAAGCGCTGGCCCGGGGCTTGCATAGTCCCCCGCAGCGCCGACCGGGAGGCCGGGCCTGGACCAACCAAGGGTAGACAACAAGGAGTGACTATGTCGTATCAGAACCAAGCAGGTGTCGCGAGCGTGCTACCAGGTTAGTTCCAGCCTCGCCAATTGGAGTACTCACCACGTTTCGTTGCAATTCGGTGCGACTGCCCCGGTGTGATCATCACGCATTAGTCAGTACCGTCTGGCCCCGCTTCGATAAACGTGTGCGTCCGAGTTCAAGAACCAGCCTATAAAGACAGGTAGACAACATGTCGTCATCAATTTCATCCATGGCAACAACGACCATCCCGGAAGTCACGCTAGGCTCGGCTCCGCAGCCCAGCGCGAGGGGAGCGTCGTCTCAAACCATCACGATCGAGCAAGGCATCCGCGCGGCCGGCGTCGGCCGGTTCCAGTATCGGCTCTTTGTCATCTTCGGCCTGGTCTGGCTCGCTGACGCGATGCAGGTGCTGTCGATCGGCTTCACCGCGCCGTCGATCGCGGCGACGTTTGGCATTCCCGTACCGACGGCCTTGCAGACCGGGACGATGTTCTTTGTCGGCATGCTGATCGGCGCTTTCGTGTTCGGCCGGCTGGCTGACAGGATCGGACGCCGGCCAGTGCTGATGATGGCGGTGGTCATCGACGCCATCTGCGGTGTCGCTTCAGCCTTTGCACCGGACTTCCAGTGGCTGCTGTTGCTGCGTTTCCTGACCGGCATCGGCGTTGGCGGCACGCTGCCGGTCGACTACACCATGATGGCCGAGTTCCTGCCCTCGGACCGGCGCGGTCGCTGGCTGGTCCTGCTGGAGTCGTTCTGGGCCGTCGGCACGATCCTGCTCGCCATTCTTGCGCTGATCGCCGTGTCGCGAGGCAATGATGCCTGGCGGCTGATCTTCCTCGTCACGGGCATCCCCGCCCTGGTCGGCGTGGTGTTCCGTTTCTTTGTTCCCGAGTCTCCGCTCTACCTGAATAAATCGGGACGCTCGGCCGAGGCGCGCGCGGTGCTGCAGCGTGTCGCCACCGCCAATCGCGTGTCCGTTGAAATCGGCAACCTGGAGCCGCAGCCGATGGAGCGCAAGTCGGTCTTTGCGCTGTTCGCGCGCGGATGCCGGCGCCGCACCATCTGCCTGCTTGCCGCCTGGGCGCTCATCTCGATCGCCTACTACGGCGTCTTCGTCTATCTGCCGGTCAAGCTGGCGGGCCAGGGCTTTGGCTTCATGCGCGGCCAGGTCTTCCTGATCGTGCTCGCGCTGGTGCAGCTTCCCGGGTTCGCGCTGGCCGCGCACGGCGTCGAGCGCTGGGGCCGCAAGCCGACCCTGATCGGCTTCCTGCTGCTCAGCGCGGCAGGCTGCATGCTCTACAGCCTGGGTACGTCCACCGCGCTTATCGTCGGCTCGACCCTGCTGATGAGCTTCTCGCTCCTCGGTACCTGGGGCGCCCTCTACGCCTTCACGCCCGAGGTGTACCCGACCGACCTGCGGGCCAGCGGGATGGGCACTGCGGGTGCGATGGCGCGCTTTGGCGGCCTGTTCGCGCCGTCCATCATTGCACCGATCATGGCCAGCCAGTTCACCCTCGCCCTTGCGCTGCTTTCGTCATTTCTTGCCGTGGCGGCAATCGCCATCTACATGGTGGATATCGAGTCGAAGAACCGCGCGCTCGACTAGCGCAAGGCGCCGCCGGACGCTCCCGGCAGTTCAGGGAGCCCGCCGGCGGCGCTGGCGTAGCGGGTCCCGAAAGCGAAGCCACGGGCAGGGCGGCCCGCTTCCATTACAATCCGGCTGCAACGGCGCGGCGCGCTGGTCGACCCGATCTCGCCGCCCGCTTCACCTGCTTGCCCCTATCCCGCCGAGCCCTCGCCGCCAGCCATGAAACAAGACCCGCGCTTTCCCAACCTGTTCATCCTCGACCACCCGCTGATCCAGCACAAGCTCTCGCACATGCGCGACAAGGAAACGTCGACGCGCACCTTCCGCGAACTGCTGCGCGAGATCACGCTGCTGATGGGCTATGAGATCACCCGCAACCTGCCGCTGACCACGCGCCGCATCGAGACGCCGCTGGTGGAGCTGGACGCGCCGGTGATCGCCGGCAAGAAGCTGACCATCGTGCCGGTACTGCGCGCGGGCGTGGGCATGAGCGACGGCCTGGTCGAGCTGATCCCGTCGGCGCGCATCGGCCATATCGGCGTGTACCGCGACGAGCAGCACCGCCCGGTGGAATACCTGGTGCGCCTGCCCGACGTGGAGGACCGCAGCTTCATCCTGTGCGACCCGATGGTCGCCACGGGCTATTCGGCTGCGCATGCCGTGGATGTGCTCAAGCGGCGCGGCGTGAAGGACGAGGCCATCACCTTCGTTGCGCTGGTGGCGGCGCCCGAGGGCGTGGAGGTGTTCCAGAAGGCGCATCCGAACGTGCAGCTGTTCGTGGCCTCGCTCGACAGCCATCTCGACGAGCACGCCTACATCGTGCCGGGCCTGGGCGATGCGGGCGACCGCCTGTTCGGCACCAAGAACTGAGTGGCGCGCGGCGGGCTGGCTTGCGCTTGACCGGCCTCAATAGTCCGCGCCACAGGGCTCCCTACACTGGCGGCAGGCGCCGGCGAGACCTCGCCGGCGGCCATCGCCAAAGCAAAGGGAGCCAAGCATGGAAGCCTTCAAGATCCTGTTCAGTACCAGCACCGGCCTGATGAGCCTGGGCGTGATCGTCTTCATCATCGGCATGGGGTGGTTCTTCGCGCGGATGTTCGCGCGCAAGATGCGCGAGGATGCGGCAGCGGCCAAGGCGCAGCAACAAGCGCAGCGCCGCTAAGGAAAAGGGCCGCTTCGCGCGGCCCTTTCCGTCATTGCGTCAGTCCGGGGCTTTACTTCTTCTTGCCCAGCAGGCTCCCCAGCACGCCGCGGATCAGCTCGCGCCCGACCTGCGAGCCCACCGTGCGCGCGGCCGACTTGGCCATCGACTCCAGGATCGAATCGCCGCGGCCGGTCTTGCCGGTGCCCTTGGTCAGCGTGCCGAAGATGTCGCCGGCCGTGCCGAGCCAGCCGCTGTCCTGCTCGCCCGCTGGCTGCCCCGCCGGCGCGCCGCCAGCGCCCTTGCCGTTGCCATTGCCGACCGTCGCCACGCTGCCGCGCAGCTTTTCATAGGCGGATTCGCGATCCACGGTCTTCTCGTAGGTGCCCGCCACCAGCGAACTTGCAATCAGCTGCCTGCGCTCTTCCTCCGTCGCCGGGCCGATGCGGCTGCCCGGTGCCAGCACCCAGGCGCGCTCGGTCACGCAGGGCGTGCCCTTGGCGTCAAGGAACGACACCAGGGCCTCGCCCACGCCCAGTTCGCTGATCGCGGTTTCCAGGTCCAGCTTGGGGTTGGCGCGCATGGTGGTGGCCGCCACCTTGACCGCCTTCTGGTCGCGCGGGGTAAAGGCGCGCAGCGCATGCTGCACGCGGTTGCCCAGCTGGCCCAGCACGGTGTCGGGGATGTCGATCGGGTTCTGCGTGACGAAGTACACGCCCACGCCCTTGGAACGCACCAGCCGCACCACCTGCTCGATCTTGTCGAGCAGCGCCTTGGGCGCATCGTTGAACAGCAGGTGGGCCTCGTCGAAGAAGAACACCAGCTTGGGCTTGTCCAGGTCGCCGGCCTCGGGCAGCTTCTCGAACAGCTCGGACAGCATCCACAGCAAGAAGGTCGCGTACAGCCGCGGCACGTTCATCAGCTTGTCGGCGGCCAGGATATTGACCACGCCCTGGCCCTTCTCGGTCTGGATGAAGTCTTCCAGGTTCAGCATCGGCTCGCCGAAGAAGACGTCCCCGCCCTGCGATTCCAGCGCGATCAGCCCGCGCTGGATGGCGCCGACCGAGGCGGCCGAGATATTGCCGTACTCGGTGGTGAACTGGCCGGCGTTGTCGCCGACGTACTGCAGCATGGCGCGCAGGTCCTTGGCGTCGAGCAGCAGCAGGCCATTGGCGTCGGCAATGCGGAACACCAGGTTCAGCACGCCCTGCTGGGTGTCGTTCAACTCCAGCATGCGCGACAGCAGCAGCGGGCCCATGTGCGAGACCGTGGCGCGCACCGGGTGGCCCTTCTCGCCGAACACGTCCCACAGCGTGGTCGGGCACGCGCCCCATGCCGGCTCCGGCAGGTTCAGGTCGGCCAGGCGCTGTTTTAGCTTGTCGGACGGCTGGCCGGCCTGCGAAATGCCGGTCAAGTCACCTTTGACGTCCGCCATGAAGACCGGCACGCCCAGTCGCGAGAAGCCCTGCGCCAGGGTCTGCAGCGTGACGGTCTTGCCGGTGCCGGTGGCGCCGGTGATCAGCCCGTGCCGGTTGCCCATCTGCGGCAGCAGCACCAGTTCATGTTCGGCGTTCTTGGCGATGAGGATGGGGTCGGCCATGATGTTCCTGGGGTTTTGAGGTCTGGCACCGCGGGACTCGCCACGGCAGCGGCGCGGGCAGGCCCGCGTGATAAAATCCTGGGCTGATTATAGCCAGCCGCCAGGCATATCCGTCACCTGGCGGGCGCTGTCCGAGGGCTTTGCCACCCGGCCACGGCGCGCATGGCAACCCCGCACAACATCACCGCAGATCACCGCATTCCGCTTCGGAGAGAATCATGGCCGGTCACTCGAAATGGGCCAATATCAAACACAAGAAGGCCGCCGCTGACGCCAAGCGCGGCAAGATCTGGACCCGCCTGATCAAGGAAATCACCGTTGCCGCCAAGCTCGGCGGCGGCGATGTCGACTCCAACCCGCGCCTGCGCCTGTCGATCGACAAGGCCATGGACGCGAACATGCCCAAGGACAACATCCAGCGCGCGATCCAGCGCGGCGTGGGCGGCATGGAAGGCGCCAACTACGAAGAGATCCGCTACGAGGGCTACGGCCTGGCCGGCGCGGCCATCATCGTCGACTGCCTGACCGACAACCGCACCCGCACCGTGGCCGAAGTGCGCCATGCGTTCTCCAAGCACGGCGGCAACATGGGCACCGAAGGTTCGGTGGCGTTCATGTTCACCCACTGCGGCCAGTTCCTGTATGCCCCCGGCACGCCGGAAGACAAGCTGATGGAAGCCGCGCTCGAAGCCGGCGCCGACGACGTCGTCACCAACGACGACGGTTCGATCGAAGTCACCTGCCCGCCCAACGATTTCTCGGCGGTCAAGGCCGCACTGGAAGCCGCCGGCTTCAAGGCGGAAGTGGCCGACGTGGTGATGAAGCCGCAGAACGAAGTCAGCTTTGCCGGCGACGACGCGGCCAAGATGCAGAAACTGCTCGACGCCCTGGAAAACCTGGACGACGTGCAGGAAGTCTTCACCAATGCGGTGATCGAAGACTAAGCTGCAACAAGCCCCCATCGGCGGCGCCCCGGACACAGCCCAGGCCGCCGCCTTTTAGTATGTGTTTCTTTTCTGGCAGTGATCATGAAAGTATTGGTTGTCGGCTCGGGTGGACGTGAACACGCGCTGGCCTGGAAATTGGCCCAGTCCCCCAAGGTGCAGGTGGTGTACGTGGCGCCGGGCAACGGCGGGACCGCGCTCGACAAGCGCCTGCAGAATGTTCCGCTGACCGACCCCGAGGTCATCGCCGCCTTTGCCGAGCGCGAGGGCGTGGCCTTCACCGTGGTCGGCCCCGAGGCCCCGCTGGCCGCCGGCATTGTCGATATCTTCCGCGCCAAGGGCCTGCGCATCTTCGGGCCGACCCAGGCTGCCGCGCAGCTGGAATCGTCCAAGGACTTCGCCAAGGCGTTCATGGAGCGCCACGGCATCCCGACCGCCGCTTACCAGACCTTCTCCGACGCCACCCAGGCGCACGCCTACATCGACGCCCAGGGCGCTCCGATCGTGATCAAGGCCGACGGCCTGGCAGCGGGCAAGGGCGTGGTGGTGGCGATGTCGCTGGAAGAAGCGCACACCGCGGTCGACATGATGCTGGCCGACAACAAGCTCGGCGACGCCGGCGCGCGCGTGGTGATCGAAGAGTTCCTGGACGGCGAGGAAGCCAGCTTTATCGTGCTGGTCGACGGCAAGAACGTGCTGGCGCTGGCCACCAGCCAGGACCACAAGCGCCTGCTGGATGCCGACGCCGGGCCCAACACCGGCGGCATGGGCGCGTATTCCCCCGCCCCGGTGGTCACGCCCGCGCTGCATGCGCGCGCGCTGCGCGAGATCATCCTGCCGACCGTGCGCGGCATGGAAAAGGACGGCATCCCGTACACGGGCTTCCTGTACGCCGGCCTGATGATCGACAAGGACGGCAACCTGAAGACGCTGGAATTCAACTGCCGCATGGGCGACCCCGAAACCCAGCCGATCCTGGCGCGCCTGAAGACCGACCTGGTCGATGTGATGGAGCACGCCGTCAACGGCAAGCTCGACAGCATCGAGCTGGACTGGGACCGCCGCACCGCGCTGGGCGTGGTGATGGCCGCCTACGGCTATCCCGACAGCCCGCGCAAGGGCGACGCCATCACCGGCATCCCGGCCGAGACCGACGACAGCGTGACCTTCCACGCCGGCACCACCCTCAAGGACGGCACCCTGCTGACCTCGGGCGGGCGCGTGCTGTGCGTGGTGGGCCTGGCCGACACCGTCAAGGCAGCGCAGCGCGCCGCCTATGCCGCGGTCGAGCAGATTCGCTTCGACGGCATGCAGTACCGGACCGACATCGGCTACCGCGCCATCAAGCGCTGATCCTTCCCGGCAAACGCCGTTCCGGCCGGCATGGCTGATCCGCCTTGCCGGCCAGCTTTGGACCTGCGCGACCCGCCGGCCGCCTCAGCCGGTACAATCGTGACAACGCTGTGACGCGCCCGGCAGCCGCCAAGGCTGCCAGGCTGCCCTCAGCCCGGTCCATCCGCTTTCCGCCAACCATGATCGATTCCCAGGCAGTCCGTGCCTATCTGCTCGGTCTGCAAGACCGCATCACCGATGCCATCGGTGCCATCGACGGCCAGCCGTTCCTGACCGACGCCTGGGAGAAACCGCCCACCGAACGCCTGCGCGGCAGTGGCCGCACCCGCATCCTGGAAGGCGGCGCGGTGATGGAGCGCGCCGGCGTGGGCTTCTCGCACGTGAGCGGCGACACCCTGCCGCCGTCAGCCACCGCCAATCGGCCGGAACTGGCCGGGCGCAGCTTCGAGGCCATGGGCGTGTCGCTGGTGTTCCACCCGCGCAATCCCTATGTGCCCACGGTCCATATGAACGTGCGCTGCTTCCTGGCGCTCAAGCCGGGGACCGAGCCGGTATGGTGGTTCGGCGGCGGCATGGACCTGACGCCCTACTACGGCGACGCCGGCGACTGCGCGCACTTCCACCGCACCTGCCAGCAGGCGCTGGCGCCCTACGGCGACGACCTGTACCCGCGCTTCAAGCAGTGGTGCGACGAGTATTTCTTCCTGCGCCACCGCAACGAGGCGCGCGGCGTGGGCGGGATCTTCTTCGATGACTTCTCCGCGCTGGGCTTCGAGCGCAGCTTCGCCATGATGCAATCGGTCGGCGACGCCTTCCTGGACGCCTACCTGCCGATCCTGCAGGCGCGCAAGGACACGCCCTACGGCGAGCGCGAGCGCGGCTTCCAGGCCTACCGGCGCGGGCGCTACGTCGAATTCAACCTCGTGTTCGACCGCGGCACGCTGTTCGGCCTGCAGTCGGGCGGACGCGCCGAATCCATCCTGATGTCGATGCCGCCGCTGGTGACCTGGCGCTATGACTGGCAACCGGAACCGGGCAGCCCCGAAGCGGCGCTGTACACCGATTTCCTGCCAGCGCGCGACTGGGCCTGACGCCTGACCTATGGCCAATCCAGCGCAACACCGCAAGCCCGCCGCCGACGCGGGAGAACCGCCGCAACCGTCCGCCCGCCCCTATCGCCTGGGTATCCTGGGCGGCACATTTGATCCTCCCCACGTCGGCCACCTGGCACTGGCGCGGCTGTGCATCGAACACCTCGGGCTGGATGAGCTGGTGTGGATACCCACCGGCCAGTCGTGGCAAAAAGGCGACGACGTGACCCCTGCCGCCGACCGCCTGGCCATGACCGAACTCGCCGCCGCGGCGCTTGGCGACAGCGGCGCCAAAGTCCGCGTGAGCCGCATGGAAGTGGACCGCGCCGGCCCCAGCTACACCATCGACACCGTACGCCAGCTGCGCGCCGAATACGGCCCCGAAACCTCGCTGTGCTGGCTGATGGGCGCCGACCAGCTGCTGCGCCTGCACACCTGGCACGGCTGGCAGGCACTGTTCGAACACGTGCACCTGTGCACCGCCACGCGGCCGCGCTTTGAACTGGCGGCACTGGAGGGTCCGGTGCTGGCGGCACTGGCCGAACGCCAGGCTGACACGCACCTGATACAATGCACGCCCTCCGGCCGGATGTGGATCGACCAGACGCTCGCCGTCGACCTGTCTTCCACCCACCTGCGCCAGCGGCTGGCAGCCGGCCAGCCGGCAGATGACCAACTGCCGCCCGGCGTGGCACACTACATTGCCAACCACGGGCTGTACCGCAACGCCCCGGCCAGGGCATGACCGGGGTTGCCCCAGTCCCGGCGCCCACCCCCAACCGATCTCAGCTGAACAAGAAGACACCATGGATATTCGTAAACTGCAACGCGCCATCGTCGACGGCCTCGAGGATGTCAAAGCGCAGGACATCAAGGTGTACGACACCAGCCACCTGACTGAACTGTTCGACCGGGTGGTGATTGCCAGCGGGACATCCAACCGCCAGACCAAGGCGCTGGCAGCGTCGGTGCGGGATACGGTGAAGGGAGCCGGCGGCCATATCGTGGCGGTCGAGGGCCTGGAAACCGGCGAATGGGTGCTGGTCGACTGTGGCGACGCCGTGGTCCACATCCTGCAGCCGCAGTTGCGCCTGTACTACAACCTGGAAGAAATCTGGGGCGACAAGCCGGTGCGCATGAAGCTGGCCGCCGGCGGCCGCGGCCTGGCCAAGGCCAGCGAGCCGATGGACGAGGACGAGGAAGAAGCCCCGGTGCGCACCGTGCGCCGCGCCAGCAACCTGCGCCCCGCGCTGGCCCGCCTGCCCGAAGGCATGAAGGAGCCGTCGCCGCCGATGGGCCATGAGGACACCGACGCGGACGCCATCGCCACCATCCGCAAGCCGGCCCGCAAGACCGCCACCAAGACGGCAGCGACCAAGACCGCCGGCACCCGCGCCGCGGCGCCGCGCAAGACCGCTGCCGGCACCACCGCGCGCAAGACCGCAACCAAGACCGCGGCCAAGAAGGCCCCGAGCAAGACCGCTGCCAGCAAGACCGCAGCAGCCAAGCCGGCCGCGCGCAAGCGCACCACCCGCTCGGCCTGAGTCCCGGCGCGCGGCCGCCCGGCGGCCGCGCAGCATGACCCATCCCCTGCCCCATGCAACTGGTGATCGTGGCCGTCGGCCACAAGATGCCCGGCTGGATCGAGACCGGCTTCAGCGAGTACGCCAAGCGCATGCCGCCCGAGCTGCGCATCGAACTGCGCGAGGTCAAGCCCGAAACCCGCTCGTCCAGCAACAACGCCGCCACCGTGATGCAGCGCGAAGCCGCGCGCATCGAGGCGGTGCTGGGCTCGCTGTCGAAACAGTGTCGCATCGTCGCGCTGGATGAGCGCGGGCGCGACTTCACCACCGTGCAACTGGCCGCGCAGCTGACCGACTGGCAGCGCGAGGGCGGCGACGTGGCCTTCCTGATCGGCGGCGCCGACGGGCTCGATCCCGCCCTGAAAGCCCGCGCCAGCACCCTGATCCGGCTGTCCAGCCTGACCCTGCCGCACGGCATGGTGCGCGTGCTGCTGGCCGAGCAGCTGTACCGCGCTTGGTCCGTCACACAGAACCACCCCTATCATCGGGCCTGATCCCGGCTGTCGCCGGTAGGCCCCTCCGCCGCGATGCCCGACACCCTGCACGACTACCTTTACCTCGCCTCGCAGAGCCCGCGCCGCCGCGAGCTGCTGACCCAGCTCGGCGTGCGCTACGAACTGCTGCTGGCCGATGACGACGAGGATGCCGAAGCGCTCGAGGCCGTCCAGCCCGGCGAGACCCCCGACGACTACGTCCAGCGCGTCTGCGCGCTGAAGGCCGAAGCCGCGCTGCGCCGCCGCGAACGCCGCGCGCTGCCCGATGCGCCGGTGCTGACCTCCGACACCACGGTCTGCCTGGGCGGCCGCATCCTGGGCAAACCCGCCGACGGCGCCGATGCCGCGGCCATGCTGGGCGCGCTCTCGGGCAGCACCCACCGCGTCCTGACCGCCGTGACGATCGTGTCGACCACGGGCATGCGGCATGCGCTGTCGATCTCGGAAGTCACCTTCCGCCCGATGCAGCCCGCCGAGATCGAACGCTACGTCGCCAGCGGCGAGCCGCTCGGCAAGGCCGGTGCCTACGGCATCCAGGGCCGGGCGGCGGAGTTCGTCGAGCGGATCAGTGGCAGCTATTCAGGTATCATGGGCTTGCCCTTGTTTGAGACGGCGGCGTTACTTCGCCAGGCCCGCCTGCAGTTCTGAGCAGCGCCCTCCGTGCCCAGACAAGACCCGGCCCAGCGCCGGGCCACCCTATACAGCCGGGCCACCGGCGACGCGTTTCACCCGCTATGACTGAAGACATCCTCGTCAACATCACGCCCCAAGAGACCCGCGTCGCCATCGTGCAGCAAGCCGCGGTGCAGGAACTGCATGTCGAACGCACGCTCACGCGCGGGCTGGTCGGCAATATCTACCTGGGCAAGGTGGTGCGCGTGCTGCCCGGCATGCAATCGGCCTTTATCGATATCGGCCTGGAGCGCGCCGCCTTCCTGCACGTGGCCGACATCTGGCATCCGCGTGATGCCGACCGCAACAATTCCACCCCGCAGCTGGCCATCGAGAAGACCCTGTTCGAAGGCCAGGCACTCATGGTGCAGGTGATCAAGGACCCGATCGGCACCAAGGGGGCGCGCCTGTCCACCCAGGTGAGCATCGCCGGGCGCACCCTGGTGTACCTGCCGCAGGACCCGCATATCGGCATCTCGCAGCGCATCGAGGGCGAAGTGGACCGCGAGGCGCTGCGCAGCCGCGTGCAGGGCCTGGTGCCCGACGACGAGCGCGGCGGCTTTATCGTGCGCACCATTGCCGAGGAAGCGACCGACGAAGAACTCGGCAACGATATCGCCTACCTGCGCAAGATCTGGGGCGCGATCCGCCAGAACGCCACTACCCTGCCCGCGCCCAACCTGCTTTACCAGGACCTGAACCTGGCCCAGCGCGTGCTGCGCGACTTTATCAACGACGCCACCGGCGTGATCCAGATCGACTCGCGCGAGAACTACCAGATGCTGCTGGAGTTCGCCAAGGAATACACCCCGGCGGTGCTGCCGCGGCTGTCGCACTACACCGGCGAGCGCCCGATCTTCGACCTGTTCAATATCGACGCCGAGATCGAGAAGGCGCTGTCGCGCCGGGTGGACCTGAAGTCGGGCGGCTACCTGATGATCGACCAGACCGAGGCGATGACGACCATCGACGTCAACACCGGCGGCTACGTGGGCGCGCGCAACTTCGACGACACCATCTTCAAGACCAACCTGGAGGCGGCCCACACCATCGCGCGGCAGCTGCGCCTGCGCAACCTCGGCGGCATCATCATCATCGACTTCATTGATATGGAGAACGCCGAGCACCGCGACGCGGTGCTGTCCGAGCTGAAGCGAGCGCTCGCACGCGACCGCACCCGCATCACGGTCAACAGCTTCTCGCAACTGGGCCTGGTCGAGATGACGCGCAAGCGCACGCGCGAGTCGCTGGCGCATGTGCTGTGCGAGCAATGCCCGGTCTGCCACGGCAAGGGCCAGGTCAAGACGCCGCGTACGGCCTGCTACGACATCCTGCGCGAGATCATGCGCGAATCGCGCCAGTTCAACCCGCGCGAATTCCGCATCCTGGCCTCGCAGGAAGTGATCGACCTGTTCCTGGAAGAGGAAAGCCAGCATCTGGCGATGCTTGGCGACTTCATCGGCAAGCCGATTTCGCTGCAGGTGGAATCGACGTTCCACCAGGAACAGTACGACATCATCCTGATGTGAAGATGCCGGCGCAGGCATGGAAAGGCCCGCTCACTGGCGGGCCTTTCTGCATTCTGGCCGGACCAGGCTAGGGCCGGATCACGACTTGCGGACTCACCACGAAGGCGGGTTCGGGCTGGTAGTACACGGCCGGCGGCGGCTGGTACACGACCGGCCGGTCCTTGCACTTGCGCTCCTCCTTGTACTCGCCGTTGTCTTTCCACTTGCGCTTGATCTTGCAGTTGCCGACCCAGAATTCTTCCTTGTAGTCGCCGCCCTTGTACCGGCGCGCGTAGCGGTGATCATCATCGTCGTCCCAGTCGTCGTCGGCCTGGGCGGCGGCGGAGAAGGTGCCAAGGAGCACGGGCAATACGATGAGGGCAACAAGGGCGCGGGGCTTCATTTTTTGGCGGCGGCGAGCGATGGTTGAGAAAGGCTAGCACGCCGCATTCCGCATCTGTGTATCAAGCTGTTTACGAACGTAACCGCGCTGCAGCGCCTGCGCGTGTCCGCTAGCGTCCGTCTCCTTACGGACTCGGTGATGGTCCTACTCCAATTCCGTTTGCCATCCGCTATAACTAAGCCAACGTAGTCAGCGGCATCCGCACGGATGCCGCGCCCGGCTTGCCGCCCCGATGCGGGGCGCGGCCCGGTCGGCAAGCAAGGAGTCCGGCATGAACGCCACGAACCATGGGACCTGTCTGCTGGCCCTTCTGTTGTCGGTGGCGTGCGCGCCATTGCCGATTGCCAAGCGCGCCCCCGCACCGCCGCCCGAGGCGAAGGGCGAAGCGGTCGCCGCCGCGCCCAAGGAGCGCGCCACCCCGATCGCGAACAAGACCATCAACATTGCCGCCGCCTGCAAGCGCACCGAGGAAGACGGCTTCCGCGAAGACGCGCTGATGGACGTCAAGGCCAACGAGGTGCGTGCGCTCAAGTGGAAGCTATGGGTATCGCGGCGCGGCAGTTGCGAATTCAACCTGGCCGAGTTCCGCCAGGTCCGCGCGACCCCGCACATCGAACTGCAGGCCATCGACGGCAGCCAGTGCAAGCTGCTGGTGTGGCAGGATCCGCGCCGCGTGACGCTGGCCCATAACCGCTGCGAGAAGCACTGCACGCCCGGCATCTACGAGCAGGCGTGGCCGGTGCTGTTCGACCCCAAGAGCGGTGCCTGCGCCGAGGTGCGCTGAGCCGCTGCGGCGTTACTTCGCTTTCGGCACCCGGCCCATCAGGTAGAACTCGTCGTTCGGGCGCATGCTGACGGTGTTGGCCATCCGGTTCGACAGGCCGAAGAACGCCGTGATGGCGGCAATATCCCAGGCATCCTCCTCGGAAAAACCGTGCTCGCGCAGCGCAGCAAAGTCGGCATCGCCGACTTCATGCGACGCCTTGCACACCTTCATCGCAAAGTCGAGCATCGCGCGCTGGCGCTGCGGAATATCCGCCTTCAGGTAGTTCACCGCCACCTGGTCCGCCACCAGCGGCTTCTTCTCATAGATGCGCAGGATCGCGCCATGCGCCACCACGCAGTACAGGCACTGGTTGGCGCCGGAAGTCGCCACCACGATCATCTCGCGCTCGCCCTTGGTCAGGCCGCCCTCCTTGAGCATGAGCGCGTCGTGGTAGGCGAAGAACGCGCGGAACTCGTCGGGACGGTGCGCCAGCGCCAGGAAGACGTTGGGGACGAAGCCGGCTTTTTCCTGGACTTCCAGGATGCGGGCGCGGATGTCGTCGGGGAGGTCGGTCAGCGCGGGAACGGGGTAGCGGCTGATGGCGAATGCCGGGTCGGACATGGTGGTCTCCTGTTGGATAGGCGTCATCGATCGTGGGCTTCTGATGCAGATACTAACGGATCGGCATGAGTGTGGCGGGCGCCATGTCGCCCATGCATCGCACGGACACATGTCCCCTGCATAAGGCATACTACGCACCTTCCGAACCAGGCGGGCACACTGCCCACCATACTGTTCCTGATGAAACGTATTCTCATCGTCAAGCTGACCTCTCTCGGCGACATGGTGTTCACCCAGCCGCTGGTCGCGGACCTGCAGCGGGCCTTTCCCGGCGTCAAGATCGACTGGATCGCCGACTCATATTGCGCCGACGTGCCGCGCTGGAATCCGAATATCGAGCGTGTGATTTCCGCGCCGCTGCGCGGCTTCAAGAAATCGCGCAATTGGGCTGGCTTGCGTGCGATCTTCAGTGCGCTGCGTGAACTGCGCCGCGAGAAGTACGATGCGGTGCTGGACGTCCACGGCGTCTACAAGAGCGCCATCGTGACGTTCCTGGCACGAACGCGCAATCGCTATGGCTACCCCGTGGCAGAGTTGGGCGAGAGCGGCGCACGCTTCGCTTACAACCATGTGTTCCAGCCATTTGTCGAAGAAGATTGCGCGCGGCAGCGGATGCGCCGCGCCGTCAGCCGCGCCCTGGGCTATGAGCTGACCAGGGACATGGACTACGGCCTGGAGATGCCCGCAGACACGCCGGCGCCGGCCGCCAAGGGTCCGTACGCGATGCTGTTCCATGCCACCTCGAGCGAGGAAAAGAAGTGGCCGGTCGCCGACTGGATCAGCGTGGGCAGCGCGATCTCGGCGCGCGGGCTGCGCGTGCTGGTGCCCTGGGGCAACGACGCGGAGCGCAAGGAAGCCGAAACCATCGCCGCCAGCGTGCCCAACGCCGAAGTGATGCCACGCCTGAGCATCACCGGCGTGGCGCAGATGGTAGGCAAGGCATCGCTGGTGGTTGGCATGGACACCGGCTTCGTGCATATCGCCGATGCGCTGCGCCGCCCGACCGTGATCCTGTTCACGACCACGTCGCGCCACCTGTACGGCGTCGATGCGCCGGGCCGCGCGGTCTCGCTGGGCGGCGGCGGCGTGGTGCCGCGGCGGGATCAGGTGCTGGCTGCCATCGATGAAGTGCTGGGCGTGCAGCCGCCCGTCACCTCGCCAAACTGAGCACGAAGGAAACGACAAAGGCCGGCGCAAGCGCCGGCCTTTGTCGTTGGCAGGTCCGTTACCCTTGCTGCGTCGCGAACTGGATCCGGTGCAGCCCGGCGTACAGGCCGTTGGCCGCCAGCAGCTGCGCGTGCGTGCCCTGCTCCGCCACGCGGCCGTGGTCCAGCACGGCGATGCGGTCGGCGTTCTCGATGGTGGACAACCGGTGCGCAATCACCAGCGTGGTCCGGCCCTTCATCAGTTCCTCCAGCGCCGCCTGGACCTGGCGCTCGGACTCCGAATCCAGTGCCGAAGTCGCCTCGTCCAGGATCAGGATGGGCGCGTTCTTATACAGCGCCCGGGCAATCGCCAGCCGCTGGCGCTGGCCGCCGGACAACTTCATGCCGTTGTCGCCGATATTGGTGTTCAGGCCCTCCGGCAGCCCCTTGACCGTTTCCGTCAGGTAGGCGGCCGCCAGCGCGCGCTCAACGCGGGCCATGTCGATCTCGCTGTCGGATTGCGCGCCATATGCCACGTTGGCGGCGACGGTGTCGTTGAACAGCACCACGTCCTGGCTGACGAAGGCAATCTGGTTGCGCAGGTCCTTCAGCGACAACTCGGTCAGCGGCGTGCCATCCAGCAGGATGCGCCCGCCAGTCGGGTCGAAGAAGCGCGGCACCAGGTTGACCAGCGTGGTCTTGCCGCTTCCCGACGGACCTACCAGCGCCACCACTTCGCCCGGACTGACGCGCAGGTCAATGCCCTCCAGCGCGGCACGCGATGCTTCACCGTAGCGGAAGCCGACTTGCTCGAAGGCAAGTTCGCCACGGGCACGATCCAGCATCTTGCCACCGTCCTGCGGCTCGATCGGTTCATCGATCAGCCGGAAGATCATCTCGGCTGCGGTGATGCCGCGCGTCAGCGGCTGGTTGATGTCGGTCAGATGCTTGAGCGGCGAGATCAGCAGCAGCATCGCCATCACAAAGCCGGTAAAACCGCCCACCGTGGTCTGGTTGGCCTGCGCCTGCACCATCGCAATGGTGATGATCACCGACAGCGCCAGCGCGGCCAGGAAGGCCGTGACCGGCTGGTTCAGCCCGCCGGCAACCGCCATGCGCATCGAGTAGTTCTTGAGCCGCTCGGCCACGGTGCGGAAGCGGCCCATCTCGTAGGCCTCGCCGCCGTGCAGCTTGACCACCTTGTAGCCGCCCACGGCCTCTTCCACGACATAGGCAGCGTTGTTGGTAAAGGCCTGGTGATCGCGGTTGAGCTTGCGCAGCCGGCGGTTGATCTTCGACATCAGGTAGCCGATCACCGGCAGGATCACCGCCACGATCAGCGTCAGGCGCCAGTTGGTATAGAACAGGTAGATCAGCAGCGCCACAACCGTCAGCGAGTCCCGCACCAGCGTGATAAAGACGCTGGTCAGGATCTGCAGCACCTGGTTGACCTCGAAGATCACGGCATTGATCAGCGAAGCCGCCGTGTTGCGGTGGAAGAACGACGCCGGCGCCTGCAGCAGGCGCTCGAACATCTGCAGGCGCATCTTCAGCAGCACGCGGTTCGAGATCAGGTTCAGCAGGTAGCCCGAGGCAAACTGCGCCAGGCCGCGGATCAGGGCCACGCCGGTCAGGATGGCGGGGACATGCCACAGCGTGCCGGCGTAGTCGCCGCCGAAGCCCTTGTCGAGCAGGTCATTGACAACCTTGGGGATCACCCCTTCGCTGCCCGCGACCACGGCCATGGCGAGGATAGCGCCGATGAAGATGCGTAACTCGGGGCGCAGGTAAGACCAGAGCCGGCTGGCCATGCTGGACGGCACGGCGGCACCTGGCGAAATGGGCGGTTTGGATGTGGTCACTGATATGTCTTGTGTGTGGAGGCGGCGTGCCGGCCCGGCGCTAGCCCGGCCGCTTCTGCCGGGCTACCCGAAGGAAGGGCCTCACGATGAGCTGGAACAGGAAGCGCTGATAGACGTAGCGGCGCAGATAATAGCCGATGCTGCGCTGAGCCTTGTCGGTGGCGTCCAGGTCGGCGCGATGCGTTTCGAGCGACGAGGTCTCGGCCAGCTCGGTCAGGCCGATGCAATATGGCACCACCGCACTGACCGACACCAGGCCCTGCTTTTCGAAGGCCGACCAGTAGTCGGCCGCGCACCACATCGGCTGCAAGCCCGCCAGCAGCCGTTGCGCTGCGGCGCGCGTCACCACGTAGCCGTGCGCGCGCCACCATTCGCCGTAGCGCCTGACCAGGCGTCGTTCACCACTGAGCCTGCGGGCACCCCAGCGGGTGTACTTGTCGACATGGGACAGCAGCACCACCTCGGCCCGGTCCGGATCCAGACGCGACTCCAGGTCGGCCAGCACGGTTGCCAGGTCGGGGCCGGGCGAAGCATCGTCCTCCAGCACCAGCGCAAAGGCGGCGCCGTCGTCAAGCATCTTGCGGTATACACCGAGGTGGCTCAACCCGCACCCGACCTCGCCCCGGCTCATGGGGCGGTAGCGCGCGGCGGCGGCGGCGGCATCGTACTTGCTGGCCACTTCCTGCTCCGCCAGCACGCGGCCATCCACGGCCCGGAACACCTGGAACGGGATGCCAAGGCCCGCCAGCTGGCCGGAAATGCGCTCCCGGCGTTCCCGCGCGGAGTCGAGATTGATGACGTAGGCGCCGATCATGCGGCCAGCACCTGTGTGTCCGGTCTTGCCCGGATTGCAGCCGGCGACAGAGAGACCAATGCTGCACGCGCAGGCAGAAGGAAGACTTCTTCCATCCCGGCGGAACGGAACAATTGTGCTCGTATCATCAATTTGAGTTTCAGGAAGCGGCCCGCTAGCCGACTCGATGGCATCAGGGTGCGCGGAGGGCGCCATGGCCAGTGCGGTAGAATACGCGGTCTCGATCCAGCGCCTGGCGCCGTGGGCGACTCCGGCGGCCCGTCGGTCTTGTCCGACCTGCGTGCCTCCCCTATGTTCCATGAGAGTCTCGGCCGTCATCATTACCAGGAATGAAGCTCACAATATCGGGCCATGCCTCGAAAGCGTGTCCTGGTGCGAAGAGGCGATTATAGTGGATTGGGCCAGCACGGATGACACTGTGGCGATTGCGCGTGCCGCCGGCGCCACCGTCATCCAGACCGACGACTGGCCTGGCTTCGGCCCGCAGAAGAACCGCGCGGTTGACGCCGCCACGGGCGACTGGATCCTGAGTCTCGATGCCGACGAACGTGTCACGCCCGCCCTGCGCGACGAGATCCTGGGCCATCTGAAGCGGGCCGACGCCCACGCGCTTGCGCTGCCGCGCCTGTCAGCGTTCTGCGGCACCTTCGTGCGCCACGCCGGCTGGTACCCGGACTATGTGACCCGCGTCTTCCGCAAGGGCCGCGGCCGCTTCACGGATGACCTGGTCCACGAACACCTGAAGGTGGACGATCCGGTCACCCATCTGCGCGAGCCGCTTGTCCATTACAGCTACCGCACACTGTCGGACGTGCTGCGCAAGATCGACAGCTACTCCAGCGCAGGCGCGCAGCAGGCCTACGCGCGGGGCAAGCGTAGTTCGGTGGCGTCCGCCGCGGGGCACGGCCTGTGGGCCTTCATCCGGACCTACCTGCTCAAGCGCGGCTTCCTGGACGGCAGCGCAGGCTTCGGCGTGGCGCTGATGAATGCGCAGGCAAGCTACTACAAGTACGCCAAGCTGGCGCAGTTGCAGGCCAACACCGATCTCAAGGCAGCCGCCCCTGAGGTCACCCGTTGAGGCGGCCGGCCGCCCCTCCCCTTTATTCCATGCATCGATGAAAGTTGGCATCTCCTGCAATCGCTTCGGCGCTGGCGGCGGCCTGGAACGCTATGCGCTCGACATCAGCCGGGCCATGGCAGGCCGCGCCGGCACCGAGGTGTCGGTCTACGCGCGCCGCTTCGACGCCGGCGTGGCAGAGTCGGCCGGCATTGCCCCGCACCGGATCGTGGTGTCGTGGCTGCCTGGCAAGCTGCGCGACCGCTACTTCTCGTGGCGGCTGCAAGCGCGCCGCCCCGCGGACGAAGTGCTGATTGGCTGCAACCGCGTGCGCGGCTCCGATATCGCCATCTGCGGCGGCACCCATCGCGGCTATCTCGGCGCGCGCGGCACGACAGCGCGCCGCTCCGACCAGTGGCAGATCGACCTGGAGAGTGCGCAGTATGCTGGCGCGCACCGCGTGGTGGCACATTCGGCGCTGATGCGCCGCGAGGTGATCGAGCTGTACGGGATGCCGCCGGACCGCGTGGAACTGATCTACCCGCCGGTCGACACGCAGCGCTTCACGCCGGTCGACGCCGACGCGCGCGCCGCGTTGCGCCGTGAGTTCGGTTTCGGTGACGATGAGGTCGTGTTCCTGTTCCCGTCCTCGGGCCATGCCCGCAAGGGTTTCGACCTGCTTGCCGACTATTTCTCCAAATCGGACCTGCCGATCACGCTTGCCGTGGCCGGCCGTCCGGTCGGGCGCACCATCCCGCGGGTACGGGAACTGGGCTACAGCAGCCGCATCGACGCGCTCTACCGCGCCGCGGACTTCACCATCCTGGCGTCGGGCTACGAACCGTTCGGACTGGTCGGCGTGGAATCGGTGCTGTGCGGCACACCGCTGGTCTTTGCCGACAATATTGCCTGCCTGGAGGTGATCCGGCCGCAGGCGGTGCATGCCTTCGCACGCGATCGCGCCGAGACGCTCGACCGCGCGATTCGCGCCGCGGTCGACGCGGCACGCAGCGGCCAAGGCCGGCTGGCGGATCCGATGGCGATGCTCGACTACGATCCGGGCATCGAGGCCCACGTCGACGCGCTGCTAGCGCTGGCGGCCAGCGCGCGCGCCGCCCGGCAGGCGGCCTGAGACCGCCGCTGCCGTCGGTTTATTCGTAGAGGGTGCTGACGCTGTCCGGCGACAGTGCCAGCCGCAACGCGGTCAGCGCCTCGTCGGAGGGCACCACCTTCCAGTCCGCTCCGAGCATGGCCTCGCACGAAGCCGCCGCCGACTGGTAGTGGATGCGCACCGGCAAACCCTGTCCACCGCTGGCGCGGGCCAGGTGCGGCATCAGCAGTTCACGCAACATCCCGGTCGACGAATTCCCATTCATCGACAACCGCACGGCGCTGGCAAACCTGACGCGTGCGGCCACCAGGTCCATCACCGATTCCGCCGTAAACCTCACCCCACCGGTAAACGTATCGTGCCGCGCATTCCCCGTGGCGATCAGCAGCTCATCCTCGCGGAACATGTGCCGGTTGGCGTCGAACAGCTCGTTGAACACCGTCATCTCGACCAGCCCGGTGCCGTCGTCCAGCGTGACGATCACCATCTTGCCGCGCTGGGTCATCTGCGTGCGGACGCCGCTGATCACGCCGGCGATGGTCTTGCCGCGCACATCGCGGCCGAAGCCGCCGCCGTTGCCCTGCACTTCCTTTTCCAGCGCGGCCAGCGTGCCCTTGTTGAAGCGGCGCACCTCGTCGCGGTAGGCATCGAACAGATGGCCTGAGAAGTAGTAGCCGAGCGCCTGCTTTTCTTCCTGCAACGTGCGCTTGGGACTCCAGCGCGGTTCGTCGAGCAGCTCGGGGCGGTGCGCATCGCCGGCATCGCCCATCAGGTCGAACAGCGACACCTGGTTGGCGGACTCGGCCTTCTGCTCGGCGGCCTCCATCGCGATCGGCACCGAGGCCAGCAGCTGGGCGCGGTTGTCGTTCAGGCTGTCGAAGGCGCCGGCGCGGATCAGCGCCTCGATGGTGCGGCGATTGACCTGGCGGCGGTCGACGCGTTCGCAGAAGTCGAACAGATCGGTGAACGGCCGCTCCTCGCGCGCGCGCAGGATATCTTCGATCGCGCCCTGGCCGCTGCCCTTGATGCCGCCCAGGCCGTAGCGGATGGTCTTGGGATCGGTCGGCGCGAAGCGGTATTCGCTGGCGTTGACGTCCGGCGGCAGCACCGCGATCTTGTTGAGCTTGCAGTCCTCGTAGAGGATCTTGACCTTGTCGGTGTCATCCATGGCCAGCGACATGTTGGCTGCCATGAATTCGGCCGGATGGTGGGCCTTGAGCCAGGCGGTGTAGTACGCCAGCAGCGCATACGCGGCCGCGTGCGACTTGTTGAAGCCGTAGCCCGCGAACTTCTCCATCAGGTCGAAGATGTCGTCGGCCTGCTGCGCGGAGAGGCCGTTCTTGTCGGCGCCTTCGCGGAACATGACGCGATGCTGGGCCATCTCCTCGGGCTTCTTCTTGCCCATGGCGCGGCGCAGCAGGTCGGCGCCGCCGAGCGAGTAGCCGCCGATGATCTGCGCCATCTGCATCACCTGCTCCTGGTAGACCATGATGCCGTAGGTCTCTTTCAGGACGGGTTCGACGCGCGGATCCGGGTACTCCACCTTCTCGCGGCCGTGCTTGCGCGCGCAGAAGCTGGGGATCAGGTCCATCGGGCCCGGGCGGTACAGCGCCACCAGCGCGATGATGTCCTCGAAGCGGTCAGGCTTGGCGTCCTTCAGCATGCCCTGCATGCCGCGGCTTTCCAGCTGGAACACGGCGACCGTGTTGGCGGTCTTGAGGATATCGAAGGCGGGACTGTCGTCGAGCGGGATATGGCTGCAATTCCAGTCGGCCTTGCTCGGATCGAGGCGGCGGATATAGCGCTCGGCCCAGTCCAGGATGGTCAGTGTGGTCAGGCCCAGGAAGTCGAACTTGACCAGGCCGGCGGCCTCGACGTCGTCCTTGTCGTACTGGCTGACCACGCCGCTCATGCCGTCGTTCTGCGCGCCCTGCGTGTACAGCGGGCAGAAGTCGGTCAGCCTGCCGGGCGCGATCAGCACGCCGCCGGCGTGCATGCCGACGTTGCGGGTCATGCCTTCGACGCGCTGTGCCAGCTCCAGCAGCTGGCGCACTTCTTCCTCGTTGTTCTCGCGCTCGGTCAGCAGCGGCTCTTCCTTCTTGGCTTCCTCGATGGTGACCAGCTTGCCCGGCTTGAACGGGATCAGCTTGGCGATGCCATCGACAAAGCCGTAGCCGAGATCGAGCACGCGGCCCACGTCGCGCACCGCGGCCTTGGCCGCCATGGTGCCGAAGGTGGCGATCTGCGATACCGCGTCCTTGCCGTACTTCTCCTTCACGTATGTGATCACGCGATCGCGGCCGTGCTGGCAGAAGTCGATGTCGAAGTCGGGCATCGAGACCCGTTCCGGGTTCAGGAATCGCTCGAACAGCAGCGCGTACTTGAGCGGGTCCAGATCGGTAATGCCGAGCGCATACGCGACCAGCGAACCGGCGCCCGAACCGCGGCCCGGTCCCACCGGCACGCCGTTGTTCTTGGCCCAGTTGATAAAGTCCGCCACGATCAGGAAGTAGCCGGGGAAGCCCATCTTGATGATGGTGCCGGTCTCGAACTCCAGCCGTGCGTAGTATTCCGGGCGCTTGGATTCGCGCACCGCCTCGTCGGGGAACAGCACCACCAGGCGCTTCTCCAGCCCGTCCTTGGCCATGTAGACCAGGTAGTCGTCCAGCGACATGCCGTCGGGCGTCGGGAACAGCGGCAGGCGCGGCTTGCCCAGTTCCAGCGTCAGGTTGCAGCGGCGCGCGATCTCGACCGCGTTCTCCAGTGCCGAGGGGATGTCGGCGAACAGCGCGCACATCTCGTCCTGGGTCTTGAAGTACTGGTCAGTGGTAAAGCGCCGCGTGCGGCGCGGATTGGCCAGCAGCTCGCCCTCGGCGATGCACACGCGCGCCTCGTGCGCGGTGTAGTCGTCCGGCGTCATGAACTGCACCGGATGCGTGGCCACCACCGGCAGTTGCAGTTCCGCCGCCAGTTGCACGGCCTGCTGCACGTAGGCATCGGTGCCGGCGTTGCCGGCGCGCTGCAGTTCGATGTAAAAGCGTTGCGCGAATACCGTGGACCAATGCTGTGCCGCGCGGCGCGCACCGTCGGCATTGCCGTTGGCCAGCGCCATGCCGATATCGCCACCCATTGCGCCCGACAGGGCGATCAGGCCGGTCGCGAGCGGCAGGTCATCCTCGCCGGGTTCCAGGAACCAGGCCGGATCGATCTCGGCGCGGCCGCGGTGCTGGTTGCCCAGCCACGCGCGCGACAACAGCATGCACAGGTTCAGGTAGCCGCGGCGGTCCTGCACCAGCAGCAGCAGGCGCGACGGCTTGTCGCGGTCTTCGGCGTTGGTGAGCCAGACGTCGGCACCGACCACCGGCTTCACGCCCTTGCCGCGCGCCTCCTTGTAGTAACGGATCAGCCCGAAGGCGTTGGCGAGGTCCGTCAGGGCGAGCGCGCCCATGCCGTCGGCGGCAGCGGCCTTGACGGCGTCTTCCAGGCGGACGATGCCGTCCACGATGGAGTATTCGGAATGCAGGCGGAGGTGTACGAAGCGGGGTGCGGACATGGGCGACATTGTACCGGCTCGGGCCGCTGGCATGCCTCCGATATTGCGTGCAGGCGGCCTGGCGCGAGGGCCCGGCATAGCCGATCGGAGTGCTTGGGAATGCGCGGCGGCGGCGCCCGCACGCGTTATAATTTCGCCTTTCCAATCAGGCAGTTATCGCAAGCCGTCGGCGCCCTCCGGGACGCGGCCGTGCAGGCGCAGTCTCCCATGCAGATCGTCAATATTTCCGCTTACAAATTCGTCTCGCTGGACGACATCGAGACCCTGCGCCCGGCCATGCGCGAGCGCTGCGAAGCGGCCGGCCTGAAGGGCACGATCCTGCTCGCGCCCGAAGGCATCAATATGTTCCTGGCCGGGCCGCGCGCAGCCATCGACGGTTTCATGGCCTGGCTGCACGCCGATGCGCGCTTTGCCGATATCGCGCCCAAGGAAAGCCTGTCGGAAAACCAGCCCTTCAAGCGCATGCTGGTGCGCGCCAAGAAGGAAATCATCACCATGAAGATGCCGCTGATCCGCCCCGAGGAAGGCCGCGCGCCGTCAGTGCGTCCGGCCGACCTGAAGCGCTGGCTGGACCAGGGGCACGACGACGAAGGCCGCCCGGTGGTGATGCTGGACACGCGCAATGATTTCGAAGTCGCGGTTGGCACGTTCGAAGACGCCGTGGAATATGACATCGCCAAGTTCAGCGAATTTCCCGAGGCGGTGGCGGCCCACAAGGCGGAGCTGGAAGGCAAGACCGTGGTGTCGTTCTGCACCGGCGGCATCCGCTGCGAGAAGGCGGCGATCCATATGCAGGAAGTCGGCGTCGAGCGCGTGTACCAGCTCGAGGGCGGCATCCTGAAGTACTTCGAGGAAGTCGGTGGCAGCCATTATCGCGGCGACTGCTTCGTCTTTGACTACCGCACCGCGCTGAACCCCAGCCTGGAGCCGGCCGGCCCCAAGCAGTGCTTTGCCTGCCGCGCGGTGGTCACGCCGCAGGAGCAGCAAAGCCCGCACTACGTGGTCGGCAAGAGCTGCCCCCACTGCATCGGCAGCAAGGACCAGGCCGCAGCGTAAGAAGCCGGCGGCTCAGGCCGCCAGCAGGTGGTAAAGATTGCGCAGCATGCCCGCGGTGGCACCCCAGATAAAGCGGTGGCCGCCAGTCTCGCGCGGATAGGGCATGGCGTAGAACACCCGCTCGCCGTCGACCCAGCGGAACAGCCGCCGTTCATGGTGGGACGGGTCCATCAGGAACGCGAGCGGCACCTCGAAGACATCGGCAACCTCCGAGGCATCCGGGCGCAGCGTGAAACCGTCGCGCACCAGCCCTACCACGGGGCTCACGTGGAAACCGGTGCCGGTAATGTAGTCCGGCAGCGCACCCAGCACTTCGACATAGTCGCGCGCCAGCCCCACCTCTTCTTCCGTCTCGCGCAGCGCGGTGTCGATACGGTTGACATCCCATGACTCCTGCCGCCCGCCCGGGAAGCTGATCTGCCCGGCATGCGCGCTCAGGTTGGCATTGCGCTGCGTCAGCAGCACCGTCAGGCCGTCATGGCGCTCCACCAGCGGCACCAGCACGGCGGCGTCGCGCAGCCCGCGGCTGCGGTCATAGACGCGCGATTCATCGGTCAGCTCCGGCGCCCAGGCCGGGGGCACCCGGAAGCGGTGCCGGATAAAGTCCACCTCAAGCCGCGGCGCGCTCAGGGCGCCGTTGCGCAGGTCGGTGTCGATGACGGGGAGGGATTCGGGATCGAAAGCAGGACGCATAACATCGCAAGTATGACAGAAGCGCGCATTCTGGCGCGGCAGCAAAAGCGCCTGCCGCTTCCACCGTTTGCACCGCGCCAATGCAAAAAGGGCACCCCGGGGGTGCCCTTCCTGAGGAAATGCTGGCCGGGCTGCCCCGGCCGGCATGCCCAGCTTACTGTGCAGCCTTGGCAGCGACAGCAGCCTTCGACACCAGCTTTTCCTTGATACGTGCGGACTTGCCCGAACGCTGGCGCAGGTAGTACAGCTTCGCGCGACGCACGTCGCCGCGACGCTTCACTTCGATGGCAGCGATCAGCGGCGAGTACAGCTGGAACGTACGTTCCACGCCTTCACCCGACGAGATCTTGCGCACGATGAAGGACGAATTCAGGCCGCGGTTGCGCTTGGCAATCACGACGCCTTCGTAGGCCTGCACGCGCTTGCGGTTACCTTCCACCACGTTCACGCTGACGATCACGGTGTCGCCAGGTGCGAATGCGGGGATGGTCTTGTTCGCGGTCAGACGCGCGATCTCTTCCTTCTCGATCTGCTCGATGATGTTCATCGTTTTTTCTCCGTAGCCATCGTGCCGGCGTTGTATGCCCCAGGCATTGCCCGGGCCCCGGCAGAGGATGGGGTTTTACCTGGCGGGGGTCTCCCCCCGCCCTTCCTTCGCCGCCCATTCCGACAAGAACTTTTCGTCGGCCCGGGTCAGCAAACCTTGTTTGCGAGCGGCCTCGATCAGATCGGGGCGCTTGCTCGCGGTATTGGCCAGCGCCTGCTGGCGCCGCCATTTCTCGATCTCGGCGTGATGGCCCCCGAGCAGGATCTCGGGCACCCGCGCGCCTTCATATTCTTCCGGCCGCGTGTAGTGCGGACAATCCAGCAAGCCGTTGACGAAGCTGTCCTGCACGGCCGACTGCGCATCGCCCAGCACGCCGGGCAGATGCCGCACCACGGCGTCGATCAGCGCCATCGCCGGCAGTTCGCCGCCCGACAGCACAAAGTCGCCGAGGCTGATTTCCTCGTCCACGCGGCGGTCGATCAGCCGCTGGTCGATAGCCTCATACCGGCCGCACAGCAAGACCAGGCCCGGCCGTTCGGCCAGTTCCATCACCTTGGCATGCGACAGCGTCTTGCCCTGCGGCGACATCAGCACCACATGCGGCTCTGGCACGCCGGCCTGCGCCTGCGCCGCCACCGCGGCATCGATCGCGTCATCCAGCGGCTTGGCCAGCATCACCATGCCGGGGCCGCCGCCGTAAGGACGATCGTCGATGGTGCGGTAGTTGTCGACCGTGAAATCACGCGGATTCCAGGTACGCAAGCCATAGCGCTGCTGCTTGGCCGCCCGGCTGGTGATACCCCAGTCGGTCAGCGCGCGAAACATGTCGGGAAACAGCGTGATCACATCGAACTGCATCCGCTCTCTCCCTTCCGAACCCCGCACCGCGAAGGCACGGGTTCAGTAATCGAGCCCCCAGTCGACCACGATGCGCTTGCCCGCGGTATCGACCGAGCGCAGAAACGCATCGACAAACGGGATCAGCCGTTCACCGGCCTTGCCGTCAGGGAGCACGCAGGCCACCTGCAGGATCTGGTGGGCACCGTTGTCGATCAGCCCGGACACCTCGCCCAGCAACTCGCCTTGCTCGTTGCTGACGGCGCAGCCGATCAGGTCGACCCAGTAGAACTCATCTTCTTCCGGCGCGGGAAAATCCGCACGCCGGATCCACACGCGACGGCCCTTGAGCGCTTCCGCAAGATTGCGGTCGGCCACGCCGGACGCTTGCGCCACGACGGTGCCGCTGTGCTCGCGCGACTGCGCGATCTTCACGCAGACGGGCTGGGCGCGCGACGCATCGGCCGCCACCAGCCCCGCCTGCGGCGGTGCCAGCAGCCACCAGCGGCGGGCATGCAGCAGGGCCGAAGCATCATCGGCATGCGGCAAGACCTTGATCCAGCCGCGGATGCCGTAGGCAGCGCCAATATAGCCGACCTCCACCAGGTCTTCCGGCAGGGGGTCGGCATACAGGAGCGCCGCGGGCAGTTTGCAAGCCTTTTGCGGCTCGCCCTGGGGCTGAACCAGCGGTCGGTTCAGCGGCCGGGCGGCGCCCTGCTTTCGTTCAGTCACGTGTGCAATAAGAACGCGCCCGGCCGGCCGTAAAACGGCTCGACGGGGCGCGCTGCAGGCGACTATCAGGCAGCAGCCTTGGCGGCGCCTTGCTTGACCAAGCGGGCAACGGTCGGCGACAGCTGGGCGCCAACACCTTGCCAGTAGGCCAGGCGGTCTTGCGCCAGGCGCAGGCCTTCTTCACCTTCCGTAGCCAGCGGGTTGTAGAAACCAACGCGCTCAATGAAACGACCATCGCGACGGTTGCGCGAGTCGGTGGCGACGATGTTGAAGAACGGGCGCTTCTTGCTGCCGCCGCGAGCCAGACGGATAACGACCATGGAATGATTCCTCAGAAAACGGGGTGTTCGAGGACGTTCGAACACGAAACGCAAGAGTATAGCCCAATTACCGAGGCCAAACAAACACTTAGGTGATTGACGCGCGCCTGCCGTGCAGGCATCGTGGCAAAAACCGCGACAGGAGGCCCGACATGCGCCCCGTTCTGCACTTCATGGCCCGCACCTTACGGCCGGCTTCCCTGCTCGCCATTGTACTGCTGGCAGGCACCGGGTCCGCGCCGGCCGCCCTGCCGCTGGACCAGGTCCGGCTGCCGCCTGGTTTCCGCATCGAGGTGCTGACGCAGGACGTGCCGGGCGCACGCGCCATGGCGATGTCGCCGTCGGGCACGCTCTTCGTCGGCTCGCGCAGCGAAGGCAAGGTCTACGCGGTGACCGACGCGCTGGGGGCCCGGCCGCGCGTGCGCACGGTCGCCACCGGGCTGCGCATGCCGGTCGGCGTGGCGTTGCACGACGGCAGCCTGTATGCGTCCTCGCTGTCGAAGATCGTGCGGATCGACCATATCGAGGCCAGCCTCGACCAGCCGCCGGCACCAACGGTGGTGAGCGACCGCTTCCCGACAGACGGGCATCACGGCTGGAAATTCATCGCCTTCGGCCCCGACGGCTACCTCTACGTGCCGGTCGGCGCGCCATGCAATATCTGCGCGCCGGACGAGAACCGCTACGCCAACATCATGAAGATGAAGCCCGACGGCAGCGACCTGCAGGTAGTGGCACGCGGCGTGCGCAACACCGTCGGCTTCGACTGGCACCCGGCCACGCGCGAGCTGTGGTTCACCGACAACGGCCGCGACCGCATGGGCGACGACGTGCCCGACGACGAGCTCAACCGCGCCACCGCTGCCGGCCAGCATTTCGGCTACCCGTACTGCCATGCCGGCACGGTTGCCGATCCCGAATACGGCAGCCAGCGGCCCTGCGCCGAGTTCGTGCCGCCGGTGGCTCGCCTGGGCGCGCACGTCGCGGCCCTGGGCATGCGCTTCTACACCGGCACGCAATTCCCGGCGGCCTACCGCAACAACGTCTTCATTGCCGAGCACGGCAGCTGGGACCGCAGCGAGCCGTCCGGCTACCGCGTGGTCCGCGTGGCGCTGGACGATGCCGGCAAGGCGGTGCGCCAGGAGGTGTTCGCGCAGGGCTGGCTGCGCGGCGGCAGGCCGTGGGGCCGCCCGGTCGACGTCCTGGTTGCGCCGGACGGTTCGCTGCTGGTCAGCGACGACCTTGCCGGGGCCATTTACCGCATCCGCTACCGACCCTGAATCCCGCTGAAAACCCCACGGAACGGGGGTCTGGGTGGCCGAAACAATCCGTTACACCGGTAACGGGATTGGCATAGGCGCCCCGATGGCCCATGCGTACCATGAACCCATCTTCCAACAGCAACACAGCGCGTCAGGAACCTGGGAATCCGCATGCTCACCCGCTCTCTCCTGCGCGACCTGGTGGCTGGCATCCTGGTGGCCTCGGGCCTGGTCGGCGCGGTTGCCACCAGCCATGCCCAGGTCGCGTTCTGGCAACAAGTACGGCCCGATAGCCGGTCCGCACGGATGCAGCCGCAGCCCCGCGACGGCTGGCAGATGGCCAGCGTGCGCGCCGAGAGCCGCGAGCACGTGCAAGCCCAGATCGACCGCATGGAGGCACGTGCCCGTGCCGACGATCGCCTGAGCGGGCGCCGCGCCGCACTGGCTGGTGCCCGCGACGACAACCGTGGCCGGGGCCAGGAACGCGACAACCCCAATGAAGCCCGCAACGACTCCCGGCCAGGCAACGTCGGCCCCGGCTGGCAGGCACGTGGCCGCGACAATGGCCGATAAAGGTCACTGCTGACGGCTGTCGGCACACCCCCGCCCGTCGCCGCACTGCCCAACGGTCTTGCGGCGGTTCGCGGAACTCCGCCCCCGCTCCCCCGGTCTCTATTCAAGTGTGCGCCCCGCTTTGCGGGTGCCACGCACAGGCTGCCGCCCGGCGCTGCCCGGGGCTCACAGCGTGCCGTCCAGTGCAGACGGCAATCGAACTGACCTGCCTCTGCCCGACACCTCCTGCCGGACCCGATCAAGACGGCCCGGGCGCAGCCTCCAGAAAGACAATAATTCTGTGAGGTTTGTCATGTCACCCCTTCTTAGCGACCTGGCCGAACACGCGGGCCAGTTATCGCTGTCAATCCTGTTCATGGGCCTCCTGACCCTGGTCCTCTACGGCGAAACCCATATCAGCGAGCACGCGGTGGCCTTCCTGGACGGCCTGCAGTCCGGCTGGCATTAGCGCCGTCCTGCGCGTCTTCTGACGCACTTCCCTTTCTTGCGCTGACTGCCGGCGTACAATGTGGGCCGGCCGGTACCCGTGTGCCGCCGTTCCTGTGCCGGTGCATTGCCGGCCCGCAACCGCCGGAAATCCGACCATGCCTGCAGCCACGCCAGCCCGCCATGCCTCCACGCTCGCCTCGCCGCCCGCCCGCGGCAAATCGAAGCTGCTGACCGTGGCGCTGGCGTTCCTGTGCGGCAGCCTGGGCGCGCATCGCTTCTATCTGGGCGGCCTGCGCGATCCGTATGGCTGGGTGCACCTGCTGGCGCTGCTGGCAGGCGCGCTCGGCGTGGCCTCGATGGCGACCGGCGCGGGCAGCCCGGCGCTGAACTGGACCTTCGCCGTCGCCGGCGGAGCCTCCGTCATCAGCGCCTTCCTGGCGGCCATCGTCTACGGGCTGCGCCCGGACGACAAATGGGACGCACGCTTCAACCAACTCGGCAAACCTACACGCTCCGGCTGGCCGGTAGTGATCCTGGTGATCCTGTCGCTGCTGATCGGCACCGGCCTGCTGATGGCAGGGCTGGCGATCAGTTTCCAGACCTTCTTCGAATCGCAGGTCGAGGCCGCCCGCGCGTTGTCGCAATAGCGGCCGCGGCGGCATTGGCGCCGTGCATTTCGACCTGCTCGACATTGCCGTCTTCGTCCGCGCCGCGGCGCTGGGCAACCTGTCGGCCGCCGCACGCGACCTGGGCTTGTCCACCTCCAGCGCCAGCGCCCGCCTGGGCCGGCTGGAACAGTCACTGGGCAGCCGCCTGCTGCATCGCACCACACGGCGGCTGGCACTCACCGCCGACGGCGAGCGCTTCCTGCCGCATGCGGAGCAGTTGCTTGCCACCGCGGATCTGGCCAGCGCATCGGTCGGCACCAGCGCCGAGCGCCCGCGCGGGCAGTTGCGCGTGACCGCGCCGGCGTCCTTCGGGCGCCAGCATGTCTCGCCAGCGCTGCCCGAATTCCTCGCCGCCTATCCCGATATCGCGCTTGACCTGCGCCTGACCGACCAGGTGATCGGACTGGTCGATGCCAGCATCGACGTGGCGCTGCGCATGGGCGTGCTGCCCGATTCCACGCTGGTGGCACGCGCGCTCGCACCCAGCCACCGCGTGATCTGCGCCTCACCCGCCTACCTGCAGCGCCACGGCGTGCCGCGCCACCCGGACGACCTGCGCCAGCACAACTGCCTGGTGCTGGCCGACCAGTCGGCGTGGCGCTTCAATACGCCGCTGGGCGAGACCGTGGTGCACGTGCGCGGCAACCTGCGCGTGGATAACGGCGAAGTGCTGCGCGACGCGGTGGTGGCCGGCGTCGGCATCTCGCTCAAGTCGACCTGGGATGTGGGCCCGCTGTTGCGCAGCGGCGCGCTCGTGACAGTACTGGACGAATACCCGGTGGTGCCGGCAGTGTCGATCTGGGCAGTGTTTCCCAGCCGGCATCTGGTACCGCCCAAGACACGCGCCTTCGTGGATTTCTTCGCCGAGCGCTTCGGCAACCCGCCCTATTGGGACCGGCCCGATACCTAGAGCGCACTGCGCGCTTGCGCACGATCAAGGCCGGCGCAAACGGCGGTTCTCCTTTCCGCCAATTCGCCCATACTGGTAGAGCCGTCCGATTCCGGCGGCGTCACGCGCGGCGGGGCCACACCCTGGCGCAAAGGAGCAAGCATCGACATGCCAACCTATGAGGAAGGACGCCTGGCGGCGATCGCTGTCAGGCTGGCGCTGTCCTCGGGACTGCCGCCATCGAGCGCGAAGGCCGCGCTGGAACTCGCCAGCAGCATGATCGGCGACCAGCAGGCCACCGAACGCGCCCGGAAGACTCAGAACAGCGAACCCTGCGGATCGTCCTTGCCGCGGGGCCCCCTGACTGGCGGGCGGAAACGCGACGTATCCAGCTCGAACCGGTTGTAACGAAACCCTAGCCGTTCGGCGGCCTTGTAGAAACGCTGACGCAGCAAGTCCGCCCACACGCCCGTACCGCGCATGCGCGAGGCAAAGCTGGCATCGTAGGCTTTGCCCTCGCGCATGTCGCGCACGCGGTTCATCACCCGTTCCGCGCGCTCGGGAAAATGCGCCAGCAGCCATTCCTCGAACAGCGGCCGCACTTCCCAGGGCAGCCGCAGCACGATGTAGTTTGCATAGACGGCGCCCGCTTCGTGCGCCGCTTCCAATACACGCTCCAGGTCGGGTTCGGTGATGAACGGGACCACCGGGGCGATGCTCACACCCACCGGGATGCCGGCGTCGGTCAGCGTGCGGATGGTGCGCAGCCGGCGTGACGGCGTGGCCGCGCGCGGCTCCAGCGTGCGCGCGATACCGGCGTCCAGCGTGGTGATGGTGACCGCCGCCACCGCCAGCCGCTTCGCCGCCATCGGCGCGAGCAGGTCGATATCGCGCTCGATCAGAGACGACTTGGTAATCAGCGCCACCGGGTGGTCGCACTCGTTCAGCACCTCCAGCACGCCGCGCGTGATGCGCTGTTCGCGCTCGATCGGCTGGTAGGCGTCGGTGTTGACGCCCAGCGCGATGGTCTCGCAGCGGTACGACGGCCGTGCCAGCGCCTCGCGCAGCCGCTCGGCGGCGTTGGTTTTGGCATAAAGCTGCGTTTCAAAGTCCAGCCCCGGCGACAGCTCCAGGTAGGCGTGCGTCGGCCGGGCGAAGCAGTAGATGCAGCCGTGCTCGCAACCGCGGTAGGGGTTGAGCGAGACATCGAACGGGATGTCGGGCGATGCATTGCGCGTCAGGACCGAACGGGCGCGCTCGATATGGACTTCCGTGCGCAGCGGCGGCAGCGGGGCTGCCTCCGGCGACGGTGCGGCTTCGGTGGTACGCGGCGCCTCTTCCGGTGCACTGCCCCAGCCATCGTCGAACGCTTCACGCAGGTCGCGCTCGAAACGCCCCTGCAGGTTGCTCACGGCGCCCCGGCCCTTGCGCGCCACGGGCGGCCGCGGGCCTGCCTGCGGCGCGAGCGCGTCGGGGTCGGCGTCGGGCCGCGTCGGGCGGCTGCTGGCGGGCTTGGGTTTTGGCGGGGGGCGCTCCATGCTGGCCTTGGTCACACTGCCTGGCTCTTCTCCTCGACGGAAATCGCCAGCGTCTCCTTGATCTCTTCCATCACCACATAGCTTTTCGACTGCGCTGCGCCGGGCAGCTGCAGCAGGATGTCGCCCAGCAGCCGGCGGTATTCACCGATCTCGCGGATGCGCGCCTTGATCAGGTAGTCGAAATCGCCCGATACCAGGTGACATTCCAGCACTTCCGGGATACGCAGCACTTCGCGCCGGAACTGCTCGAACATATTGCCCGACTTGTTGCCCAGCGAGATCTCGACGAACACCAGCAGCGCGCTGCCCAGCAGCGCCGGGTTCAGCCGCGCGTAGTAGCCCATGATGACACCATCGCGCTCCAGGCGCTTGACGCGCTCGATGCAGGGCGTGATGGTCAGGCCGACCGCCTCGGCCAGGTCCTTCATCGACATCCGGCCGTCGCTCTGCAGCGCCGTCAGGATCTTGCGGTCGAGCCGGTCGAGGGTGCGCATGGGCTGGCGACTCGTTCTCATGAGTTTTTCCTGTTTTCCTGAGAAATTCGATAACAATGACTGGATTGGATTCAATAGTATAGAGATAAATCCTTTATCAACTTGTCACCGCAGTTGGAGCCCCCGGACATGCGCGTTCTCGTACTAGGCAGCGGCGTTATTGGCGTCACCAGTGCGTGGTATCTGGCCAAGGCCGGTCACGAAGTGACCGTCGTCGACCGCGAGGCCGGGCCCGCGCTCGGCACCAGCTTTGCCAACGCGGGGCAGATCTCGCCCGGCTATGCGTCGCCGTGGGCGGCGCCGGGCGTACCGCTGAAGGCGATCAAGTGGATGTTCCAGGAACACGCGCCGCTCAGCATCCGTCCGGACGGCACGCTGTTCCAGCTGCAATGGATGTGGCAGATGCTGCAGAACTGCAGCGCCGAACGCTACGCCGTCAACAAGGAGCGCATGGTGCGGCTGGCCGAATACAGCCGCGACTGCATCCGCGCGCTGCGCGCGGAGACGGGCATCGCTTATGAAGGCCGCCAGCAAGGCACGCTGCAGGTGTTCCGCACCGACGAGCAGCTGCAAGGCGCGGCCAAGGACATCGCCGTGCTGGAAGAAGCCGGCGTGCCTTACCAGTTGCTTTCGCGCGAGGAACTCGCCGCGAGCGAACCGGCGCTGGCCGCCGTCCGCCACAAGCTGGCCGGCGGCCTGCGCCTCCCCAACGATGAAACCGGCGACTGCGCGCTGTTTACGCAACGGCTCGCGGGCATGGCCGAGCTGCTGGGCGTGAAACTCCTGTACAACCGCTCGATCGACAGCTTGATGACCCAGGGCGATGCCGTCACCGGCGCCGTGGTCGACGGCCAGCCGATGGATGCCGACCTGGTGGTGGTGGCGCTGGGCAGCTGGTCGACGCAACTGGTCAAGCCGTTCCTGCATGGCATGTCCAACCTGCCGGTGTATCCGCTCAAGGGCTTCTCGATCACGGTGCCGCTGAGCGATCCGTCGCGCAGCCCGGTGTCCACCGTTCTGGACGAAACCTACAAGGTTGCCATCACCCGCTTCGACGACCGCATCCGGGTGGGCGGCATGGCGCAGATCGTCGGCTATGACCGCAGCCTGGATCCGGCCAAGCGCCGCACGCTCGAACACGTGGTCACCGACCTGTTCCCGGGCGCCGGCGATGTCAGCCAGGCCACCTTCTGGACCGGCCTGCGCCCGATGACGCCGGATGGCACGCCGATCGTGGGCCCGACCCAGGTGCGCGGCCTGTGGCTGAACACCGGCCACGGCACGCTCGGCTGGACCATGGCCTGCGGCTCGGGCAAGCTGCTCTCGGACCTGGTCTCGGGCACCTCGCCGGCGATCCGCGCCGACGACCTGTCGGTGGGCCGCTACCTGAAGCCGGCGCGCCATCGCCTGGCGCCCAGGCCGGCCACTGCCTGAAGCAGGCGCTGCCTCGATAAGCAAAAAGGGCGACCCCGCGGGGCCGCCCTTCTTCTTTCCGGCGACTGTCAGGCCGCTCAGAACTGCTCGGCCGTCATCGCATTCACCGGTGCCGCACCACTGACGATGGCATCGCGCAAAGCCGACGCCTGCGACAGGATGTGCTCCGCAAAGAAATGCGCGGTGGCGATCTTGGCGTCATAAAAGCCCGGATCCTCGGCCCGCTTCGCATCGGCGGCCAGCATCGCACGACCGAACTGCCAGCCAGAGAACACGATGCCGCACAGCTTCAGGTAAGGCACACTGCCGGCAAAGACGGCGTTCGGGTCCGACTTGGCATTGGCCACGACAAACGCCACCACGTCTTCCAGCGCCGCGCGGCCCTTGGCCAGTTGCGCCTGTACCGCGGTGAACCCGGCGCAGCTGTGCTTGCCCAGCGCAGCCTCGGTCTCGGCGATCTGCGCACAGATCGCACGCGCCACGGCGCCGCCGTCGCGTACGGTCTTGCGGCCGATCAGGTCGTTGGCCTGGATTGCCGTGGTGCCTTCGTAGATCGGCAGGATGCGCGCATCGCGGTAGTGCTGCGCCGCGCCGGTTTCCTCGATAAAGCCCATGCCGCCGTGCACCTGCACGCCCAGGCTGGTGACATCGATCGACAGCTCGGTGCTCCAGCCCTTCACCACCGGCACCAGGAACTCATAGAAGGCCTGGTTCTGCTGGCGCACCGCTTCTTCGGGATGCTGGTGCGCCGCGTCGCTGGCGGCCGCGGCCACGTAGGCCACGGCGCGCGCGCCTTCGGTCAGCGCGCGCATGGTCATCAGCATGCGCTTGACGTCCGGGTGGTGGATGATGGTCACCGCCTCGCGCGCCGAACCATCGACCGGGCGGCTCTGCACGCGCTCGCGCGCAAAGGCCACCGCCTGCTGGTAGGCGCGTTCGGACACGGCGATGCCCTGCATGCCGACCGAGAAGCGTGCCGAGTTCATCATGATGAACATGTACTCGAGGCCACGGTTCTCTTCGCCGACCAGCGTGCCGGTGGCGCCGCCATGGTCGCCGAACTGCAGCACGGCCGTGGGACTCGCCTTGATGCCCAGCTTGTGCTCGATCGAGACGCAATGCACGTCGTTGCGCTCACCGGTGCTGCCGTCGGCGTTGACCATGAACTTCGGCACGATGAACAGCGAGATGCCCTTGACGCCCTCGGGCGCGGTGGGCGTGCGCGCCAGCACGAGATGGACGATGTTCTTCGCCATGTCATGCTCGCCGTAGGTGATGAAGATCTTGGTGCCGAACACCTTGTAGGTGCCGTCGCCCTGCGGCTCGGCGCGGGTGCGCACCGCGGCCAGGTCCGAGCCGGCCTGCGGCTCGGTCAGGTTCATGGTGCCGGTCCACTCGCCCGAGATCAGCTTGGGCAGGAAGGTGGCCTTCTGCTCATCCGTGCCGGCCGTCAGCAGCGCTTCGATGGCACCATCGGTCAGCAGCGGGCACAGCGCGAACGACAGGTTCGCGGTGTTCAGCATCTCGTTGCAGGCGGTGGCGACCAGCTTGGGCAGGCCCTGGCCGCCAAACTCCTGCGGATGCAGCACGCCCTGCCAGCCGCCCTCGCCGAACTGGCGGAAGGCCTCCTTGAAGCCGGGCGTGGTGGTGACCACGCCGTCCTTCCAGCTGCTCGGGTCCAGGTCGCCGGCGCGGTTCAGCGGCGCGACGACCTGCTCGTTGAACTTGGCGGCCTCGTCCAGCACTGCCTCGGCCGTTTCCGGCGTGGCTTCCTCGAAGCCCGGCAGTTTGCTCACGGCCTCTAGCCCGGCCAGCTCGTTCATGACGAACAGCATGTCCTTGATCGGCGCACGGTAAGTCATCGATGTCTCCCAACATGTATGAAAAAGCCGTTCGCGGGTCACCCCCGGAACGGCTCGTACTTGCTACCAGTGCCGGCCGCCTGGCGGCCGGCAAGGCATCAGCCCAGTGCTGCCACCAGCTCCGGCACCACGGTGTTCAGGTCGCCCACCAGGCCGTAGTCGGCCACGGAGAAGATCGGGGCTTCGGCATCCTTGTTGATCGCGACGATCACCTTGGAGTCCTTCATGCCGGCCAGGTGCTGGATCGCGCCGGAGATGCCGACGGCGATGTACAGCTGCGGCGCGACGATCTTGCCGGTCTGGCCGACCTGGTAGTCGTTCGGCACGAAGCCGGCGTCCACGGCGGCGCGCGAGGCACCCAGCGCGGCGCCCAGCTTGTCGGCCAGCGGCGTCAGCACCTTGGTGTAGTTCTCGCCCGAACCCACGCCACGGCCACCCGAGACGATGATCTTGGCGGCGGTCAGTTCCGGACGGTCGCTCTTGGCCACTTCGCGCGAAACAAACTGCGAAACGCCTGCGTCGGCCACGGCCGGCAGGGTCTCGACGGCAGCCGAGCCACCTTCGGCTGCGGCGGCGTCAAAGGCGGTGCCGCGCACGGTGATGACCTTGATCTTGTCTTCCGACTTGACCGTGGCAATGGCGTTGCCGGCGTAGATCGGGCGCTCGAACGTGTCCGGGGCGTCGACCTTGGAGATTTCCGAGATCTGGGCCACGTCCAGCTTGGCAGCCACGCGCGGCAGGATGTTCTTGCCGTACGGGGTGGCCGGAGCCAGGATGTGCGAGTAGTCGTTGGCGATGGCCAGCGCCTGCTCGGCCACGTTCTCGGCCAAGCCGTCACCGAAGTAAGGGGCGTCGGCCAGCAGGACCTTGGTCACGCCGGCGATCTTGGCGGCGGCATCGGCCGCGGCCTTGGCGTTGGCACCAGCCACCAGCACGTGCACGTCGCCGCCGCACTGGGCAGCGGCAGTCACGGTGTTCAGCGTGGCGGCCTTGATGGATTGATTGTCGTGTTCAGCAATGACGAGTGCAGTCATGTTATTTCTCCCCCGCGCTCAGATAACCTTGGCTTCGTTCTTCAGCTTCTGCACCAGCGTCGCGACGTCCGGCACCATCACACCCGCGCTGCGCTTGGCAGGCTCGACCACCTTCAGGGTCGACAGGCGCGGCTTGACGTCGACGCCGAGGTCTTCCGGCTTGACGGTATCGAGCTGCTTCTTCTTGGCCTTCATGATGTTCGGCAGCGTCACGTAGCGCGGCTCGTTCAGGCGCAGGTCGGTCGTGACCACGGCCGGCAGCTTGAGCGACAGCGTTTCCAGGCCGCCATCGACTTCACGCGTCACCGAGGCCTTGCCATCGGCAACCAACACCTTCGAGGCAAACGTGGCTTGCGGCAGGCCGGCGAGCGCGGCCACCATCTGGCCAGTCTGGTTGGAGTCGTCGTCGATGGCCTGCTTGCCCAGGATCACCAGTTGCGGCTGTTCCTTGTCGATCAGCGCCTTCAGCAGCTTGGCCACGGCCAGCGGTTGCAGGTCTTCGTTCGATTCCACCAGGATGCCGCGGTCGGCACCGATGGCCATCGCGGTGCGCAGGGTTTCCTGGCACTGCGTGACACCGCACGAGACGGCGATCACTTCGGTGGCAACGCCGGCTTCCTTCAGGCGCACGGCCTCTTCCACGGCGATTTCGTCGAAGGGGTTCATGCTCATCTTCACGTTGGCCAGATCGACGCCACTGCCGTCCGGCTTGACGCGGACCTTGACGTTGTAATCCACCACCCGCTTGACTGCGACGAGTACTTTCATGCGCTCACTCCACTGATAGCTGATAGTCAGAAATATTGTTCGCTCGTCATTATAACCACCGGGTTGGCGGCTCTCCTGTTTTTCGAACGATCGTACTATTTTATCGGCAAAATGATGCCGGGCATAGCCCGGCAGATCCCAGCCGTCCAGCGATTGTGCCGCAAACCGGGGCTTGCGGGCATCGTCTGATTGGATGAAAACCTCAAAGTGACGCCGGCTTACCAGGCGGTAATGACCGAGTCCTTGAAGGTCGATGTGACGTATTGCTTGATTTCCGGCGAATGGTAGGCCTTCACCAGCTTGGCCACCCAGGGCTTGCTCTTGTCGGCCTCGCGGATCGCGATCAGGTTGGCATACGGACCCTTCGGGCCTTCGATGGCGATGGCGTCCTTGACGGGCGACAGGCCGGCCGATTCCGCGTAGTTGCCGTTGATGGCGGCGGCATCCAGGTCATCCAGCGAGCGCGGCAGCTGCGCGGCGTCCAGCTCGACGATGCGGATCTTCTTCGGGTTCTCGACGATGTCCAGCGGCGTGGCCTTCAGGCCGGCGTTGGGCTTGAGCTTGATCACGCCCTTGCTCTGCAGCAGCAACAGGCCGCGCCCGCCGTTGGTGGGATCGTTGGGCACGCCCACGCGCGCGCCCTGCTTGAGCTGGTCGAGCGACTTGATCTTCTTGGAGTACACGCCCATCGGGAAGGTCACGGTATAGGCGATATGCGCGAACTTGTAGCCGCGGTCCTTGATCTGGGCTTCCAGGTACGGCAGGTGCTGGTAGCTGTTGGCGTCCAGGTCGCCGGCAGCCAGCGCGGCGTTGGGCTGGATGTAGTCGCTGAACTCGACCACCTGGATGTTCAGGCCGTCCTTGGCGGCGACCTTCTTCACCTGTTCCATGATCTGGGCGTGCGGGCCGCCGGTCACGCCGATCTTGATCGGCTTTTCCTGGGCGACGGCGCCAGTGGCCAGCGTTGCGCCGATCGCGGCGCCGAGAATCCATTGCAGCAGGTTGCGACGTTGCATGATATGCGTTCCTGTTTCAGAAAATAATTGGCTTGGGCAGTGGCTGACTAGCGGTGGCTGATGCGGCGGACAAGCCAGTCGCCGAAACTCTGCACGGCCTGCACGAACACGATCAGGATCACCACCACCGCCACCATGACCTCGGTGATATAGCGCTGGTAGCCGTAGCGGATGCCCAGGTCGCCCAGGCCGCCGCCGCCGATCGCGCCGGCCATGGCCGAATAGCCGACCAGGCTGACAAAGGTGATGGTCAGGCCGGCGACGATGCCGGGCATGGCCTCGGGCAGCAGCACCTTCCACACGATCTGGCGGGTGGTGGCGCCCATCGACTGGGCGGCCTCGACCAGGCCCTTGTCGACCTCGCGCAGCGCGCTTTCCACCAGGCGCGCGATAAACGGGATCGCCGCGATGGTCAGCGGCACGATCGCCGCGGTGGTGCCGATCGACGACCCGACGATAAAGCGCGTGAACGGGATCACCACCACCAACAGGATGATGAACGGGATCGAGCGCACCGCATTGACCACCACGCCGATGCTGCGGTTGAACAGCGGATGCGACAACACGCCGCCGCGGTTGGTCAGGTGCAGCAGCACGCCCAGCGGCACGCCCAGCAACGAGCCGACCACGCCCGAGATCGCCACCATCAGCAGGGTCTCGTTGAACGAGGTCAGGAACAGGTCAAACATTTCAGACCACATGCTCGAACTCCTCCACCACGACGCCTTGCGCCTGCAGGTATTCCATCGCCGCCTTCACGTCGGCCAGTTCGCCCGTGGCCATGATCGCCAGCGAGCCGAAGGCCTGGCCCTGGATCTCGTCGATATGGCCATGCAGGATATTGAAGTCCAGCCCGTAGCGGCGGATCGCCTGGGCCAGCACCGGCTGGTCCACGCCCTCGCCGGTGAAGGCAAGGCGGTAGACGTGGTCGCGCCCGTTGCCCAGCCGGCTTTCCACGCGCTTGAGCACGCTGGCCGGCAGTTCCTGCGAGATGACGTCGCCGATCATGGCGCGGGTGACGTCGTGCTGCGGGCGCAGGAATACGTCGATCACGCGCCCGGTCTCCACCACCTGGCCGGCTTCAAGCACGGCCACGCGGTCGCAGACCTGCTTGATGACTTCCATCTGGTGCGTGATCATCACGATGGTCAGGCCCAGGTCGCGGTTAATTTGCTTGAGCAGATCCAGGATGGAGCGGGTGGTTTCGGGGTCCAGCGCGGAAGTGGCCTCGTCCGACAGCAGCACCTTGGGCTTGCTGGCCAGCGCACGCGCAATGCCCACGCGCTGCTTCTGCCCGCCGCTGATCTGCGCCGGATAGCGGTCCTTCAACGCCGACAGGCCCACCAGGTCCAGCAGCGGCAGCACCGTCGCGGCGATCTCGGCCTTGGGCTTGCCGGCCAGTTCCAGCGGCAGCGCCACGTTCTCATACACCGTGCGCGAAGACAGCAGGTTGAAGTGCTGGAAGATCATGCCGATCTCGCGGCGTGCCAGGCGCAGCGCGCCCGTGTCCAGCGCGGTCAGTTCCTGGCCCGCGACGATCACGCGGCCGCTCGAGGGCCGGTTCAACAGGTTGATGGCGCGTACCAGCGTGCTCTTGCCGGCGCCGCTGCGGCCGATAATGCCGAAGACCTCGCCCGCCGCTATCGACAGGCTGACGTCCCGCAATGCATGCACGTCGCCAGACGCGCCCGGGAAGCGCTGCGACAGTCCTTGCAGTTCGATCATGGAAAGGTGACCAAAAGAAAACGGCAACAGGCGAGGGATCTCCAGCGCTGTTGCCGCTCGTTATTTTTCTGAAGCGCGTATTTTATGCGATTCGCTTCATACCATAAACGACTTTTTACCGATGTCTTTATACGCTCCCGGCATATAAACGCCCAAAAAGTCGCCTATGAGCCACGCCAGGACGGCGAGCGCTTGTCAATGAAGGCCTGCACCCCCTCCAGCGCCGACTCGTCCATCATGTTGCAGGCCATGGTCTGGCCGGCGAGCTGGTAGGCGGCCTCGATGCCCATTTCCAGCTGGCGGTAGAACAGGCCCTTGCCGGCGGCCACCGCGGCGGCCGGCTTGGCGCAGATGCTGGCGGCCAGGCGCACCACCTCTTCGTCGAGCTGGCCAGCGGGCACCACCCGGTTCACCAGCCCGCGCTCGCGGGCGGTTTCGGCGTCGATCATGTCGCCGGTCAGCAGCATCTCCATCGCCTGCTTGCGATGCAGGTTGCGCGACAACGCCACCCCGGGCGTCGAGCAGAACAGGCCCAGGTTGACGCCGGACACCGCAAAGCGCGCATCGTCGGCGGCCACCGCAAGGTCGCACATGGCCACCAGCTGGCAGCCCGCCGCCGTGGCGATGCCCTGCACGCGCGCAAGCACCGGCTGCGGCATCTTCTGGATCGCCATCATCATGCGCGTGCAGCGGTCGAACAGGCGCCGGTAGTAGTCGTGCGACGGCGAGGCCCGCATCTCGCGCAGGTCGTGCCCGGCGCAGAAGGCCTTGCCGGCGCCAGCCAGCACCACCACGCGCACGGTGTGGTCCGACGCCAGCCGGCCGAGAGCGCCGGTCAGCGCGTCGAGCAGCGTTTCTGACAGCGCATTGAACGCCTGCGGCCGATTCATGGTCAGTCGCACCACGCCCGCGGCATCGCGCGTTTCGGTCAGCAGCGGCGCGTCCACGCGCGCATCGTTCTCGGCCATGGCCATGCTCTCCTATCGTTCCAGCAGCACCTTCAGGTGCGCCAGCACGCTGCGGCCCAGCGCGCTCAGGTTGTAGCCCCCCTCCAGGCAGCTGACGATGCGGCCCTGTGCATGGGCGCGCGCAACGTCCACCAGCTGGCCGGTGATCCAGGCGTAGTCCTGCTCCACCAGGCCCATCTGGCCCAGGTCGTCCTCGCGGTGCGCGTCAAAGCCGGCGGAGATAAACAGCATCTGCGGGCGGAACTCATTGAGCCGCGGCAGCCAGATGGTCTCGACCACTTCGCGCACGGCCATGCCGTTGGTATAGGCCGGCAGCGGGATGTTGACCATATTGGGAGCAAGATGCTCGGTGCCGCTGTACGGATAGAACGGGTGCTGGAAGATGCTGCACATCATCACCTGCTCGTCGCCACGGAATGCCGCTTCGGTGCCGTTGCCGTGGTGCACGTCGAAATCGATGATGGCCACGCGCTCCAACCCGTGCGCCCGCAGCGCGTGGCGCGCGGCGATGGCGACGTTGTTGTAGAAGCAGAAGCCCATCGCGCGGTCAGGCTCGGCGTGGTGGCCGGGCGGGCGCACGCAGCAGAACGCGTTCTCGAACTCGCCCGCAATCACCGCATCGGTGGCCGCTACCGCCGCGCCCGCGGCCAGCGTGGCGGCGGCGAGCGTGTGCGAGTTCATCGAGGTATCCGGATCGATCGCGTGATAGCCGCTGGCCGGGCTGGCGCGTTCGAGCGAATCGACATAGTCGGGCCGGTGCACGCGCTCAAGCTGCTCGCGCGTGGCGGGCGGGGCTTCGCGGCGCTCCAGCAGCCCGTCCAGGCCGTGCGAAATCAGGTGATCCTCGATCGCCTGAAGGCGTTCCGGGCACTCCGGATGGAAATGCCCCATCTCGTGCCGCTGGAACTCGGGGTGCGTGTAATAGCCTGTCGGCATCTCTTATCGTCGCGATGTTGTCTCCAATCGCTACGTTAGCACACGCCAGCCCAAGCCACCCAGCGGCGCCGGCGCGCGATGTCGTGACGGCTTGCCCATAGTTGCCGCAGTGGCATCCGCTATACTCGGTGCGACTTGCAAAGGACATCATGACCGACACCCAGCGCTCACTGCGACGCCCCCTGCTGGGCGCCGCGCTTTCCGCTGCCGCACTCGGACTCTGCGGCCTCTCCCCCAGCCTGCTCGCCGCGGGCAAGCGCCGCGTCAGCATGCGCGAGGAAGAGATCGAACCCGGCCGCTACCGCGACAATCCGCAGACCCGCGCATTTATCGACGAGATGGTGGCCCGCCACCGCCTTGACCGTGGCATGCTGCAGGAGTGGTTTGGCCAGGCGGTCTATTCCGCCACCGTGGTGCGCCTGATCATGCCGCCCGCCACCACCGGCCGCAAAAGCTGGCGCACCTACCGCTCGCGCTTTATCGAGCCGATCCGCATCAACGCGGGCGTGCGCTTCTGGCAGGACAACCGCGACACGCTGCGCCGCGCCGAAGCCGAGTTCGGCGTGCCGGCATCGGTCATCGTCGGCATCATCGGCGTGGAAACCATCTATGGCCGCGACATGGGCACCTTCCGCGTGCTCGATTCGCTGTCCACGCTCGCCTTCGACTACCCGGACACGCCCAACCGCGAAGCCCGCACCACGCTGTTCCGCAACCAGCTGGCCGACTACCTGCTGTGGTGCCGCGACACCCGCACCGACGTGTACTCGGTGCTGGGCTCCTTCGCGGGCGCGATCGGCATCCCGCAGTTCATGCCGACCAGCCTGCGCGAATACGCCATCGACTACGACAACAACGGCCGCATCGACCTGCGCAACAGCCCTACCGATGCCATCGGCAGTGTCGCGCGCTTCCTCCAGCTGCACGGCTGGGAGCCGGGCCGCCCGGTGGTGTGGCGCATTGCCGGCGACGCCGGCAGCCTGGGTGTCGCCACCGCGGCGGCCGACGGCGAGCCGTGGCCAACGCGCACGCTCAACCAGCTGACCCGCGCCGGCCTGCGCGTGGACGAGCCGATCGACCCCGCGCGCGAAGGCGAGACCGGCGTGCTGGTGGTGGACTTGCCCACCCCCGACCAGCCCACGGAGTACCTGCTCGGCCTGCGCAACTTCTACGTGCTGACGCGCTACAACCGCAGCTTCTTCTATGCGCTGGCGGTGTACCAGCTGGGCGAGGCGGTCAAGGCGGCGATGGGCTGACGCCAGCTGCCCGCCAAAGCAAGAAAGGCCTCGCATTTGCGAGGCCTTTCTTGTTGGCACCGGTTCAGGTCACGCCGGGAACACGCCGGTCGACAGGTAGCGGTCGCCGCGGTCGCACACCACGAAGACGATAGTGGCGTTCTCCACTTCCTCGGCAATGCGCAGCGCCACGCAGAGCGCGCCCGCGGCCGAAATGCCGCAGAAGATGCCCTCTTCGGACGCCATGCGCCGCGCCATGTGCTCGGCATCGCCCTGGCTCACCGGCTCGGTGCGGTCGATGTAGCTGGCATCGTAGATCTTGGGCAGATACGCCTCGGGCCACTTGCGGATGCCCGGGATGCGCGAGCCTTCGGCTGGCTGCGCGCCGATGACCTGGATCTCCGGGTTCTGTTCCTTCAGGTAGCGCGACACGCCGGTAATGGTGCCGGTGGTGCCCATCGCCGAAACGAAGTGGGTGATGCGGCCGTCGGTATCGCGCCAGATCTCCGGCCCGGTGCCCTCGTAGTGCGCCTGCGGGTTGTCCGGGTTGGCGAACTGGTCGAGAATCACGCCCTTGCCGTCGCGTTCCATCGAATCCGCCAGGTCGCGCGCGTACTCCATGCCGCCCTTGACCGGGGTCAGGATGATCTCGGCACCATAGGCCGCCATGCTCTGGCGGCGCTCGAGGCTCAGGTCCTCGGGCATGATCAGCACCATCTTGTAGCCGCGGATGGCGGCCGCCATGGCCAGCGCGATGCCGGTATTGCCGGAAGTCGCCTCGATCAGGGTGTCGCCCGGCTTGATGCGCCCGCGCGCCTCGGCCCGGGCGATCATCGACACCGCGGGGCGGTCCTTGACCGAACCGGCCGGGTTGTTGCCTTCGAGCTTGCCGAGGATCACATTGCCGCGCGCGTCGTTGGCGGCACCGGGGATGCGCTGCAGTCTGACCAGCGGCGTATTGCCGATGGTGTCTTCAATTGTCTTGTAGGCCATGGAGCGAGGGGTCGCGAAAGGGGGTCGCAAACGGGGGATTCCAATTCGCCGGCCATTGTAATCCAGACACCTATCCCTCGCCGGCAGGCGGGATTTACGCTGCCACCCACCCGCCTGCGCCCATCCTGCCCTGGCTCAGCCCTCTTCGTGGTTGCCTTCGCCCAGCAGGTGGTACAGCAGGATGCAGCCGAAGGTGGCGGTGCCGATGCCGCCCAGCGTCATGCCGCCCAGTTTCAGCGTCAGGTCGCCGGCGGCCACGGTCAGCGTGGCGCCGACCGTGATCAGGTTGCGCGAGCTGGAGAAGTCCACCTTGTTCTGCACCCAGATCCGGCCCGCCGTCGCCGCGATCAGGCCGAACACGACGATGGTCAGCCCGCCGATCACCGGACCCGGGATGGTCAGGATCAGTGCACCGAACTTGGGCGAGAAGCCCAGCAGGATGGCCACCGCGGCCGCGACCACGAAGATCAGCGTCGAGTAGATCTTGGTGACCGCCATCACGCCCATGTTCTCGGCATAAGTGGTCACGCCGGTGCCGCCGCCGCTGGCCGACAGCATGGTCGCGATGCCGTCGCCGATAAAGGCACGGCCGATATACGGGTCCAGGTTGCGCCCGGTCATCACGCCGATGGCCTTGATATGGCCCAGGTTCTCCGCCACCAGCACAATCGCCACCGGGGCGATCAGCAGCATGGCGCTTAACTCGAAGGTCGGTGCGGTGAACGCCGGCAGCCCGAACCAGCTGGCCGCAGCCACGCTGGAGAAGTCGATCGGCTTGCCCAGCCCCATCACGTTGGTGCCCAGGTAGTAGGCGAGGTAGCCGGCCAGGCCGCCGATCAGCACCGGCAGGCGCCCGATCATGCCGGGCGCACGCACCGCCACCAGCCCCACGGCCACCACCGTCAGCAGGCCCACCCAGGTATCGAGGGCCGCGCCGCTGACTGCCTTGACCGCCACCGGGGCCAGGTTCAGCCCGATCGCCGCGACGATGGCCCCGGTCACCACCGGTGGCATCAGCTTTTCGACCCAGGCGTAGCCCACCGCCTGCACGATCAGGCCGATCACCGTGTACAGCGCACCGGCGGCGATGATGCCGCCCAGCGCCACCGGGATATTGAGGTTGGGGCCGCTGCCCGCGTAGCCAGTGGCGGCGATCACCACGGCGATGAAGGCGAAGCTGGAGCCAAGATAGCTCGGCACCCGCCCGCGCACGCACAGGAAGAAGATCAGCGTGCCGATGCCGGAAAACAGGATGGCGATATTCGGGTTGAAACCCATCAGGATCGGTGCAATGGCGGTCGAGCCGAACATCGCCACCACGTGCTGGATGCCGGCCAGCAGCGTCTGCCCGGCGGGCAGCCGCTCATCCGGCCCGATCACGCCTTCGGTCTTGAGCCGCCATTGCGGCAGGAATCCCGCGTCCTCGCCATTCGCCATACTGTTCTGCTCCCTGTGGTCCGGGCTGGCCGCCTGGTCGGCGGCCGCCGCGTTTGTGCCTGGTTGTTTGGTAGATGCGTGCCTGTCGGCAGCCGCGCGCGGCAGATCCTGCCGGCGCGGCGTCCGCATGATACTCCGCCGCCACGGGGCGTGCGAAGCGGCAAGGGTCTAGCACAACCCATACCAGCAAGGAGAGCGCCCGGCCACGCGGCAGCCGGGCGCCAGCCCATGCGCCTGCTAGCGCGCCGGCTTCGCGGCCGCCGTGGGCGCTGCCTTACCGGCTTTGGCTGGGGCCGGGACCGCCGCCGCTGCCGGCGCCGCTGCTGCGGCTCCCTTCGGGCCAATGGCGAGGCCAGCGTCCTGCAGCTTCGCCACGGACTTTGGCCCGATGCCGCTGACGCGCTCGGCCAGGTCCGCGGCGTCCTTGTAGGGCCCACGCTTGTTGCGTTCGTCGATGATGTTGCGGGCGGTGGCGGCTCCCACGCCCTTGACCGAGGTCAGCGCCGCCTCGTCCGCCGTGTTGACATCGATGGCGGCATGCGCGGCACCGCCAGCGAACAGGCAGATGGTTGCAGCGAAGGAAACCAGGGAAAAACGCCGGGCAAGTTGCCGGACCCAATGCTTGAACATGAAGGCTCTCCTTTCCTGTGGATGGTCTGAGGTACCACCCCCGCCGGGGCGGCGAGGTCAGGTCAGGATAGGGGCGGGCCGCAGCGGCGGCCCATGCGGCAACAAAAGTTGACACCGGCCGCACGAAAGCGTGTCGGCCGGCTGCGCGCCGATTGTCAGCCGGCGCGTTCGATCAGCCAGCGGCAGTAGCGCGCCACGCCTTCCTCGACGGACAGGAACGGCTCGCTGTAGCCGGCGCTGCGCAGCTTCGACACATCCGACTGCGTAAAGCACTGGTACTTGCCGCGCAGCGCATCGGGGAACTTGACGTACTCGAGCAGGCCTTCCTGCACCAGTTCATCGAGCGACAGGCGCGGCTTGCCTTCGGCCTCGCGCAGGGTGTTGACCACGGTGGCGGCGATGTCGTTGAACGGCTGCGCGCGGCCGGTGCCGAGGTTGAAGATGCCGGACTTGTCCGGATGGTCGAAGAAGTGCAGGTTGACCTTGACCACGTCCTCGACCGAGATGAAGTCGCGGCTCTGCATGCCGGGGGCATAGCCACCGTACTCGCCGAACAGCTTCACCGTGCCGTCGGCGCGGAACTGGTTGAAGTTGTGGAAGGCGACCGAGGCCATGCGGCCCTTGTGCGTTTCACGCGGGCCGTACACGTTGAAGTAGCGGAAGCCCACGATCTGCGACAGCGCCGACGGCAGCCGGCGCCGCACGATCTGGTCGAACAGGAACTTGGAGTAGCCGTACACGTTCAGCGGGCGCTCGAACTCGCGGTCTTCGCGGAACACCTGCGAAGCACCGTAGGTAGCCGCCGACGACGCATACAGGAACTGCGTGCCCTGTTCCAGGCAGCTCTCCATCAGAGACAGCGTGTAACGGTAGTTGTTCTCCATCATGTAGCGGCCGTCGGTCTCCATGGTGTCGGAGCACGCGCCTTCATGGAATACCGCCCGCACCTTGCCGAACTCGCCGCGGGCAAAGCGCGCGAGGAAGTCCTGCTTGTCCAGGTAGTCGGAGATCTCGCAGTCGACCAGGTTGTGGAACTTGTCGGCACGGGTCAGGTTGTCGACAGCGATGACGTTGGTCTCGCCGCGGTCGTTCAGGCCTTTGACGAGGTTGCTGCCGATAAAGCCAGCGGCGCCGGTGACGATGATGGTCATGGTCGGATCAGGATGGGGGCGCCACGCCTCACGGGGCGGCGCCGAACAATTCAGAATAAGAGACGACGGCGGTACCAAGCTTGCCCACCACGATGGCGCCGGCACGATTGGCATGCTGCACGGCTTCCTTGAGCGGCACGCCGGCACCCAGCATGGTGGCGAGCGTGGCGATCACGGTATCGCCCGCACCCGATACATCATAGACCTCGCGCGCCTGGGCGGAGACGTGCAGCACCTCGGCCTCGGTGTAGAGCGTCATGCCCTCTTCCGAGCGCGTCAGCAACAGCGCCTCAAGCTGCAGCCCGCGGCGCAGGTTCTGCGCGCGGATGGTCAGGTCGGCCTCGGTCTTCCAGGCGCCGACCACGGCACGCATCTCGGCCCGGTTGGGGGTGATCAGGGTGGCGCCGCGGTAGCGCGAGTAGTCGTCGCCCTTGGGGTCGATCAGCACCTTGCGCCCGGCCGCGCGGCTGGCGTCGATCATGCGCGTGACGTGGGTCAGGCCGCCTTTGCCGTAATCGGACAGCACCAGCACCTGGTAGTCGTTGATCAGGGCCAGGAAACGGTCCTGTACCGCGGCCAGCACTTCATGCGCCGGCGCGCTCTCGAAATCCACGCGCAGCAACTGCTGCTGGTGCGCCACCACGCGCAGCTTGATGGTGGTGTTGAGCTTGGGATCGCGGTGCAGGTAGGGCTGCACATGGCTCTCGCCCAGCAGCGCTTCAAGCGTGCGGGCCGGCTCGTCGTCGCCGACCACGCCCAGCATGCCCACGCGTGCGCCCAGCGCCGCGGCGTTGCGGGCCACGTTGGCGGCGCCGCCCAGGCGCTCGTCGCTGCGCTTGACCTGCACCACCGGCACCGGTGCTTCCGGCGAGATGCGCTCCACATCGCCGAACCAGTAGCGGTCCAGCATCATGTCGCCGACCACCAGGATATGGGACTGCCGGATCTGCTCCTGCGGAATGACGGTCTTGTTCATGAAGATCCTTGGCAATATCGCGACGGCCGCGGCCGCCGCGTTAGCTTATCGGTTGATGAGTCCGTTGACCCGCCGGCGCCTCATTCGTTCACGGCCTGCCGGGTCGGGCGGCCGATGGCGTGGTACTCCACGCCGGTCTCGACCATGGCCTCGGGCTCATACAGGTTGCGCCCGTCGAAGATCACCGGGGCCTTCAGGCGCCGCTTGATCTGGCCGAAGTCGGGGCTGCGGAACACCTTCCATTCAGTCACGATCACCAGCGCGTCGGCGCCGTCCAGCGCATCCATCTGGTTCTCGTGGAAACTCACGCGCGCGGCGCCGCCCGGCAGGTCGGCCAGGTCGGCATCCAGCACGCGCCGGGCTTCGGCCATCGACACTGGGTCGTGCATGCGCAGCGACGCGCCGCGCGACACCAGTTCGCGCGCCAGCACGCGCGACGGCGCTTCGCGCATGTCGTCGGTATTGGGCTTGAAGGCCAGGCCCCACACGGCAAAGGTGCGCCCGCTCAGGTCATCGCCGAAGCGGCGCACGACCTTGTCGCCCAATACGCGTTTCTGCGCGCCGTTGACCGATTCCACCGCCTCCAGCACGCGCATCGGCTTGCCATGGTCGGCGGCAGTGCGCATCAGCGCCTGCACGTCCTTGGGAAAGCATGAACCGCCATAGCCGGCGCCGGCATACAGGAAGCTGTAGCCGATGCGCGGGTCCGATCCGATGCCCATGCGCACCAGTTCGATATCGGCGCCGACCTCGTCGGCCAGGTTGGCCAGCTCGTTCATGAACGAGATGCGCGTGGCCAGCATCGAATTGGCGGCGTACTTGGTGAACTCGGCCGAGCGCACGTCCATGTAGAAGGTGCGCTCGTGGTGCCGGTTGAACGGCGCGTAAAGCTGGCGCATGGTGGCCTGCGCGTGGCGGCCGGCGACGTCGGCGCTGCAGCCCAGCACGATGCGGTCCGGGCGCATGAAGTCCTCGACCGCGGCGCCCTCCTTCAGGAACTCGGGGTTCGACACCACCGAGAACTGCAGGTCCTCCAGGCTGCGCGCGGCCAGCTCCGCGCGGATCGTGGCGGCCACGCGGTCGCCGGTACCCACCGGCACGGTGGACTTGTCGACCACGACCTTGAAGCCGGTCATATGGCGGCCGATATTGCGCGCCGCCGCCAACACGTACTTCAGGTCGGCAGAGCCGTCTTCGTCCGGGGGCGTGCCCACGGCGATGAACTGCACATCGGCGTGCTCGACGCTGGCCGCCACGTCGGTGGAAAAGGTCAGCCGCCCGGCGGCACGGTTGCGCTGGATCAGCTCCTGCAGGCCCGGCTCGTAGATCGGCACGCCGCCTGCGTTAAGCAGCGCGATCTTCTGCTCGTCCAGGTCCAGGCAGAACACGTCGTTGCCAAGTTCCGCCAGGCAGGCGCCGGTGACAAGGCCGACATAGCCGCTGCCGATGATGGTGACTTTCATAGCGTCAATTCAATTCTGTTGCACAGGCCGCCCGGGCTCAGCCGAGCGTCTCGGAGCGCCGCGGGGCATAGGTTTCCCAGCGGTTGCAACCCGGGCATTGCCAATAGAAAAGCCGGGCGCGGAAGCCGCACTCGCGGCAGGTGTAGCGCGCGAGGTTGCGCGTGCGCAGCTGCAGCAGGTCACGGATGGCCGTGGTTTCCTGCGCTTGCTCGCCATTGCCGTCGTTGCCGTCGGCACCCTCTGCCGGGGCATCGGCACCCGCCGGCTGCGCGGACGGGGCGCCGGCCGTGACCACCGCCGCCTGCGCCTCGAAATACTTGGTCAGCGCCAGCAGCGTGGGCTGGCGGCGCAGCTGTTCGCGCATCAGGCGCGCGGCGGCTTCCGGGCCGTTCACGTCCAGTTCCGCCTTGTAGGCGGTATCGAGCACCTCCGGCGCCAGCTTGCCCTTGAGCAGGCCGCGCAGCCATTCCAGCGCGGCGCCCTCCTCCTGCAGGCTGGCGTAGGCCTTGACCACGCGGTCCGCCACCAGCGGCAGGAAGGATGCATCCTGCCGCTCGATGCCAAGCCAGTGGCCAAGCGCCGCGCGGGCGTCGCCCGCGGCCGCGGCCACGTCGCCCAGCAGGATCGGGGCGCGCACGTTGGCAGGATTCTCGGCAACGGCCTGGTTGAGCCACTTCACCGCATCTTCGGGGCGCTTGCGCTGCAGCGCGTCCTGCGCCAGCTCGCAGCAGAACTGGGCAATCTGCAGGCTGTAGCTGGTCTGCTCCAGCGTCTGCAGCTCGCGCGCGGCCTCGATCGCCTTCTGCCACTCCTTCTCCACTTCGTAGAGCTCAAGCAGCACGCGCTTGGCCGACGCCGCGTACGGGCCCGACATCAGCCGGCGCAGCGATTCCTCGGCACGGTCCAGCAGGCCGGCGCGCAGGAAGTCCTCGCCCAGTTCAAACAAGGCATGCTCGCGCTCGGGCTCGGGCAGGTCGGGGCGGGTCGCCAGGTTCTGGTGCACGCGGATGGCACGCTCGGTTTCGCCGCGGCGGCGGAACAGCGCGCCCAGCGCGAAGTGCAGCTCGGTGGTTTCCGGGTCCAGCCGCGCGACCTCGATAAAGGCGTCGATGGCCTTGTCGGGTTGCTCGTTGAGCAGGAAGTTGAGGCCCTTGAAATACGAGCGCGGCAAGGCGCCCTGCTCGCTGATCAGCTGGCGCACATCGAAGCGCGCCGCCATCCAGCCAAGGCCAAAGACAAGTGGCAGCGCCAGCAGCCACCAGGTTTCAAACATCATGGATCAGACCTTCGGGCCGACTACGTTATAGGGAACAGGCTTGCCGTCGCGCGGCGCGGCGGCTGCTGCCGAGGTTGGCGACGGCGGCGATGCCGCTGACGCGCTCGCCTGCGCGCCGGCATCGGCCAGGGCGCGGCGCAGCCGGGCAAGCTCCATGCGCTGGCGCATCAGGTTGGGCGCGATCGATGCCAGTGCCGCGACCGCGCCGAGCACGAAGGCCGCGAACAGGATCAGGATCAGCGGGGCATGCCAGACGGCATTGAAGAACAGCTGCAGCGAGGCTTCGGCGGTATTGCGCAGCGCCAGCACGAACAGCAGCACGAATACGACGATGCGGACGATCCAGGCGAACAGTTTCATGCGGTTGGCAGCGTTTCAGCGTGACGTGGAAGCGGCACCGGCGCACTCGCGCGAGGTCCGGCAAAGACCCCGGCATTGTAACGGATACGCTTCACCTATTCGGTAACCGGGCCGTAATGCGGCCCGGGCTGCGGCCCGGCGCCAGACGCCGGCAAGCCGCTTGCGCACGATGCGCCACCCGTCTCGGTGCGCGCGTAAGGCCGGCAGAAATAGAAAAAGCGCCCCGAAGGGGGTAATGCCGTTCAGTTAAGACTGAACGGCATTTTTCATTGTTAGCCGCCGAAGCAGTTGTAAACCGCAAGCCGCAAT
>NZ_JBYTEG010000031.1:0-75935 GCF_058792255.1 Cupriavidus sp. CPT47-8839-RL05A | reverse complement strand
TGAATGCCTCGTCGTACTTCGTCATGAAAAACACCCCAAAGATTGGATCAACGTCCAACTTTTGGGGTGCAGTTCACACCCCCGCGTGCGTCATCAGCCGTACCGCCTCGCGCGAGCAATAAAACGTGCCGTTGAGATTCACATCCACCACGCGCTGCCAGCCGGCATCGTTGAGGTCGACGATCATGTCGGTATAGACCGTGGGCGTCTCGCCGGCTGCCAGCTGCCGCCCGCGCTCGGCCGCGCGCACCTGGTAGTGCTCGAAGCCGTCTCCCGGCACCTGGCCAATGCCTGCGTTGTTGACCAGGATGTCGAGCCGCCCCCAGCGCATCGCGACCTCCTCGTGCAGCCGCCCCACCGCCGCACTGTCCGCGACGTCGCAACCGCGCGCCATGCCGTGCGCCTCGCCGCCGATCGTGTCGAGCGTCGCTTGGGCGGCGCCGGCGTCGCGGTCTATTACGACCACCTCCGCGCCCTCGGCCGCAAAGCGCTCGGCCATGGCCCGCGCTCATGGCCCTATTCTTCTGGCCGGGCCACTTCACGGGCATGGTCCCGTGCGGAGGGAAATAGTCCCAACAGACTAGATTCGCGCACGGACGCTCCTCCATGTCGCTCCAGAAACGGTTGAATCTAGTCCGTCAGGCAAACAGCCATCACGGAGGAGACATGGAAGCGCAGCAGTTCCTGCAGACAGCCCCGCAGCCCACCCGCTACGCCCGCGGTTGGCATTGCCTTGGGCAAGCACGACAGGCGTCCCCGGCCCGGTGCCCGGGGAAAACACCCACTACCACCGCATGGAGAAGCAGATACCATTTCCAGCCGATCGCCGGTCGCCGACGGCCGGACTGGCGCAATGCCCCGACCGCATTGCGCCGCAGATTTGAGAGAGCACCGATGACAAGCCTTCAATGGATCGACGCACAGCTACCTGGCCGCCCTGCACTCGGCATGGACGAGATCAGCGATCTGATCGGGCTGGTGTACGACGGCCCGCTGCTTGATATCCCATGGCAGTCGCTGCTCGATGCGCTGCGACACCTGCTGGCCGCTAACTACGTGACCCTGGTGCTACGCCCGCCGTCCACATCCGCGCCGAGCATGGTGTGGAGTGCCGCTTGCGAATCTGCCGCCCACATGGCAGCGAGCGCTTCGCCGAGGCCGACAAGGCGCTGTGCCGGCGCATCGTGCCGCACCTGGAGCGCGCGGTACGTATCCACGCCAACCTCAACACGACCGAGTCGGAGCGGCGCTTCTACGCCGGCACGGTCGACAGGTTGCTGATCGGCTCGGTGATCCTGGACGACACCGGCCAGGTCCTTACCACAAATGGCATGGCCGACGCCCTGCTGGCGGAAAAGGATGGTCTGGTGGTTTGCAACGGCCAGTTGATGGCCGACTCGGCGCAGGAAAACCGCAAGCTGCAGGCCCTGGTCCGCCAGGCCATCGCCTTGCGAGACTCGGAGCAGCCCGGCATCCCGCTCGGGCTGTCGGTGCCGCGCAAGGGCGACCGCGCCCGGCTGGGACTGCTGGTGCGTTCCATCGCCTCGCAGAAGTGGTCCGAGCGTCCGCGCCAGCCCGCGGTGGCGGTCTTTATCCGCGACCCCGATCAAAAGGCACTGGGGTCGGCCGAACTACTGCGCTATGTTCGATTTCACCCGGACGGAGGCGTCGCTCGTACTGTTGCTGACCCAGGGCCTGTCACTGGACGAAGCGGCGCAGGAACTCGAGATCCGCCGCAATACCGCGCGCGCGCATTTGCGTGCCATGTTCTCCAAGACTGGCGTGACCCGCCAGGCGGCGCTGGTGCAAACCGTCCTGCACAGCATCATTCCGCTCGATTGAGGTGAATACGACGTGCCGACGCCACTCAGCGAGCTGACGGCACGATGAGCAGACGCATCGCCCCGGCCGCAGGGTGCCATGGCGGAAAATCGTCTCGGGCGCGGTTGTTTTGGTCCATTTGGACTATGTCGCATCCGGCGTGACCGGAAACAATGCGCATATCAGCCGCGTCTACCGCGGCTGCGCCAACAACATGACATCCGGGAGAGACATCCAGTGACGATCCGACACCCTGCCACCGGCGATTTTCGCGTGGCCCTCAACACGCCGGCCAGTGCGGTCGTGGTGACCGGCGGCGCGTCCGGCATTGGCGAGGCTTGCGCGGCGGCCTTGGCCGCGGTAAACCGGCCGGTCGCCATCTGGGATATCCAGGAGGACAAGGCACGTGCCGTCGCCGCGGCGCTCGCCGAACGTTATGACGTGCCCACCTTCGGGCTCGGCATCGACCTGCGCGCCCCCGCCGGCCTGGAAGACGCGCTGGTCCGTACCCGCGCCGCCCTGCCGGCGCTGGGCGGCATGGTGCATGCTGCCGGCGTGGTGGACCAGAGCGGGATCGACGGCCTCACACAGGCGCGCTGGGACGCCGTGCTTGATGTCAACCTGCGCGCCATGGCCCTGCTGGTGCAGGCCATGCTGCCTGAGCTGCGCGCGCAACCCGGCGCGGCAGTCGTCGGCATCGCGTCGATCAATGCCACGCTGGGCAACGCCCTGATTCCGGCTTACTCCGCCTCCAAGGGCGGCCTGCTCTCGCTGGTGCGCTCGCTCGCGGACAGCCTGGGCCGCGACGGCATCCGCATCAACGCCGTCTCTCCCGGACAGATCCACACACCGATGCTTCAACCTGCCATCGATGCCCTGCCCGAAGGCACCTTCGAGCGCCGCATCCAACTGGGCCGCCTCGGCACCCCCGCGGAGATCGGGCGAGTGGTCCGTTTCCTTCTGTCGGACGAGGCCAGCTACGTCACCGGCACCGAGGTCATCGTCGACGGCGGCAACATTCCTTCGCAGCGCTGAATCGGAGCGCCCTGCCCTGCGGCTGCTGGGCCGTTCTCATACTGGGTCGCCATCCTCCGGCCGGACGTTCAGCCCTGGTTCTTCCGTCAGCCTTTCGACGCTCGGCAGGCTCACCGCGGGACGCCCTGTGCAGTCCTGGCCCGTTCTGCAAGCAGCTTCAGCAGCCGTGCTTCGTCGGCACGCAGGCGGCTGACGATGGCGACGCGCGCGCAGTCCTGCAATCCGTCGTCGATGAAGGCCTCGATCACCGCCGGATGGACATAGCACTTGCGGCACACCGCCACGGTGTTGCGCAGGCGCTGGGCCACTGACTTGATGACCTCGGCCACGCACTTCCTGCGCGCTGCTTCGCCGTCCGCGCCGGTCGCGCGCAGCAGCGCGAGCGCATGCACGCTGCCCGCCCAGGTGCGGAAGTCCTTGGCAGTGAAGTCGCCGCCGGTCGCCTGCTGCAGGTAGGCGTTGACGTCGGCGGATCCGACCTCGCGGATCTCGCCGTCGCTGTCGCGATACTTGAACAGGCACTGGCCTGGCAGGTCGGCACAATTGCGCACGATGCGGGCCAGGCGTGGATCGTTGACCGATACGTCGTGGGTAATGCCGCTCTTGCCAGTGAACTGGAAACGCAGACGGCTGCCGCGCACGGTGACATGGCGGCGGCGCAGCGTGGTGAGGCCGTAGGTGCGGTTCTGCCTCGCATATTGCGGACTGCCCACGCGCACAAGCGTGGCGTCGAGCAGTTGCACCACCGCCGCGACCACTTTTTCGCGCGGCATGCCGTTGCGGCGCAGGTCGCGCGCGACGCGCGCCCGCAAGCGGGGCAGTACGCTGCCGAAGGCCGGCAACCGCGCGTATTTGTCCGAATCGCGCAGCGCGCTCCACTCAGGGTGGTAGACATACTGCTTGCGGCCGCGCGCATCGCGCCCGGTCGCCTGCAGGTGGCCCGCAGGGTTCGCACAGATCCACACTTCCTCGTAGGCAGGAGGAATCGCCAGCGCAGCGATGCGTGCCAGCGTGGCGGCATCGTCCACGCGCTTGCCATTGGCGTCGATGTAGGCAAAGCCGCCGCCCTGACGGCGGCGCCCGATGCCCGGCATACTGTCATCGACATAACGCAACCCGGCCTCGCGCAATACCGTGCGCAACACTTTGTCGGCACCATTAGTCGGGAGAGCACTATCCAAGGCTGGGTCTCTTTCCGGGGCTGCCAGCGCGCCGTCCGGGCCTTCCGGCGCTTTATGCGCGCGCGCCGCAGTGGCCTTGCCCGCGCTGCGCCTGTTCGTGGTAATGGCAAATGCGAGCCAGCGCCCAGTCGGCAGCGGCTTCGCGTACGGCGTTACGCGTCCCCGGAAAGCGCCGCGTTTCCGTGAACGCGGCAATACCCCCGGTGCTCCGCAGCACATCGCGCGCCGCATGGCCGTGGCGGCGGAACACCCAGGCAAAGCACTGCGTACCCGCCGGGATATCGCCATCGCCGCCGTCATCGGCGACGCCGGTGTTGGCGATCGCGAGGTCGGCGCCGGTGATCTCCATGGCGCCCAGCGCCATCGCCAGCGAGACCGCCTCGCTGGTCAGTCCGTGACGCCTGATGGTCTCAGGCGGCACGTGCAGCAACTGTTCCTTGGCCGAGGGCGAATACGCCACGATGGCGCAGTGCAAGACATCGCCGCAACCCGGCACCTCGGCAATGCGCGAGGCGATCAGCCCCGCGGTACAGGATTCCGCCGTGACCACATGCAAATGGTGGCGCAGCAAATAGCGCGCAATGCTGCCGTTGTCGCTGCTGTTTTCCCCAAGCGTCATCGCTGCGCCTCCGACGCCTGCACAGACACTCCGTTGCTGCGCGATACAGCAGGCGTGGCCGGTGCTGCGGGTACGCGGCCGTCTCCGCCGCGCCCCTTCACGAACGTCACCTTGCCGTCGCGCTCCAGCACCACCCGGGTAAGGTCGTCGAAGCTGTCGGTCTGAAGCGTCGCACGCAGGTTGGCCTTGAGGTCTTCCTCGGTCAGCATTGCGTGGCTCACGCGCTCCCGGTCCAGTTCCCCTTCGCGCAGCAGGTCCAGCGCGTGGCCGCCAGTGGCGCGGTCGAATGCCGGAGAACGGCTCGACAGCCAGCCCACCACCCGGTGCAGAAGCACCAATGCCAGCCCGGCGGAAAACGCCACCGCGAACGAAGCGGCGCCGACCACGGCGCGCGACAACACCGCGCCCAGCAGCAATATGATGCACAGGTCGAACGATGTCTTTTGCGCGAAGGCCCGCCTGCCGGCCAACCGCAGCATCGCCCAAGTGCCGACGAAGATGATGGCGGCACGCACGGCGCCTTGCCACCACGCCAGGTCGTCACCTTCGCCAACGAGCTTGCGCATCGCATCGACGATCACTTCCACGCTGTCCATGTCGGTGTCCGCAGTCGATTTTCTGACTGGTTCAGCAAGTTCCGCGCCAGGCTCACGACACTGGGCCGTGCTGCTGTGCACGTCCCATATGCGCTCATTCGCGCGGGAATGCGGGGAAATCGTACGTGCAGTGCCGGGCCAGGCCTGAAAAAACTGCGCAGAGCGCGCGCAACATCGGGAGCGAATGGCGCTTATCTGTGGGATGCGGGAAAACTCCGGCCGGGAGCGCCATGCCGAGCAACGGCGGAACAGCAATTTAGCGCGCGGCTCGGCCGAGGGAGATGAAAATACCAACAAAAAAGGACTTAGATCGCTCTAAGTCCTTGATTTTGTTAGTCAAGCGTGGTGGGTGCTGAGGGGCTCGAACCCCCGACCTACGCCTTGTAAGGGCGCCGCTCTACCAACTGAGCTAAGCACCCGCTCGACCATCACAGGCTGGCTGCCTGCAACTTGCTGATCGCTCCACACCTCGCGGCAGTTGCCGTGGTTTGCGTTGCGAGGGCGCAAGTGTAATACAGGTGATTTCGGTTTGCCAAGGCCTGCGCACGCAAAAAAACGCCGCCGGGCATCGCTGCCCCGCGGCGTTTCATTCATGCGGCCAAAGCTGTGTCAGTGATGCAAACGCTCCACCTTGGCCGCGGCCTTGTCCGCCACTTCGGCGGGCTTGGCATCTTCTTCCGACAACGGCTCGGGCTTGCGCTCGAGCGCCAGTTCCAGCACCTTGTCGATCCAGCGCACCGGCACGATCTCGATGGCGTTCTTGACGTTGTCCGGGATCTCGGCCAGGTCCTTGACGTTATCCTCGGGGATCAGCACCAGCTTGATGCCGCCCCGGTGGGCCGCCAGCAGCTTCTCCTTGAGGCCGCCGATCGGCAGCACCTCGCCGCGCAACGTGATCTCGCCGGTCATGGCCACATCCGCACGCACCGGAATGCCGGTCAGCACCGACACCAGCGCGGTGGTCATCGCACCGCCTGCCGACGGGCCGTCCTTGGGCGTGGCGCCTTCGGGCACGTGGATGTGGATGTCGCGCTTCTCGAACATCTCATCCGTGATACCCAGGCGACGTGCCCGCGAACGCACCACCGAACGGGCAGCCTCGACCGACTCCTTCATCACGTCGCCCAGCGAACCGGTGCGGGTGATGTTGCCCTTGCCCGGCATGATCGCGGCTTCGATGGTCAGCAGGTCGCCACCCACCTCGGTCCACGCCAGCCCGGTCACCTGGCCAACCTGGTTTTCCTTGCCGGCCAGGCCGAAGTCGTACTTGCGCACACCGAGGAATTTGTCCAGGTTCTCGGAATCGACCTTGATCGTGCCCGACTCCTTCTTCAGCAGCAGCAGCTTGACCACCTTGCGAGCGATCTTCGACACCTCGCGTTCCAGCGAACGCACGCCTGCTTCACGCGTGTAGTAGCGGATGATGTCGCGGATCGCATCTTCTGCGACCTCGATCTCGCCTGCCTTCAGACCATTGTTCTTGATCTGCTTGGGCAGCAGGTAGCGCTGGGCGATATTGACCTTCTCGTCCTCGGTGTAACCCGACAGGCGGATCACTTCCATACGGTCGAGCAGCGGCGGCGGGATGTTCAGCGAGTTCGACGTCGCCACGAACATCACGTCGGACAGGTCGAAGTCGACTTCGATGTAGTGGTCCTGGAACGTGTGGTTCTGTTCCGGGTCCAGCACCTCGAGCAGCGCTGACGACGGATCGCCGCGGAAGTCCGCACCCATCTTGTCGATCTCGTCGAGCAGGAAGAGCGGATTGCGCACGCCGACCTTGGACAGGCTCTGCAGGATCTTGCCTGGCATCGAGCCGATGTAGGTACGGCGGTGGCCGCGGATCTCGGCCTCGTCGCGCACGCCACCCAGCGCCATGCGCACGAACTTGCGGTTCGTGGCGCGCGCCACCGACTGGCCGAGCGAGGTCTTGCCCACGCCGGGGGGGCCGACCAGGCACAGGATCGGCGCCTTCAGCTTGTCCACGCGCTGCTGCACTGCGAGGTATTCCAGGATACGTTCCTTGACCTTCTCCAGACCGTAGTGGTCCTCTTCCAGCACGCGCTCGGCGTTGGCCAGGTCGTTGTTGACCTTGCTCTTCTTGCGCCACGGCAGGTTCACCAGCGTGTCGATGTAATTGCGCACGACGGTGGCTTCGGCCGACATCGGCGACATCAGCTTGAGCTTCTTGAATTCGGCGTCGGCCTTCTTCTTGGCTTCCTTCGGCATGCGCGCAGCCTTGATGCGCTTGTCGAGTTCTTCCAGGTCGGCGCCTTCTTCGCCCTCGCCCAGTTCCTTCTGGATGGCCTTGACCTGCTCGTTCAGGTAGTACTCGCGCTGGCTCTTCTCCATCTGGCGCTTGACGCGGCCACGGATGCGCTTTTCAACCTGGAGGATGTCGATCTCGCCCTCGAGCTGCGACAGCAGGCTTTCCAGGCGCTCGGTCACATTGACCATCTCCAGGATCTTCTGCTTCTGCTCGAGCTTGATCGGCAGGTGCGCGGCGATGGTGTCCGCCAGGCGGCCTGCCTCGTCGATGCCCGACAGCGAGGTCAGGATCTCGGGCGGGATCTTCTTGTTGAGCTTCACGTACTGGTCGAACTGCGACACGATCGCGCGGCGCAGGGCCTCGGTCTCGGCGCTTTCGCCAGGTGCGGGCGGCACGGGCACGGCTTCGCACATAAAGTGCGCATCGTCCTCGCTCACCTCGCGGATATTCGCGCGCTGGGTACCCTCGACCAGCACCTTCACGGTACCGTCGGGCAGTTTCAGCATTTGCAGGATATTGGCGATGCAGCCGACCTCATACAGGTCGTCGGCGGTCGGCTCGTCCTTGGCCGCCGTCTTCTGGGCCACGAGCATGATGCTCTTGCCCGCCTCCATCGCAGTCTCAAGCGCCTTGATGGACTTCGGGCGTCCCACGAACAGCGGGATCACCATGTGCGGAAACACCACCACGTCGCGCAGCGGCAACAGTGGGAGGCGAATCGGCTCGGCCGGGAGGAGTTGTGTTCCGGACATCATTTTCCCCAAGTCAGTCATTTAAGGCGTAAATTGGGCCGCCCGAATCGATTACAAGATACGTGCCAATCGATTCATCAAGGCAGGCAGATGCCGCTCCCTGCACTTGCTGGCCCCTCTGAAACAGCATACCCGCGTTTCCTCCCTCTCGTCGGTAGAAATAAACAAAAAAAGCCGCTCGCTTCTACGCGAACGGCCTTTTCGCCCGGCTGCCGGTGTGGTCCCGACCACTTACCACGTCTGGCAGCCCTCGCGTCAGTTGGACCCCGCCACCTTGGGCTGCTGCTCTTCGTACATAAGCAGCGGAGGTGCATCGCCGTTGATCGTATTTTCATCGATCACCACCTTCTGCACGCCCTTGTAGTTGGGCAGGTCGTACATGACGTCCATCAGCGACTGCTCCAGGATCGAACGCAGGCCGCGGGCCCCGGTCTTGCGGCGGATCGCCTTGCGGGCGATGGCGCTCAGCGCACCCGGGCGGATTTCCAGCTCGACGCCTTCCATCGCCAGCAGCTTCTGGTATTGCTTGACCAGCGCGTTCTTGGGCTCGACCAGGATCTGCATCAGCGCGGCCTCGTCCAGCTTGGACAGCGTGGCGACCACCGGCAGGCGGCCGATCAGTTCGGGGATCAGGCCGAACTTGATCAGGTCTTCCGGCTCGGTCTGCGGCAGCACCTCGCTGGCGTCGCGCTCTTCCTTGCTCTTGACCTGCGCGGCAAAGCCGATGCCGGTCTTGTCCGAGCGCTGCATGATGACCTTCTCCAGGCCATCGAAGGCGCCGCCGCAGATGAACAGGATGTTGGTCGTGTCCACCTGCAGGAAGTCCTGGTTCGGATGCTTGCGGCCGCCCTGCGGCGGCACCGATGCCATGGTGCCTTCGATCAGCTTGAGCAGTGCCTGCTGCACGCCCTCGCCCGACACGTCGCGGGTGATCGACGGGTTGTCGGACTTGCGCGAGATCTTGTCGATCTCATCGATGTAGACGATGCCGCGCTGCGCCTTCTCGACTTCGTAGTTGCAGTTCTGCAGCAGCTTCTGGATGATGTTCTCGACGTCCTCGCCCACGTAGCCGGCTTCGGTCAGCGTGGTCGCGTCGGCGATCACGAACGGCACGTTGAGCAGGCGCGCCAGCGTCTGCGCGAGCAGCGTCTTGCCCGAGCCGGTCGGCCCGATCAGCAGGATGTTGCTCTTGGACAGCTCGACATCGTCCTTCTTGCCGAGGTGCTTGAGGCGCTTGTAGTGGTTGTAGACCGCCACGGCCAGGATCTTCTTGGCCTGTTCCTGGCCAATCACATACTGGTCCAGGCTTTCGCGGATCTCGTGGGGCGTGGGGAGGTCCGAGCGCGCGGCCGCGGCGGCGTCTTTCTCGGATGCCGTGGCCTCGTCGCGAATGATCTCATTGCACAGGTCGATGCATTCGTCGCAAATGAACACCGACGGGCCGGCAATCAGCTTCTTGACCTCATGCTGGCTCTTGCCGCAGAAGGAGCAGTACAGAAGCTTTTCGCTGGATGAACCTTTTTTGTCCGCCATAGGAATCAGTCACTTATGCAGGGCGCACACCGCGGGGCGACAGGCTCCCAGCGATACGCTTCAAACGCATCATACGCCAAAACAATTGGCACCACCGGCGGTTCCCCCCGGCTGTGGGGCAAAAGCAAAAAACGAGGCACGGGGCCTCGTTCCGGTGTAGCCTTCGCCATTTGAGCCCGTGCCAGCCTGGCCGGCCGCCGCTGCAGATTGCGCCACGGCGGCCCGCTGCATCAGCCGCGGCGGGCGAGGACCTTGTCGATCAGGCCGTAGTCAACTGCCTGGTCGCCGCTCATGAAGTTGTCGCGATCGGTATCACGCGCAATCTTCTCGACCGGCTGGCCCGTCACCTCGGACAGGATGGTGTTGAGCCGCTCGCGCAGGTACAGGATCTCGCGCGCCTGGATCTCGATGTCCGAGGCCTGGCCGCGCGCGCCGCCCAGCGGCTGGTGGATCATGATGCGCGAGTTGGGCAGCGCCGAACGCTTGCCCTTGGCGCCAGCCGCCAGCAGGAACGCGCCCATGCTTGCCGCCATGCCCATGCACAGCGTGGACACGTCCGGCTTGATGAACTGCATGGTGTCGTAGATCGCCAGCCCCGCCGATACGGAACCGCCCGGCGAGTTGATGTACAGCGACACGTCCTTGTCGGGGTTCTCGCTCTCGAGGAACAGCAGCTGGGCCACCACCAGGTTGGCGGTCTGGTCGTTGACCTCGCCCACCATGAACACCACGCGCTCCTTCAGCAGGCGCGAGTAGATGTCATAGGCGCGCTCGCCCCGGCCGGACTGCTCGACGACCATCGGCACCAGCCCCAGGCCCTGGGTTTCCAGTGCCGAAGCCTGCGTGGTGGCGAGACGGTCAAGCAAATCATTGCGGGTCATGCATGTTCTCCATGGATTCGTCGGATCGCAAGGCAATCCGGGGTAACTCGGGAAGCTGCCCCGCCCCGCGCCGTGGCGCGGGGCTGCGGGTCACTTCCGGCCTCAGGCTTGCTGCGGGTTGCCTTCGGCGGTGAGTTCCTCGAAGGACACCTTCTTGTCGGTGACCTTGGCCTTGCCGCACACGAAATTTACCACGTTGTTTTCGAGCACGTAGGCTTCCATTTCGGCCAGGCGCTGCTGGTCGCCGTAGTACCAGCGCATGACTTCCTTCGGGTCTTCGTAGCTCTTGGCGAAATCCTCGATCTCGGCCTTGATCTGGTCAGCCTTGGCCTCCAGGCCGTTGGCCTTGACGATCTCGGCCAGGATCAGGCCCAGCTTGACGCGGCGCTCGGCCTGCTGCGCGAACATCTCGGCCGGGATCGGCATGTCCTTGGCGTTGGGCATGCCACGCTGCTCCAGGTCGCGGCGGGCCATTTCCACCAGGCGTTCCTGGTCCTGCTCGATCAGGGCCTTGGGCACGTCCAGCTCGCTGGCCTTCAGCAGCGCTTCCATGACCTGGTCCTTGAGCATGGAGTGCGTGCGGCGCTTCACTTCGCGCTCGAGGTTCTCGCGGATGTCGGCGCGCATCTTCTCGACGCTGCCGTCGGCGATGCCCAGCGACTTGGCGAAGGCATCATTGACTTCCGGCAGGTGCGCCCACTCGATCTTCTTCAGCGTCACGGTGAACTCGGCGGTCTTGCCGGCCACATCCTTGCCGTGGTAGTCCTCCGGGAAGGCCAGCGGGAAGGTCTTGCTTTCGCCGACCTTCAGGCCCAGCGCGGCCTGCTCGAACTCGGGCAGCATGCGGCCTTCGCCCAGCACGAACGGGAAGTCCTCGGCCTTGCCGCCGGCGAACTCTTCACCGTCGATCTTGCCGACGAAGTCCAGCGTCACGCGGTCGCCGTTCTGGGCGGTGACGTCGGCACCGCCGTCGCCATGCTCGCCGGCTTCGCCGCGGGCGTGGTAGTGCACGCGCTGCTTGCGCAGGATGTCGATGGTCTTGTCGACTTCGGCATCGGTGATTTCAGTGCCGGTGCGGGTGACTTCGGCGGCCGACAGGTCGCCGATGGTCACTTCCGGGTACACCTCGAAGGTGGCGTCGAATGCGACTTCGTCCTCGCCCACGCCTTCGTTCTTGATCTCGAACTTGGGCTGGCCGGCAACCTTGACGTCCTGTTCCTTGGTGATGTCGAAGAACTTGCGTGCGGCCTTGTCGAAGCGCACTTCGAACTCGACCTGCTGGCCGTACTGCTTCTCGACCATCTTCATCGGCACCTTGCCCGGACGGAAGCCCGACATCTTCACGGTCTTCGACAGGCGAACCAGGCGCTCCTGCTTTTCCTTCTCCACTTCGGCCTTGGGGATGGCCAGGGTCACCTTGCGGTCCAGCTTGCCGAGGTTCTCAATCACGTTCGACATGGTCGTAGATCCAATCCAGAAAATGTAGTTGTGTTCGTAGGTGCTACCGCTTGCGCATGTACCGCCCGCTTTACCGCCACGGCGCCGTCACCACAGGACGGCCGGGGCGGCGCACCGGCGAACGGGAAGCTCCGCGCAAACGGAAAACGGGGATTATCGCACGGTTTTCATTCGCTTCCGGCAGATTTTGCCCGGAACGGGCCTGGAACCGCCCGCCGGCCCCGCGGCGCTATCCCGTGTGCCCGTGACGCAGGGCGCGCAGCAGCAGGCGTGCCGGATCCATCGCATCGGCCAGGTCCGACTCCAGCGGCAGCGGCTCGCCCTCGATCTGGCTGGCCAGCAGTTCCGCGCCCAGCGCTGCCCAGGTGAGGCCGCGCGAGCCATATGCAAGGGCGGCGTAGAGCCCGCCCATGCGCGGCAGGTCACGCAAGTGCGCGCCGCGCAGCGATGCGGCCTGCGCCAGCGCGGCGGCCTCGTCAGGCACCTGGCCGACCAGCGGCAGCCGGTTGTGCGTGACCGTGCGCACGCCGACATAGCCGGAGAGCGTCGCGGGATCGATGGCTGCCACGGCATCGGCCTGGCGCGGCAGCATGCCGGTCAGGCGCGCCAGGTTGGCCGCGTGGACCGCCGGCTGCTCCACCAGCGGGCCCTCGTCGGCGTCGTAGCTGGAGCCGACCCGGCCAGCGCCGTCCGCGGTGCGCGGCAGCAGGTAGCCGGCACCAGTCACCACGCAATCCGGCCAGTCGCCGAGCGCATCCACCTGCGCGGATGCCAGCGTGGTCAGCTGCCCGCGCACGCGCCGCATGGTCCAGTGCTGCTGCGGCAGCAGTTGCTGCGCCTCATGTGCGTTGGCCAGTACCAGCACCGGCGCCGATGCCAGCACGTCGCCGTCCTGCCCGAGCGCCTGCCATTGCCCGTCGACGCGCGCGATTGCAGCAACCCGGCAGCGGAAACGTGCCGTCACCGCAGCGCCCGCTTGCGCCAGCTGCGCCGCGCAGATGTCAGGCGGCGCCACCCAGCCGCCTTGCGGGAACCACAGGCCGCCACGCGGCACGCCGGCATGGTGGGCCGCTGCCGCCTCTTCAGCGCTCATCCAGCGCACGAATCCTTCCGGCAAGCGCATCGCCGCCAGCGCGGCGCGCTGGGCCTGGCCCTCGGCTTCGTCCTCGCCGATCTGCAGCACGCCGCAGCCATGCCAGCCGACCGCATGGCCGGCCTCGGCCAACTCCGCCCAGGCACGCAGCGCGTACTGGTTGCCAGCGCGCGACAGCCGCGACAGCAGGCTGTCGTCGGCGGACACATGCGCATGCATGGCCGCCGCGCGATGCGCCGAGGTCTGCCGCGCCGGCCCGTCGTGGCCATCGAACAGCGTCACGCGCCAGCCGCGCGCGGCCAGCCGCTCGGTCACGGCGCAGCCGGCCAGGCCGGCGCCGATCACGATGGCATGGCGCTCGGACCATTGGGCCGGCAGTGGCGGCGCATGGCGGCGCGCTTTCCATTGCGGGCGGAAGCGCGCGACGGTCATTTGCCACTTGCCGCCAAAGCCGGGCGCCCTGCTGACTTCGAAACCCACCTCCTTGAGCCCGCGCCGCACAAAGCCCGCGGCCGCCCATGTAGCCAGCATGGCGCCTGGCCGGGCCAGCCGCGCCAGTCCGCGGAACACTTGCGGCGACCACATCTCCGTATTGCGCGCCGGCGCGAAACCGTCCAGGTAGAAGGCATCCGCGCCGGCCGCCAGCCGCGGCAGCATCTGCTCGATATCGCCCAGCGCCAGCGTCAGCACCACGCGCCCGCCGTCGAAGGCCAGGCGGTGCAGGCCCGGCAGCGCCAGCGGCCATTGCGCCTGCAGCGCCTGCGCCAGCGGCTGCAGCCCGTCCAGCCTGGCGTGCAACTGCGCCAGCCCTTCGCGGGTGAACGGGTGCTTTTCGATCGAGACGAAATGCAGCGTGCCGCAGCGCTGGGGATCATCGCGCCACGCCTGCCAGGTAGCCAGGAAATTCAGCCCCAGGCCGAAGCCAGTCTCGACGATGACGAACTGGCGCTGACCGGCCCACGCCTGCGGCAGGCCGTTGCCACCCAGGAAGACATGGGCGGCCTGCGCCAGCCCGCCTTCGGTGCTGTGGTAGACGTCGTCGTAGCGGGGCGAATACGGGATGCCTTCGGCAGAAAGGATCGGCTCGGCGGGCTCTAATGCGCGCGGCATGGGACAGGGAAACTCGGCGAAAAGCAAAATGCCCGGGCGGATTCGCCGGGGCGTGGGAGCGGGCTTGGTAATTCGCGCCGGATGGTAGCATAGCGGCCTTCCCGCAGACCGCACCGCCCTGCCCCTTGATTTGCGCCGCCCAGGCGCCCCCGCTCCACATGCTCAGCTACCGTCACGCCTTCCACGCCGGCAACCATGCCGATGTCCTCAAACACGCCGTCGTGGTGCAACTGCTCGAGCACCTGGCGCAGAAGGACAAGGCGTTCTGGTATATCGACACCCATGCCGGCGCCGGCCTCTATGCGCTGGACCACGCCTACGCGCAAAAGAAGGCCGAATTCGAAACCGGGATCGCGCCGCTGTGGCGCGCCGCCGCCAGCGGCACCCAGCTGCCGGCGATGCTGGACGAATACCTGGACCAGGTGCGCGCGCTCAACCCGGACGGCAACCTGCGCCACTACCCCGGCTCGCCCTGGCTGGCCTGGCAGATGCTGCGCGAGCACGACCGGCTGCGGCTGTTCGAGCTGCACAGCACCGAGATCCAGGTGCTGCGCGACAACTTCCGCGGCGCCGGGCGCCGCGTCATGCTGTACGACGGCGACGGCTTCGGCGGCATCAAGGCCATCCTGCCTCCGCCGCCGCGCCGCGCGCTGGTGCTGGTCGACCCGTCCTACGAGGACAAGCAGGACTACGCCCGCACCGTGCAGACCATCCGCGACGGGCTGGAGCGATTTGCCACCGGCGTCTATGCGGTCTGGTACCCGCAGGTGCAGCGGCGCGAATCGGCGCAGCTGCCGGTGCAGCTCAAGGGCCTGCCGCTCAAGAGCTGGCTGCACGTGACCCTGACCGTCAGGCATCCGGTCGAGGGCGGCCTGGGCCTGCATGGCAGCGGCATGTTCATCGTCAATCCGCCGTGGCGGCTGAAGGAATCGCTGCAGCAGGCCATGCCGGTGCTGACCGACCTGCTCGGCCAGGACGACGGCGCAAAGTTCACGCTCGAAGCCGAGGAGAACTGAGGCGGCGCACCAGCCAGTCCAGCGCCATGCCCGCGGCCAGGCCGACGCTGTCGGCCAGCAGGTCGAGCCACTCGGCCTCGCGGTAGCCGGTCTGCCCCTGCAGCAGTTCGATCAGCGCGCCGTACGCCACCAGCCCCAGCAAGACGGCCCAGCCACGGCCGTTGTAGGCGCGCCGGCCCAGCACGCCCAGCACCGCGAACGCCAGCATATGGTTGGACTTGTCCCAGCCGGTGGTCGGCAGGGGCTGCGTCGGCGGCATCAGCGAAAGCGCCAGCACCGCGGCCGCGCAGCCCCAGAACAGCAGGCGCCAGCGCAGCGGGGTCAGGGTCGGGAAGGCAGTCATCGGCATGTGTGCGGCCACTGGAAAGCCGACAATATATCCCTGCCGCTTGCCGCGGCCACCGGAGCACCTGGCAGGGCTGGATTCCCCCCGCGCCTTGCGCTACAATCCGCAGCCTCGTTGCACTGCAGGCGCAAGCCATGCCGACACCACGGTTCGGCCGCCAGGGCCGGCAGCGCGGACAGAAGAAAGGCGGGCAGTTCCAGCCGCCTTTTTTGCTTTCCTGTCCGGAGCAAGCCAGCGAGCATCGCGGCCGCCCGCCCGGGCAGCGCCGCAAGGACCGCGAGGGTGGCGAAATTGGTAGACGCACCAGGTTTAGGTCCTGACGCCAGCAATGGTGTAGGGGTTCGAGTCCCCTCCCTCGCACCACCCGCCCTTCTAGTGGCGGGCTGACAACTTCCGTTTCCCAATCCCCTTCGGCACGCTTTTTCCGGCAGGCACCCCCGCGCCACTTTCCAGCCTGCGCCAGTGACGGTATCATTTCGCCATCATATCGATAATCGATACATACGTATATTGGTGCAATACTCACTCATCGTGGTGCAGCCATCCCGTGGATGGTGCTGCCCGGTCCCTTCGCCCGCGACGCAACTATGCCGTCAAAACCCGTCCCGTCACCCGCGCCCGACCGCGACAACCCGCTGTTCAACCAGTCGCTCGAAAAAGGCCTCGAAGTCCTGCGCGCCTTCAACGGCGTCCACCGTACGCTGACCCTGTCGGAACTGGCCGCGCTGACCGGCATGAACAAGAGCTCGGCGCAGCGCACCATCCATACCCTGGAAGCGCTGGGCTATGTCGACAAGCACCCGCAGACGCGGCGCTTCCGGTTGACGCCGCGGGTGATGGAGATCGGCTACAACTACCTGGCGGCTGATGCGCTGATCCCGGTGGCCAGCCCCTACCTGTCGCAGCTGGCCGCAGCCAGCGGCGAGACCGCCAACCTGACCGAGCCGGTCGGGCTGGACATGGTCTACGTGGCCCAGTTGATGACCGCCAAACACATGCCGGTGCTGACGCCGGTGGGCATGCGCATCCCGATGTATTGCACCAGCTCCGGCCGGGCCTACCTCAGCACGCTGCCCGACGAGCAGGTCCTGGCGATGCTGGAGCAGTCGGCGCGCGTGGCGCGCACGCCCTCGACGCTGACCGGCGTGGATGCGATCTTCGAGCGCGTGGCGGCGTGCCGCCGGCTGGGCTACGCCAGCAATGAAGAGGAACTGTTCATCGGCGACATGGGCCTGGCCGCGCCCATCGTCAACAGCCAGGGCGTTGCGGTCGGCGCGGTGCACGTGTCGCCGCCGGCCAGCCGCTGGAGCATGGCCGAGGCGCAGAAAAAGCTGGCGCCGCTGGTGCTGGAATGCGCGCGGGCGATCTCGCGTTCGATCGCACACTGAGGCCCGGCACGGCGAAGGCCGGCCAACTCGCGCAGGGGTGGTAGAACACCTGAGTGCCAGTGCCTTTCGCGGACCCTTGCCGCGATCTATGCTGAAGGTGTCGGGGCGGCACCGAGCCGCTCCGGCATCTTCACCTCAGCCCTGATCGGAGGGCATATGAAATTCCCTGCCTTGCTGTTGGCAGCGTCGATGGCCGCTGGCTGGTCATCGCTCGCCTATGCTGCCGGATGCCAGTACGACATGCAGTGCAAAGGAGAGCGGATCTGCCAGCAAGGGCAGTGCGTCTTTCCTGACGCGGAAGAAACCGCGGAAGCCGGTGGGCCAGCGCCGCTGCCGGCGACCAAGCGCACGCCAGCGCCGCCGCCAGCCCGCGGGTGCTGCACCGTGGCAGGCAAGCTCAAGCTGTCACCGGCCGCGGCCTCGGATACCAGCCTGGCGAGCGGCGATGCGTGCCAGGGGCTGACCGCCTCGGGCAAGCCGGTTCCCGGCACGATCTGCAACTAGCCTCTGGATCTGGCGCGGGCGCCTAGCGCGCGTGCGCCAGCATGGCCTGCAGCAGCACGTTGGCGCCCGCCTCGATGTGCTCGGGCAGCGCGTCTTCCAGCTCGTTATGGCTGATGCCGTCCTTGCACGGCACGAAGATCATGCCTGTGGGCGCGCGCCGCGCGACGTAGACCGCGTCGTGGCCAGCGCCGCTGACCACGTCCATATGCGGCAGGCCCAGCGCCGTGGCCGCGCGCCGCACGCTGTCAACGCATTCGGGCGCGAACACGCACGGCTCGAACTTCACCACCTGGCGGATTTCGACCTCCACGCCGGCGGCCACGGCAATGCCCTCGAACGCCGCCTGCATGGCCGCATGCATGCGGTCCAGGCCAGCCTGCGACAGGTTGCGGAAGTCGACCGAAAAATCGACCCGGCCCGGAATCACGTTGCGCGAGTTCGGCGTGACCTGCAGATAGCCGACCGTGCCGCGCCCGTGCGGCGCCTCGTCGCGCGCGATCTGGTTGACCGCCTCGACCATGCGCGCGGCCGCCAGCATCGCGTCGTGGCGCAGCGCCAGCGGCGTCGGGCCGGCGTGCGCGTCCATGCCGGTCACGGTCACGTCGTACCACTGCTGGCCCAGCGCGCCCGAGACCACGCCGATCGGCAGACCTGCCGCCTCCAGCACCGGCCCCTGCTCGATATGCGCCTCGAAGTAGGCCGCGAACATGCCGCCCGGCACCGCGCCCGCCGGCTGCGCGCCGCGGTAGCCGATCGCCGCCAGCGCGTCGCCCACGCTGACGCCATCCACATCGGTCTGCGCGCGCGCAAAAGCCGCGTCGAACTCTCCGGCAAATACGCCCGAGCCCATCATCACCGGCGTGAAGCGCGTGCCCTCCTCGTTGGTCCAGAACGCGACCTCCAGCGGCGCGCGCGTGACGATGCCCAGGTCGTCGAGCGTGCGCATGACTTCCAGGCCGGCCAGCACGCCGAAGTTGCCGTCGAACTTGCCGCCCGAGGGCTGGGTGTCGATATGGCTGCCGGTGGCCACGGCGCGCGCGTCGGGGTCGCTGCCGGCGCGGCGCGCGAAGACGTTGCCGATCTCGTCGACGCGCACGTCGAGCCCGGCCTCGCGGCACCACTGCACCACCAGGTCGCGCCCCTTGCGGTCGGCTTCGGTCAGCGCGATGCGGCACACGCCGCCCCTGGGCGTGGCGCCGATCGCGGCGAGGTCCATCAGCGCTTGCCACAGGCGGGCGCCATTGATGCGGGGAAGGTGTAGCTGGTCCATGTCTGGTTGCGGGTGGGGTGAGGGAGAGGAAACGGCAGCAGGTTCAGCAAGAAGCAGACCACCGTCGCCGGCACTTCGGCCCGCATTCCCGGCCCTGCCACCGTGGCACATGACTTGCTTTGCAGACATCCGTCCCCTCAAGCCAACCCAGGAGCAAGCCTGTGCACCACGATCCCTCCCTTCTCGCGAAAGGTCTCAAGTCAGCTGCCTCGGCCATGAGCGCCGCCGTGCTGGCGCTGCTCGCGCTGCCCGGTGCCGCCCATGCCGACAAGGTGCTGCGCATCGGCATGACCGCCGCGGACATCCCGCGCACGCTCGGCCAGCCCGACCAGGGCTTCGAGGGCAACCGCTTCTCCGGTATCCCGATGTACGACGGCCTCACCCAATGGGACCTGTCCCGGGGCAACGGCCCCAGCCTGCTGATCCCGGGCCTGGCCACCGAATGGAAGGTCGACGCCGCCGACAAGACCAGATGGGTGTTCAAGCTGCGCCCCGGCGTCAAGTTCCACGACGGCACCCCGTTCAACGCCGATGCCGTGGTCTGGAACGTCGGCAAAGTGCTGGACAAGACCGCCAGGCAGTTCGATCCCAGCCAGGTCGGCGTGACCGCCTCGCGCATGCCGACGCTGCGCACGGCCAAGAAGATCGACGACCTCACCGTGGAGCTGGTCACCTCCGAGCCGGATTCGTTCCTGCCCTACAACCTGACCAACCTGTTCATGGCCTCGCCCACGCAGTGGGAGAAGAAATTCGCCGCGGTGCCGGCCTCGGTCACCGATCCGGTCGAGCGCTCCAAGCAGGCCTGGGTCGCGTTTGCCGCCGACGCCGCCGGCACCGGGCCGTTCAGGATGAGCCGCTTCGTGCCGCGCGAGCGCCTGGAAGTGGTGCGCAATGCGCAATACTGGGACGCGAAGCGCGTGCCGAAGATCGACAAGGTGGTGATGGTGCCGATGCCCGAGGCCAACGCGCGCACCGCCGCGCTGCTGTCGGGCCAGGTCGACTGGATCGAAGCCCCGGCACCCGACGCCATCACCCAGATCAAGAGCCGCGGCTTCCAGGTCTATGCCAACGCGCAGCCGCATATGTGGCCGTGGCAGCTGTCGTTCGCGCCCGGCTCGCCATGGCTGGACAAGCGTGTGCGCCAGGCCGCCAACCTGTGCGTCAACCGCAGCGGCCTGAAGACCCTGCTGGGCGGGTACATGGCCGAGGCCAAGGGCATCGTCGAGACCGGCAATCCGTGGTGGGGCAATCCGAAGTTCGATATCAAGTACGACCCGGCCGCGGCGAAGAAGCTGATGCAGGAGGCCGGCTACTCGGCCGCCAAACCGGTCAAGGTCAAGGTGCAGGTGTCGGCGTCGGGCTCCGGCCAGATGCAGCCGCTGCCGATGAACGAGTACGTGCAGCAGAACCTGAAGGAGTGCTTTATCGACGTCGACTTCGACGTGGTCGAGTGGAACACCCTCTTCACCAACTGGCGCGTCGGCGCCAAGGACGCCAGCGCGCACGGCGCCAACGCAATCAACGTCAGCTTTGCGGCAATGGACCCGTTCTTTGCCATGGTCCGCTTCGTCAGCACCAAGACCCAGCCGCCGGTCTCGAACAACTGGGGCTACTTCGGCAATGCCGAGTTTGACAAGCTGATCGAGAACGCGCGCACCGCGTTTGACGAGAAATCGCGCGACGCGGCGCTGGCCAGGCTGCATGCCCGCATCGTCGAGGAGTCGCCGTTCGTGCTGATCGCGCACGACGTCGGCCCGCGCGCGATTTCGAAGAAGGTCAAGGGCGTGGTGCAGCCGCAGAGCTGGTTTATCGATATCGCGACAATGTCGATGGACTGATCCCGGCCGCGCCCGACGGACGCCGCGCGGCAGCCCGCCGCCCGCGCGGCCCGGCAACCCCGCCCGGTCTTCCCCGCGTGCCGCGCACGGCGCACGCACGCCCCAACTTGCCGGATCCTCCCATGCAATACCTGTTCCGCCGCATCCTCTATGCCATTCCCATCCTGCTCGGGGTGGCGCTGCTGTGCTTCTCGCTGGTCCATATCGCCCCCGGCGATCCGCTGGTGTCGGTGCTGCCGCCCGACGCCTCGGAAGACCTGCGCCGCCAGCTGACCGCACTCTACGGCTTCGACAAGCCCTTCCTGGAGCAATTCGTGCACTGGCTGGGCCGTGCGCTGCAGGGCGACCTGGGCACTTCGATCGCCACCAGCCGACCGGTGATGGCCGAAGTCGGCGCCGCCGTGGTCAATTCCCTGCGCCTGGCCACCGTGGCCACGCTGATCGGCTTCAGCTTCGGCTGCCTGTTCGGCTTTGTCGCCGGCTACCTGCGCGATTCCGTGGCCGACCGCACCGCGTCGCTGCTGTCGGTGCTGGGCGTCAGCATCCCGCACTACTGGCTGGGGATGGTGCTGGTGATCGCGTTCTCGGTGCTGCTGGGCTGGCTGCCGGCCACCGGCGCCGGGCCGGGCGGTTCGGGCGACTGGGCGTGGGACTGGGAGCACATGCAGTACATGCTGCTGCCGGCGGTGACCATGTCTGTGATCCCGATGGGCATCGTGGCGCGCACGGTGCGCGCGCTGGTGGCGGAGATCCTGGCCAACGAGTTCATCGTCGGCCTGCGCGCGCGCGGCCTGTCCGACCTGGCCGTGTTCCGCCACGTGCTCAAGAACGTGGCGCCAACCGCGCTGTCGGTAATGGGCCTGCAACTGGGCTACCTGCTGGGCGGCTCGATCCTGATCGAGACCGTGTTCTCGTGGCCCGGCACGGGCTTCCTGCTCAACGCCGCCATCTTCCAGCGCGACTTCCCGCTGCTGCAGGGGACCATCCTGGTGCTGGCGTTGTTCTTCGTGCTGCTCAACCTGCTGGTCGATGCGCTGCAGACGCTGTTCGACCCGCGCATCCAGCGCAACTGAGGAGGCCGACATGGACATGACCCTCGACCAATCACCGGCCGCCGCCGCGGTGCAGCGCTCGCCCGGCTACTGGACCACGGTCGGCCGGCGCCTGCTGCGCAACCGGCTGGCCATGCTGGCCGCGCTGGTGCTGCTGGGGCTGGTGCTGATGGCGCTGTTCGCCCCGGCACTGATGCCCGCCGATCCGTACGCGGCATCGATCCTCAAGCGCCTCAAGCCGATCGGCACCGAGCACTTTCCGCTCGGCACCGACGAGCTGGGACGCGACATGCTGTCGCGGCTGATGCTGGGCGCGCGGCTGTCGCTGTTCATGGGCATCACGCCGGTGCTGCTTGCCTTTGTCATCGGCAGCGCATTCGGCATCGTCGCCGGCTATGCCGGCGGCTGGACCAACACCGTGATCATGCGGCTCACCGACATCCTGTACGCCTTCCCGTCGGTGCTGCTGGCGATCGCGCTGTCAGGCACGCTGGGGGCGGGCGTGGGCAATGCGCTGCTGTCGCTGACCATCGTCTTTATCCCGCAGATCGTGCGCGTGGCTGAAAGCGTGACCACCCAGGTGCGCAACCGCGAGTTTGTCGACGCGGCGCGTGCTTCCGGGGCGTCGTCGCTGACCATCGTGCGCGCCCATGTGCTCAACAACGTGCTCGGGCCGATCTTCGTCTATGCCACCAGCCTGATCTCGGTGTCGATGATTCTGGCCTCGGGGCTGTCCTTCCTGGGCCTGGGCGTCAAGCCGCCCGAGCCGGAGTGGGGCCTGATGCTCAACACGCTGCGCACGGCCATCTACACCCAGCCGTGGGTTGCCGCCCTGCCCGGCGCCATGATCTTCCTGACCTCGGTCTCGTTCAACCTGCTGGCCGACGGCATCCGCTCGGCCATGGAAATCAAGGACTGAACCATGCCAGCACTGATGCAGGCCCCTTCGCCACAGGCCGGCCGCGATGTCGGCGGCCCGGCGCAGCCACTGGTGATCGCCCACCAGCTGGTCAAGCACTTTCCCATCAACTCCGGCCTGCCCGGCCTGCGCGCGCGCGCCGCGTCGGTGCGCGCGGTCGATGGCGTCAGCTTCGACGTGCTCAAGGGCGAGACCCTGGGCGTGGTCGGCGAGTCCGGCTGCGGCAAGTCCACCACCGCGCGGCTGCTGATGCAGCTGACGCAGCAGGACCGCGGCGAGCTGATCTTCGACGCGCAGGGCGTGGGCTCGGCCCAGCTGCCGATGAAGAAGTTCCGCAGCCAGGTGCAGATGGTGTTCCAGGACAGCTATTCGTCGCTGAACCCGCGCCTGACCATCGAGGCGTCGATCGCCTTCACGCCACGCGTCCATGGCGTGCCGGCGCGCGAAGCCACCGAGCGCGCCCGCTACCTGCTGCAGCGCGTCGGGCTGGACCCGGTGCGCTTTGCCGGGCGCTACCCGCACGAGCTGTCGGGCGGGCAGCGCCAGCGCGTCAACATTGCCCGCGCGCTGGCGCTGCGCCCGCGCCTGGTGATCCTGGACGAGGCGGTCTCGGCACTGGACAAGTCGGTGGAGGCGCAGGTGCTGAACCTGCTGCTGGACCTGAAGGCCGAGTTCGACCTGACCTACGTCTTCATCAGCCACGACCTCAACGTGATCCGCTACCTGTGCGACCGCGTGATGGTGATGTACCTGGGCAAGGTGGTGGAGATCGCGGATACCGAGACCCTTTATCAGCACCCGGCGCACCCATACACGCGCGCGCTGCTGGCGTCGATGCCGTCGATGGACCCGGACCGCCGCACCGCGGTCGCGCCGCTGACGGGCGACCCGCCCAACCCGATCAACCCGCCGTCCGGCTGCAGTTTCCATCCGCGCTGCGCCATGGCGCAGGACGTGTGCGGGCGGCGCGAGCCGCAGCTGACCGACCTGGTGGCCGGGCATCCGGTCGCCTGCCTGCTGGCCGCCGCGCCCTGAGGAGCCCACCATGTCCACCACCCCACAAAGCACACCCGGCGCGCCGATGATCTCGGTGCGGGACCTGCACGTCACCTTCTCCGGCGGCGGCAAGACCATCCGCGCCGTCAACGGCGTCTCGCTCGACGTGGGCGCCGGCGAGGCCGTGGCCCTGATCGGCGAATCCGGCTCCGGCAAGAGTGTCACGCTGCGCGCGCTGATGCGCCTGCACCCGCCGCGCCGCACCCGCATGGCAGGCCAGATCCGCGTCGACGGCGCCGACGTGATGGCGCTCGACCAGCGCGCGCTGGCCCGGCTGCGCGGCGGCACCATGGCGATGGTGTTCCAGGAGCCGCTGCTGGCGCTGGACCCGGTCTACACCGTGGGCCAGCAGATCGTCGAATGCATCCGCACCCACGACACGGTCTCGGCCGCCGAGGCGCGCGCGCGCGCGCTGCAGGCGCTCGAGTCCGTGCGCATTCCCAGCCCGGAGCGGCGGCTGGCAGCGTATCCGCACGAGCTGTCGGGCGGCATGCGCCAGCGCGCCATGATCGCACTGGCACTGTCGGCGCGGCCCAGGATCCTGCTGGCCGACGAGCCCACCACCGCGCTGGACGCCACCGTGCAGATCCAGGTGCTGATCCTGCTGCGCGAGCTGCAGCGCGAACTGGGGCTGTCCATTGTTTTCGTCACCCACGATATCGGCGCCGCGGTGGAGATCGCCGACCGCGTCGCGGTGATGTACGGCGGGCGCATTGTCGAGGAAGGCCCGATCCGCACCCTGCTGCGCGCGGCGCGCCACCCCTACACCATCGCCCTGCTGCAAAGCCGCCAGCATGGCATGGACCGCGGCCAGCGGCTGCAGGCCATCGGCGGCGCCCCGCCCGACCTGGCCGCGCTGCCGCCGGGCTGCACCTTCGCGCCACGCTGCCCGCATGCGCGCCCGCAATGCCTGGCCGAGGTGCCGCAGGCGCTCACCGTCGGCACCGGCCACCGCGTCAGCTGCGTGCTGGCCGCCGAGCCCGCGGTCGCCACCGCGGCATGACCCCCATCCCAGAACCCCAACGTATTCCAGGCCACCCATGACGCTTGCCACCCATCCTGCCCGTGCCTTCATGCCGTACCCACAGATCACCGTCCCGCACGCCGCCGGCGGCCCGCTGCGGGGCCTGAGCTTTGCCGTGAAGGACCTGTTCGACGTAGCTGGCTATCCGACCGGCGGCGGCAATCCGCACGTGCTGGCGCGCTCGGGCATCAAGGCCGCGACCGCGCCGGCGGTGCAGCGGCTGCTGGATGCCGGCGCCGCCTTCGTCGGCAAGACCCACACCGACGAGCTGGCCTTCTCCATGAACGGCCAGAACGCCCACTACGGGCGCCCGGTCAACGGCGCGGCACCGGAGCGCATCACCGGCGGCTCGTCGTCGGGCTCGGCCTCGGCGGTATCGAACGGCCTGTGCGACTTTGCGCTGGGCTCCGACACCGGCGGCTCGGTGCGCGCGCCGGCCAGCCATTGCGGCCTGTTCGGCATCCGGCCCACGCACGGGCGCATTTCACTGGAACGCTGCCTGCCGCTGTCCGAAAGCCTGGACACCTGCGGCTTCTTTGCGCGCGACATCGGCACCTTCGCGCGCGTGGCCGAGGTGCTGTTCGGGGCGGACCCGGCGCCGCTGCCGGCCGCGCCGCGGCTGCTGTTTGCCACCGACCTGTTCGGCCAGCCGACCCCGGAGGCCCGCGACGCGCTGGCGCCGGCTGCCGCCCGGATCGAAGCCGCGCTGGGCCACGCCGCGCCAGTCACCGTAGCCGACCGGCCGCTGTCCGAGCTGTGGTGGGCGTTCCGCTACGTGCAGGGCTGGGAGGCATGGCACAGCGACGGCGAACTGATCGAGCAACACGGACTGGAACTGGGTGCCGATGTCGCGGCACGCTTCGCCTTCTCGAAGGCCGTCACCCGCAGCCAGTTCGACGAAGCCAGTGCCGTGCGCCGCGACTTCACCGCGCACCTGGGCCGCCTGCTGGGGCCGGACGGCGTGCTGGTGCTGCCGACCATGCCCGATATCGCGCCGCTGCGCGCCGAACCGATCGAGTCCCTGGAGACCTACCGCAACCTCGCCGCCCAGACGCTGTGCCTGACGCCGCTGAGCGGCTTCCCGCAGCTGAACCTGCCGCTGGCCGGCCGCGACGGCGCACCGCTCGGCATCTCGCTGCTGGGGCCGGCGGGCAGTGACCGCAGCCTGGTCGCTCTGGCGGAGCGGATCATGGCGCACCAGGCTTGAACCAGTAACGCAAAGGGCACGCGGCATGCCGACGGCGAGGTCGATGCCGGCATCGTCTCGCCAGGACCGGCCCGCGGCTTCCGCGAAGCCGCAGCCTGAACCGCGCCGCGCCTCAAGTCGCCAGCGCCGACACCCCGCCCTCCGGCCGCTTGACGCGGAACCACGCCGCGTACAGCGCCGGCAGGAACAGCAGCGTCAGCACCGTGGCAATGATCAGCCCACCCATGATCGCCACCGCCATCGGCCCCCAGAACATCGAGCGCGACAGCGGGATCATCGCCAGCACCGCCGCGGCGGCGGTCAGGATGATCGGCCGGAAGCGGCGCACCGCGGCTTCGACGATGGCGGTCCACTGCGGCACGCCGGCGCTGACGTCCTGCTCGATCTGGTCGACCAGGATCACCGAGTTGCGGATGATCATGCCCAGCAGCGCGGTGATGCCCAGCTGCGCCACAAACCCCATCGGCGCGCGCAGCAGCAACAGCGTGGCGGCGGCGCCGATCAGGCCCAGCGGGCCGGTCAGGAACACCATGGCCGCGCGCGAGAAGCTGTGCAGCTGAAGCATCAGCAGCGTGAAGATGATGAAGATGCACAGCGGCAGCTGCGCCGCGATCGAGGCCCCGGCCTTGCCGCTCTCTTCTTCCGCGCCGGCCACGGTGATGCGGTAGCCCGGCGGCAACTGCGCGCGCAGCTTGTCCAGCTTCGGGTTGATCTGCGCGGTCACCGTCGGGCCCTGGATGCCGTCGACCACGTCGGACTGCACGGTCACGCCGAAGTCGCGGTTCTCGCGCCACACCACGCCCGGCTCCGAGCGCAGCGTCACGCGCGCCACCTGCGTCAGCGGCACCATGCGCCCGGTGTTGGTCGGCACCAGCATGTTGTTCAGGTCCGAGATCGCGTCGCGCTCACTGCGCGGGGTGCGCATCAGGATGTCGATCAGCTTGTCGCCGTCGCGGTACTGGCCCACCGGCACGCCGCTCAGCACGGTCTGCGTGACGCGGGCGATGGCATTGGTGGTCACGCCCAGTGCGCGCGCCTTGTCCTGGTCGATCTCCAGGCGCAGCATCTTGACGTTCTCATTCCAGTTGTCGTTGACCCCGACGGTGTTGGGGTTGGCGCGCATCTCGGCCTTGACCTGGTCGGCCAGCTGGCGCACCCCGGCGGCGTCCGGCCCGATCACGCGGAACTGCACCGGATAGGCCACCGGAGGCCCGTTGGGCAACAGCTTGACGCGGCCCCGCAGGTACGGGAATTCGGCATCCATCAGCTTGATGATGCGGCGGCGCAGCGCATCGCGCACCTCGGTGCTGACCGGCATCACGATCACCTGCGCCACATTGGTCTGCGGGAAGATCTGGTCCAGCGGCAGGTAGAAACGCGGCGCGCCGGTGCCGACGAAGGTGGTCAGGCTCTCGACCTCGCGGTCCTTGCCGACCAGCTGCTCGAAGCGCTTGGCCTCGGTTTCCATCTGGGCAAAGCTGGTGCCCTCGGGCATCCACAGTTCCACCATCAGCTCGGGGCGGCTGGAATCGGGGAAGAACTGCTTCTCGACAAACTTGAAGGCGTAGATCCCCAGCACAAAGGCCACCAGCGTGATCGCGATCACCACCTTGCGCCAGCTCACGCACCAGTCCACCAGCCGGCGAAAGCGCGCATAGAACGGCGTGTCGAAGACCTCGTGGGCCTCGCCCGCGCCGGGGCCGCGGCTCTTGAGCAGCAGGTAGCCCAGGTAGGGCGTGAAATAGACCGCCGCCAGCCACGACAGCACCAGCGCCAGCGCCGTCACCGCAAAGATCGCGAAGGTGTATTCGCCCACCGTCGAGCGCGCCAGGCCCACCGGCAGGAAGCCGGCCGCGGTGATCAGCGTGCCGGTCAGCATCGGCATCGCGGTGGAGGTATAGGCGAAGGTGGCCGCCTCCATCTTGGAGAAACCCTCTTCCAGCTTGCGCACCATCATCTCGACCGCGATGATGGCGTCGTCCACCAGCAGCCCCAGCGCCACGATCAAGGCCCCGAGCGAGATCTTGTGCAGGCCGATGCCGAAGATATGCATGAACAGGAAGGTCACGGCCAGCACCAGCGGGATCGTCAGCGCCACCACCAGCCCGGGACGCACGTCCAGCCGCAAGGGCCGCGTATGCAGGCCCAGCGCAATGAAACTGACCGCCAGCACGATCACCACCGCCTCGATCAGCACGCGCACGAACTCGCCGACCGAGCGCTTGACGGCTTGCGGCTGGTCCTGCACCTGGTCCATCTCGATGCCTACCGGCAGCTGGCCGCGCAGCTGGTCAAAGGCCGTGCGCAGGTTCTTGCCCAGCTCGATGATGTCGCCGCCCTTCTGCATCGAAATGCCCAGCCCGATCACGTCCTTGCCGTTGAAGCGCATGCGCGTCTGGGTCGGGTCGACATAGCCCCGGTAGACGTGCGCGATGTCGCCCAGGCGGATGTTGGCGATGCCGTTGGGCCCGCGCAGCACCAGGTTCTCCAGGTCTTCCACGCTGGCGAACTGGCCCGACAGGCGCACCTGCAGGTTGTCGGTCGGGGTGACCAGCACGCCGCTGCCGGTCAGGTTGTTCTGCTGCGAGATCTGGTCGGCGATGGCGTTGATATCCAGCCCCAGCTGGGCAAAGCGCGCCTGGTTGAATTCGATGAAGACCTTCTCGTCCTGCAGGCCGATCAGCGACACCTTGGCCACCGACGGCACGCGCAGCAGTTCCTGGCGCACCAGGTCGGCGTACTCGCGCAGCTCCTTGTAGTTGAAGCCGTCGGCGGAGAGCGCGTAGATGGTGCCGTACACGTCGCCAAACTCATCATTGAAGAACGGCCCGCGCACGCCCGCGGGCAGCGTCTGCTGGATATCGCCGATCTTCTTGCGCACGGTGTACCAGACCTGCGCGGTCTCCTTCGCCGGCGAGGTGTCCTTGAGCTGGAAGATCACCGTGGTCTCGCCCGGCTTGGAGAAGCTGCGGATCTTGTCCGCATAGGGCACTTCCTGCAGCTGGCGCTCGATCTTGTCCGTCACCTGGACGGCGATCTGCTCGGCGGTGGCGCCGGGCCAGAAGGCCTGCACCACCATCACGCGGAAGGTAAAGGGCGGATCCTCGTCCTGGCCCAGCTGGAAGAACGCCAGCATGCCGCCAAGCAGCAGCACCACCAGCAGGTAGCGGGTCAGCGGCTGGTGCTCGAGTGCCCAGCGCGACAGGTTGAAGCGGGAATGATCCATCCGCTCACCCCTGCTTCGGGGTGGCGGCCGGTGCCGATGCCGGGGCCGATGCAGGCCCTGCCGCAGGCGCGACCGTCTGCAGCGGGCGCACCTTCTGGCCTGCGCGCAAAAGGTGCACCCCGGCGGTGACGATGGTCTGGCCCGGGGCCAGGCCCTGGCGCACCTCCACCTCGTTGCCGATGGCCTCGCCCAGCGTCACCGGCACCGGCTTGACCGTGCCGGCGGCGGCGTCATAGATCCAGACCTGGTTGCGGCCCTGCTCCTGCAGCAGCGCGGTCAGCGGCACCCGGATGGCCGGGGTGGCGCCGGTGCGCATGAAGGTCACCACCGCGGTCATGCCGAGCTTGAGGTCGGCGGGCGGGTTCGGCACCGTCACGCGGGTGGCATAGGTGCGGGTGACCGGGTCGGCCGCCGCGGCAATCTCGCGCACGCGGCCAGGCAGCGTGCGCTGCGGCTCGGCCCAGGTATGGATGGTCACGTCGGTAATGCCGCGCAGCAGGTCGACCTGGTCTTCGGGCAGGCCGATCGCGACTTCCTTCTCTGCCGTCTGCGCCACGCGCACCACCGGCTGGCCCGGCGTCACCACCTGGCCCACCTCGGCATCGATCGCCGTGACCACGCCGTCGGCATCGGCATGCAGGACCGCGTAGCCGGTCTGGTTGGACTGGCTGCGCAGCCCGGCCTGGGCCTGGCGCAGCCGCGATTCGGCGGCGTCATAGTTGGCCTGGCGCCGGTGCTGCTCGGCAGCGCTGATAAAGCCCTTGGCGAACAGGTCGTTGTAGCGCTTCAGGTCGGCGGCGGCCAGGTCGCGGTCAGTCTTCGCGGCCTCGAACTGGGCGCGCGAGCCGGCCTCGGCCAGCGACAGGTCGGTGGGGTCCAGGCGCGCCAGCGGCTGGCCCTTGCTGACCACCGCGCCCACATCCACCAGCCTGGCGGCGATCTTGCCCCCGACGCGGAAGCCCAGCCGCGACTCCACGCGCGGGCGCACGTCGCCGGAGAACTCGAAGGCGGTCTTGCCATTGTGCGGGCTCAGCTGCATCAGGCGCACCGGGCGCACCTCCGGCGCCGGCTCGGCCTTCTTGCCGCAGCCGGCCAGGGCCAGCAGGCTGGCCGTCAAAAGTGTGGCCACGGCCACGCCTCGGCGGAGGTGGCGCGGCGGCATCGTAACAACAGGAGAATCTGCAGCCGCAACTTCCGGCACTTGGCAAAGCACTGGCATCGGTAGGCAACAAGTCGGATGGAACCACTGACAAGACTGGCCGGTGAGCGCAATCCCCTGCGCCCGGGAAGTCGTCGAGGCGCGGGGATGGCCGCGCGCAGCCGGCATCGGCAATAAATAACTTTCCGGTCAGTAATATAGCGACGCACCCCGGGTGCGTCAAACGGCAGGCGACGAAACCGCTGGAATGAAGACTCAGTTGCCGTTCCGGGCCGGTGAACTGCGCCGACAGGCTTCGGCATGCGCGACCATACCCTGCCCGGCGCGATGCTACAATCCGCCGCGCCGCTGGCGCTTCCCCCCACATCTTCGACCCGAGACCGGCGTGACGCCCGATCAGTATTGCCAAGAGAAAGTCGCCCAGAGCGGCTCGAGCTTCTATTACAGCTTCCTGTTCCTGCCGGCCGAGCGCCGCCGCGCCATCACCGCGCTGTACGCCTGGTGCCGCGAAGTCGACGACGTGGTCGACGACAGCCATGATGCTGGCCTGGCCCACCAGCAGCTGGACTGGTGGCGCGCCGAGCTGCGCCGCCTGTTCGAGGGCGAGCCGACCCATCCGACCACCAAGGCCCTGCAGCCGCATGTGCGCAGCGCCGGCCTGCCCCAGGGCGAGATGTCCGAAGTGCTGGAAGGCATGGAAATGGACCTGACCCAGACCCGCTACCTGGACGAGCCCGGCCTGGCCCGCTACTGCCATTGCGTGGCCGGCGTGGTCGGCACGCTCAGCGCGCGGCTGTTCGGCTATACCGACCCGCAGACCCTGGTGTTTGCCGAGAAGCTTGGCCAGTCGCTGCAACTGGTCAATATCCTGCGCGACGTCGGCGAGGACGCGCGGCGCGGGCGCATCTACCTGCCGGTCAATACCCTGCAGCAGTTCCAGGTGCCTGCATCCGAGATCCTGAAGGGCCAGCATTCCGATCGCTTTGTCGCGCTGATGCAGTACCACGCCGGCCGGGCCCGCGCGCTGTACCATGAGGCACTGGCGCTGCTGCCCAGGCAGGACCGCCGCGCCCAGCGCGCCGGCCTGCTGATGGGCGCGATCTACCACGCGCTGCTCGACGAACTGGAAGCGAGCCAGTTCCAGGTGCTGAACCAGCGCATTGCGCTGACCCCGCTGCGCAAGCTGTGGATTGCCTGGAAGACCTGGGTGCGCAACAGCTAGCGTCCTGCTCTCTTTCCTCTCCGACCCGCCAAGCCGTACCGCCATGACGCAGACATCCGCCTCCCTCGGCGACACCATCCTTGCCCACGCCAACCAGCTCGCCAGTTTCTCCGACATGGAAGGCGGCCTTACCTGCGCCTACCTGACCCCGGCCCACCGCGCCGCGCAGACCCGGCTTGCGCAGTGGATGGAGGCGGCCGGCATGCAGGTGCGGATCGACGCCATCGGCAACGTCATCGGCCGCTATGCAGCCGACCCGGCCGTGCCCGACGCGCGCGTGCTGATGACCGGCTCGCACTTCGACACCGTGCGCAATGGCGGGCGCTATGACGGACGGCTTGGCATCCTGCTGCCGATCGCCGTGGTCGGCGCGCTCAACCAGGCCGGCATCCGCCTGCCCTATCACTTTGAAGTGGTGGGGTTCGCCGAAGAGGAGGGCCTGCGCTTCAAGACCAGCTTCCTGGCCAGCAGTGTGCTGGCGGGCCGCTTCGACCCCGCCCTGCTGGAGCGCCAGGACGCGGACGGCATCACACTGCGCGAGGCACTGGCGGCATCGGACCTGCCCGGCGCGGGCGATTTGCAGGCCCTGCGCGCCGCGGCGGTCGATCCGGCGTCGCTGCTGGGCTTTGTCGAGGTGCATATCGAGCAGGGCCCGGTGCTGCTGCACCACGACCTGCCGCTGGGCGTGGTCACGCAGATCGCGGGCAGCAGCCGCTTTGCGGTGCGGGTCGAAGGCCTGGCCAGCCATGCCGGCACCACGCCGATGGGCATGCGCCGCGACGCCGCCGCGGGCGCTGCCGAGATGATCCTGCTGGTGGAGCAGCGCTGCGCGGCGGCGCCGACGCTGGTCGGAACGGTGGGCCAGCTGCAGGTGCCCAACGGGTCGAGCAATGTCATCCCGGCGGCCTGCACCTTCTCGATGGATATTCGCGCCGGCGAGGATGGCATCCGCGAGGCCGCCATCGCCGACATCGTGGCCGGCATCGGCCAGATCGCGGAACGGCGCGGGCTGGCCGCCCAGGTGGAGCGCGTGCCGCCGGTCAACAACGCGCCGTGCGCGCGCTGGCTGATGGACCAGTTCGGGGCGGTGCTGAAGAAGCGCGGGCTGCAGGCCTTCGAGCTGCCCTCCGGCGCCGGCCACGACGCCATGATGATGCAGCGCATCACCGACGTGGCCATGCTGTTCGTGCGCTGCGGCAACGGCGGCATCAGCCACAACCCGCTGGAAACCATCACGGCGGAGGATGCCCAGCTGGCGGCGGAGGTCTTCGTGGATTTCCTGCGGCACTTCCAGCCGCGCGCCTGAGCGCCACACTGGCGTACCATGGGGGCGGGGCACGATAAGAACGGATCAGCCGCCCTGGTAGATATCGCGCCCGAAGTCGTAGAGGTTCTTGCGCAGCTTGCGGCGCTCGTCCGGCGACAGGCGCGAGCCGCCGCGTTCGTCACCGCGCCGGCGCTCGGCGTCGCGCTGCTCGGCGCGATGGCGCTCGGCACGGGCCCGCGCCTCGCGCTGGCTGTTGCCTGGATCGCTGGCCTGGGTCGACGGGTGGCGCTTGAGCAGGTTGGCCATGCCGGCCGATTGCGCCTGCACCGTCCCGGCCGGAATGCACAGCGCCAGCACGGCCAGCGCCAGCGCAAGGCAGGCGCCGGCGACACCATGCTGCGGATGCCCGTGCCGGGTTCGGTTCACTTTCATTGATAATGGCGATCTTGGCTTCGGGAAAAACAGCCTTTGGACAGACTGGATGGACTGTCCCGAAGCCGGGAATTCCGGTACCCCGTCCGGCGCCGCGCCCTCTGCAAGCATCGCGCCAGCGCGAGCAAGGCAGGCTGGTCGAGACAGTGGTTCGTCGGTTGCAAATGCGTGGAAATCTGCCGCGCACGGCGCCCAAAAAGACGGATTGCGCAGTGTAATCGCACGATTGGTGCACACTGCCATACGCCGGGGTAAAGTATGTAACGTTTTGTTAAGCCATTTTGAGCGAAAGCGATAGTCGCTAAGATACCGCCATGGAAAATACCAGCCACAAGATTCTTGTCGTCGACGATGACCCGCGTCTGCGCGATTTGCTGCGCCGCTATCTGGGCGAACAGGGTTTCACCGTGCTGGTGGCGGAAAACGCCACCGCGATGAACAAGCTCTGGCTGCGCGAGCGTTTCGACCTGCTGGTGCTGGACCTGATGATGCCGGGCGAAGACGGCCTGTCGATCTGCCGCCGGCTGCGCGGGGCCAATGACCAGACCCCGATCATCATGCTCACCGCCAAGGGCGAGGACGTGGACCGCATCGTCGGCCTGGAAATGGGCGCCGACGACTACCTGCCCAAGCCCTTCAACCCGCGCGAGCTGATTGCGCGCATCCACGCGGTGCTGCGCCGCAAGGGCCCGGCCGAAGTGCCCGGCGCCCCGTCGGAAACGCCCGAGACCTTCGCCTTCGGCGACTTCGTGCTGAACCTGGCCACGCGCACGCTGACCAAGAACGACGAGGAAATCACGCTGACCACCGGCGAGTTCTCGGTCCTCAAGGTGTTCGCCCGCCATCCGCGCCAGCCGCTGTCGCGCGAGAAGCTGATGGAAATGGCACGCGGCCGTGAATATGAAGTCTTCGACCGCAGCCTGGACGTGCAGATCTCGCGCCTGCGCAAGCTGATCGAGCCGGACCCCAGCAACCCCCGTTTTATCCAGACGGTGTGGGGCCTGGGCTACGTCTTCATCCCCGATGGCGTGAAATAACCGATTACGGCCGCTGTTCCCATCGTGGCGACCGTTATCGGTAGAACCGCAACGCGGTTCTTTGGTTCGCTGTTCTGGCGAACCTTCATGCTTATCGCCCTGCTGCTGGCGATTTCGCTGGGCATCTGGTTCCAGAGCTACCGGCTGTTCGAACGCGCCCCGCGCGCGCAGCAGATCGCCATGCAGGTGGTCAGCGTGGTCAAGCTCACGCGCGCCGCGCTGCTCTATTCCGACCCCGCGCGGCGGCGCTTCCTGCTGCTCGACCTGGTGCAGAACGAAGGCATCAAGGTCTATCCGCGCGAGAAGGACGACGACTTCGCCGCGCCCACCGCCAACCCGTTCCTGACCGCCCTGGTGCAGCAGGAGATCCGCAGCCGCCTGGGCGAGGACACGGTGCTGGCCACCACCGTCAACGACATACCCGGCGTGTGGGTCAGCTTCGAGATCGAGGGCGACGACTACTGGGTGGCGATCAGCCCCGAGCGCTTCGAGCGCGTGCCCGGCATCCAGTGGCTGTGGTGGAGTATCGCCGCGCTGCTGCTGTCGATCATCGGCGCCGCCTTTATCACCGCGCGCGTCAACTACCCGCTCAAGCGGCTGGCCAACGCCGCGCGCGCCATCGGTGCCGGCGGCGACCCGCCGCCGCTGCCCGAGCACGGCGCCAGTGAGGTGGCGCTGGCCAACCACAGCTTCAACCAGATGGTGCGCGACCTGCGCCAGCTCGACGACGACCGCGTGGTGATGCTGGCCGGCATCTCGCACGACCTGCGCACGCCGCTGACGCGCCTGCGCCTGGAAACCGAGATGTCGCCGATGGACACCCCCACGCGCGACGCCATGATCGCCGACATCGAGCAGATGGACGCCATCATCGGACAGTTCCTCAACTACGCGCGCCCGCCGCTGGAAACCGTGGAACCGGTTGACCTGTCGGCGCTGGTGCACGATGCCGTGGGCGTCTACGCCGCGCATGACGACGTGCGCGTGCACGTGCGCGCCAACGAGCCGGTGATGGCCGTGGCCAACCGCATGGAAGTGCAGCGCATCCTGGACAACCTGGTCGAGAACGCGCGCCGCTATGCCAAGGACGAGCAAAGCGGCATGGCCGTGGTCGAGATCTCGACGCGCGTGGACGACAAGGAAGCCGTGCTGACCGTGGCCGACCACGGCAACGGCGTGCCCGACGGCCAGCTGTCGCTGCTGACGCGGCCCTTCTACCGGCTCGATGCCGCGCGCAGCGAGGCCAAGGGCGCCGGGCTGGGCATGTCCATCGTCAACCGCATCATGCAGCGCAACGGTGGCCGGCTGCTGCTGGCCAACCGCCCCGCCCCGGCCACGGGGCTGGTGGTCAGCGCCTGCTTCCGGCGCGCCTGAGCGTCAGCTGAGCGCGGCCTGAGCGCCATCCGCGGCGCATTGACAGGTTTTCGACAGCATTTGATAGCCTTCTGAAAGGCATTCGTCAGGGCAATGACAGGGTCGCGGCGCACACTGGCGCCCGTCATCAGGCGCGCGGCGAAATCCTTCCCACACGGCGTGACCCGCGCACGCCTGGCTGACTTCTCCGAACCATCATGCCGCCGGGACCGCCGGCGGTGCCTGAGAGACAGCCATGTCAGAGACCTCCGCAGCTACCCCCGCCGGGCAGCACGGGTTCCGCACCGTGTTCCGCGTCGTCAGCGGCAACTTCCTGGAAATGTATGACTTCATGGTGTACGGCTTCTACGCGGCCGCCATCGCCAGGACCTTCTTCCCCAGCGGCAACGAGTTCGCCTCGCTGATGCTTTCGCTCGCCACCTTTGGCGCGGGCTTCCTGATGCGGCCGCTGGGTGCGATCGTGCTGGGCGCCTACATCGACCGCCATGGCCGCCGCAAGGGCCTGATCATGACGCTGACGCTGATGGCCATGGGCACGCTGCTGATTGCCTGCGTGCCGGGCTACGCCACCATTGGCGTGGCCGCGCCGCTGCTGGTCTTGGCCGGGCGCCTGCTGCAGGGCTTCTCCGCGGGCGTTGAGCTGGGCGGCGTCTCGGTCTACCTGTCGGAAATCGCCAGGCCTGGCCGCAAGGGCTTCTATGTCGCGTGGCAATCGGGCAGCCAGCAGGTGGCGGTGATCTTCGCCGGCCTGCTGGGCGTGATCCTGCACGCCACGCTGGCGCCGGCGCAAATGGATGAATGGGGCTGGCGCATTCCCTTCCTGGTGGGCTGCCTGATCGTGCCGTTCCTGTTCCTGATCCGCCGTTCGCTGGAAGAGACCGAGGCCTTCAAGGCGCGCAAGCACCGCCCCGCCATCGACGAGATCTACCGCTCGATGCTGGACAACTGGCGCATCATCCTGGCCGGCTGCATGATGGTGGTGATGACCACGGTGTCGTTTTACATGATCACCGCATACACGCCGACCTTCGGCAAGACCGTGCTGAAGCTGGACGACACCGACAACCTGATCGTCACCATGTGCGTGGGCCTGTCCAACTTCATCTGGCTGCCGCTGATGGGCGCGCTGTCGGACCGCATCGGACGCAAGCCACTGCTGGTGTTCTTCACCGTGGCGACGCTGCTGACCGCGTACCCCGCCGTGTCATGGCTGGTGGCCGAGCCGTCGTTCTCGCGGCTGCTGATGGTGGAGCTGTGGCTGTCGTTCCTGTACGGCAGCTATAACGGCGCCATGGTGGTGGCGCTGACCGAGATCATGCCGCCCGCGGTGCGCACCACCGGCTTCTCGCTGGCCTACAGCCTGGCCACGGCGCTGTTCGGCGGCTTCACCCCGGCAATCTCGACCTGGCTGATCCACGCCACCGGCAACAAGGCGGCGCCGGGGCTGTGGCTGATGTTCGCCGCGCTGTGCGGACTGGTTGCCACGCTGGTGATCTTCCGGGCGCAACGAGTGGAGCCCGTCATGCATCCGGCCTGAACACGGCGGGTTGAACTCGCCGCCATCGTCACCAACTTGCCATAAGCGGGCCCAGCGCGCATGGCATACTTGCCCTTCCGCATCGAAGCCGCCTGGCCGATGCCGCGGCTTCCCATGCCGGGATTCGCTCCAGGCGTCACATGCCTTGCCTATCGGGCTCTTTGAGAATATCAATTAGCCCGGCACCTGGTGATGACGCATAATCACGTTTTGTCGCGGTAAGCCACGTAGCCGGCCCACGCCAGCCGCGCGGCAGCAGCGCCGCCCTCATTGCAACCGTATCAGGAGATAGTCTATGAAGACCGTTGGTGACAAGCTCGAAGCCTTCCACGTCGTCGGTGTCAAGCCGGGTTTCAACAATCACGAAGAGAACGGCCAGTCGGCTTTCGAAGACATCACCGAAAAGTCGTTCGAAGGCAAGTGGAAGATCATCTACTTCTACCCGAAGGACTTCACCTTCGTCTGCCCGACCGAAATCGTTGCCTTCGCCAAGCTGAACGGCGACTTCGCCGACCGCGACGCGATCGTGCTGGGCGGCTCGACCGACAACGAATTCGTCAAGCTGGCATGGCGCCGCGAACACAAGGACCTGAACAAGCTGAACCAGTGGCAATTCGCCGACGTGACCGGTTCGCTGATCGACCAGCTGGGCGTGCGTGACCACGCTGCCGGCGTTGCCCTGCGCGCGACCTTCATCGTCGACCCGGACAACGTAATCCAGCACGTGTCGGTGAACAACCTGAACGTGGGCCGCAACCCGGAAGAAGTCCTGCGTATCCTGGACGGTCTGCAAACGGACGAGCTGTGCCCGTGCAACCGTGCCGTTGGTGGCGCCACGCTGTAATTTGCTGTCAGTCGCCAGACACCGTCGCGATTCGCGGAGGGCGCTGCCCTCCGCACCAAAACCCGCTTGCGCGGGTTTTTTGGGCCCCTATCGATAGGAGAAATAAATGGAATTCCTCAGCACGATTAAGAATCTCATCCCCGATTACGCCAAGGACATCCGCCTGAACGTGGACGGCACCATCGCGCGCTCCTCGCTGGAAGGCAACGATGCGGTCGGCGTGGCGCTGGCGGCGGCATTCGCGGCGCAGAGCAAGGTGCTGGTGGATGCCATCCGCAATGCCGGCGTGCTGTCGCCCGAGGAAACCAACGGCGCGCTGACCGCTGCCGCGCTGATGGGCATGAACAACACCTGGTACCCGTACGTCGAGATGGCCGACGATCCGGACCTGGCCACCCAGCCGGCCGGCCTGCGCATGAACGCCTATGCCACCCATGGCGGCGCGGACAAGCGCCGTTTCGAGATGTACGCGCTGGCCGCCTCGATCGTGGGCAAGTGCCACTTCTGCGTGAAGTCGCACTACCAGCTGCTGAAGAATGAACAGGGCATGACCGCGCAGCAGCTGCGCGATGTCGGCCGCATTGCCGCCGTGATCGTGGCCGCCGCCAACGTGATCGCCGCGCAATAAGCCCCGCCACAGCGCGCCCCCGCGCCCTCCGCGGTGCCCTGCCACGGGCGCCGTAGCACAGCAGCCGGCAGCTTCCCATCAGGAGTTGCCGGCTGTTCCCATCCTGCAACCGCCCCGCGCCATGGCTGCACAGGTGCGGCGATCGGCCTACAATCCAGGCAGGACACGCACTTTCAGGCTGCCATGACCCTGCCTTCGCCGACTTCCCCCCGCTTCCACTACCGCCTCGCGGCGGTGCATGACTGGGGCGACATCGCCGCCGTCACGCAACAAGCCTACGGGCAATATGAGCTGGCCATCATGGAAGACTGCCGCGCGTCGTTCCAGCGCGGCATGCAGGCAGTGCTGGCGACCAGCCATCCGGATATGGAGTGGTGGGTGGCGGAAACCGATCACGGCATCATGGGGGCCGTCCTGTTCTGCCATCCGGGCGCCACGCTGCCGGCACTGGACGGCAGCACCATCACCCTGACCCAGCCGGAAGCGCGGCTGCTGTCGGTCAGCCCGCAGGCGCGCGGCCTGGGCCTGGGCCGCACGCTGATGCAGATCTGCATCCAGCGCGCGCGCGATATCGGCGCGTCAACGCTGGTGGTGCGCACCATGCCGGAAATGGCATCGGCCATCCGGCTGTGCCAGCAGATGGGCTTCACCAAGCGCACCGAAGCCGGTGCGCGCACCGGCGCAATGGCCCGCCTGATCGACTATACCTACGCGATCCCGCCGGAAAACGCCACGGCGCCAGACGCGGCGCGGCCCTGATCAGTCCTGCGCGTCGCCCACCGAGGCGCGCCAGAGCAGCACTGCGGCCTGCGCCACGATGCCTTCCTGGCGCCCTTCGAAGCCCAGCTTCTCGTTGGTCTTGGCCTTGACGTTGCAACGCCCGCGCGCAATCCCCAGGTCCTCCGCCAGGTTCGCCACCATCGCCCCGATATGCGGCGCCAGCTTGGGCGCCTGCGCGATCACGGTGGCATCGACATTGCCGATTTCATAGCCCGCCTCGCGCACGCGGCGCGCGGCCTCGCGCAGCAGCACGCGGCTGTCGGCGCCGGCGAACTGCGCGTCGGTGTCGGGGAAATGGCGGCCGATATCGCCCAGCGCGGCCGCGCCGAAGAGCGCGTCGGTGACCGCGTGCAGCAGCGCATCCGCATCGGAATGGCCAAGCAGGCCGCGGTCGTGCGGAATCTCGACCCCGCCCAGGATCAGCTTGCGGCCGGGCACCAGCGCGTGGACGTCATAGCCCTGTCCCACCCGGATATCGAAAGGCATCATGCGGTCAGTCTCCTTTGCCATCGTTGCCCAGCAGCACTTCGGCCAGTGCGAAGTCCTCCGGGTAGGTCACCTTGAAATTGCGCAGCGAGCCGTTGACCAGCCGCGGATGCAGCCCCAGACGCTCGATCGCGCTGGCCTCGTCGGTCACCACCGCGCCGGCCGCCATGGCGTCCTGCAGCGCCTGGCGCAGCACGCCCAGGCGGAACATCTGCGGCGTCTGCGCCTGCCACAGGCCCTCGCGCGGCACCGTGGCGCCGATGCGGGCGTCGTCCTGGGCGCGCTTGAGCGTGTCGGGCACCGGCACCGCCAGGATGCCGCCGATGGCGGCGTCCGGGTCGTCGTCGCCATCGCTTTCCACCGCGCGCACCAGCGCGTGGATCATCGCGGGGGTCAGGCCCGGGCGCGCGGCATCGTGCACCAGCACCCAGTCGCTGTCGGTCGCGCCCAGCTGCGCCAGGTGGTGCAGCCCGGCCAGCACCGAGGCATGGCGGGTCTCGCCGCCGACAAAGGCGGTATCGAAGCGCAGCCCGGCAAAGGCGGCCGCGCCGAAGCGCGATTCCAGCGGCATGTCGTCGGGCGCCAGCACCAGCGCGGTGGCGTTGATGGCGTCGCACGCCGAGAACGCCGCCAGCGCGTACCAGATCATCGGCCGGCCGGCCACGGTCTGGTATTGCTTGGGAACGGCGCCGCCGGCGCGGCTGCCGGTACCGGCACAGGGAATCAGGGCAAAGCGGCGAGCGGGCACAGGATCGGCGTTGAGTGAAAGAGGCGCGGGCGCCTGCTGGCCAGCATGGCCAGCGGGACAACCGGTGCGCATTCTATAATACGGCCCTTGCCCGTCGCCATGCCGCGCCATTCCGCATTGACGCGTGCCCGGCAGGCGCCACGGGCCGTTGAGGTCCCCTGCTCCGACCCCCGCCCGCAATGCCGGCGGGGTGTCGTCGTTTTGAACGCCCCGCTGCCCACATGCCTGACGCCAAGCCCGCCTTCCCCTTTGTCAACCTGCCGCTGGTCAAGCCGGGGCTGCGCCACAGCGTGGCCGGGCTGCGCGGCTCGGCCGATGCGCTGGCTGTGGCCGCGTACGCTCGGCAGCACCGCGAGCGCGCGCCGATGCTGGCCGTGGTCTGCTCCCACGCCGTCGATGCCCAGCGCCTGGCCGAGGAAATCCCCTGGTTCGCGCCCGAACTGCGCGTGCGCCTGCTGCCCGACTGGGAAACCCTGCCCTACGACAGCTTCTCGCCGCACCAGGACCTGGTGTCAGAGCGCCTGGCCACGCTGCACGACATCCAGACCGGGCAATGCGACGTGATGCTGGTGCCGGCCACCACCGCGCTGTACCGGCTGGCGCCGCCCGCGTTCCTGGCCGCCTACACCTTCTTCTTCAAGCAGGGCGAGCGGCTGGATGAAGCGGCGCTCAAGGCCCAGTTCACGCTGGCCGGCTACGAGCACGTCAGCGCGGTGATGCGCCCCGGCGAATACAGCGTGCGCGGCGGCCTGATCGACCTGTACCCGATGGGCTCGGCGCTGCCGTACCGGATCGACCTGTTCGGCGACGAGATCGAGACCATCCGCGCCTTCGACCCCGACACCCAGCGCAGCCTGTACCCGGTCAAGGAAGTGCGGCTGCTGCCCGGGCGCGAGTTCCCGCTCGACGAAGCCGCGCGCACCGCCTTCCGCGGCCGCTGGCGCGAGGTGTTCGAAGGCGACCCGACCAAGTCGCCGATCTACAAGGACATCGGCAACGGCGTGCCGTCGGCCGGCATCGAGTACTACCTGCCGCTGTTCTTCGAGCACAGCGCGACCGTGTTCGACTACCTGCCCGCCGATACGCAGCTCGCATTCGCCGGCAATGTCGACGAGGCCATCCGCCGCTTCTGGGCCGATACCACGCAGCGCTACAACTTCATGCGCCACGACCGCGAGCGCCCGCTGCTGCCGCCCGCGGACCTGTTCCTGTCCGAGGAGCAGTTCTTCGTCGCCGCCAAGCCGATGGCGCGCCTGGTGCTGCAGGCCGAAGCCAATGCGGACCAGGCGGCGTTCTCGGCCATCCTGCCCGACGTCGCGGTGAACCGCCGCGCCGATGATCCGCTGGTCAACCTGGAAGCACTGCTGCTCGACAAGCAGACCCGCGTGCTGATGTGCGCCGACTCGGCCGGGCGGCGCGAGACCCTGCTGCAGCTCTTTGCCGAAAGCGGCCTGCGCCCGCAGCCGGTGGACGACTTTGCCGCGTTCCTGGCCGGCGAAGCGCATTTCTCGATCGCGGTGGCGCCGCTGCAGAGCGGCTTTGCGCTGCCGCAGGGGCGGATCGCCTTTGTCACCGAGGCCGAGCTGTACGCCGGCACCGCGCGCCGCACCGGCCGCCGCAAGCAGGAGCAGGCCTCCGCCGTCGACTCGATGGTGCGCGACCTGGCCGAGCTGAAGGTCGGCGACCCGGTGGTGCACAGCGAGCACGGCATCGGCCGCTACCAGGGCCTGGTCACGCTCGACATGGGCCAGGGCGACGAGGAATTCCTGCACCTGGACTACGACAAGGGCAGCAAGCTGTACGTGCCGGTGCACCAGCTGCATGTGATTTCGCGCTATTCCGGCGCCGATCCCGATACCGCGCCGCTGCACCACCTGGGCTCGGGCCAGTGGGACAAGGCCAAGCGCAAGGCAGCCCAGCAGATCCGCGACACCGCCGCCGAGCTGCTCAACCTGTACGCGCGCCGCGCCGCGCGCGAGGGCTTTGCCTTCCCGCTCTCGCCCAAGGACTACGAGACCTTCGCCGAAAGCTTCGGCTTCGAGGAAACGCCGGACCAGGCCGCCGCCATTGCCGCGGTGATCGCCGACATGACCTCGGGCAAGCCGATGGACCGGCTGGTGTGCGGCGACGTGGGCTTCGGCAAGACCGAGGTGGCGCTGCGCGCGGCCTTTGTCGCGGTGCTGGGCGGCAAGCAGGTGGCGATGCTGGCACCGACCACGCTGCTGGCCGAGCAGCATTTCCAGACGCTGTCAGACCGCTTTGCCGAATGGCCGGTGCGCATCGTCGAGCTGTCGCGCTTCAAGACCAAGAAAGAGATCGACGCGGCCATCAAGCAGATCAACGAAGGCACCGTCGACATCGTCATCGGCACCCACAAGATCCTGTCCGACCAGGTCAGGTTCGAGCGCCTGGGGCTGGTCATCATCGACGAAGAACACCGCTTCGGCGTGCGCCAGAAGGAGGCGCTGAAGACCCTGCGCGCCGAGGTCGACGTGCTGACCCTGACCGCCACGCCGATCCCGCGCACGCTGGGCATGGCGCTGGAAGGGCTGCGCGACTTTTCGGTGATCGCGACCGCGCCGCAGAAGCGGCTGGCGATCAAGACCTTCGTGCGGCGCGAGGAAGACGGCGTGATCCGCGAGGCTATCCTGCGCGAGCTCAAGCGCGGCGGCCAGGTCTACTTCCTGCACAACGAGGTCGAGACCATCGAGAACAAGCGCGCGCGGCTGGCCGAGCTGGTGCCGGAAGCGCGCATTGCCGTCGCGCACGGCCAGATGCATGAGCGCGAGCTGGAGCGCGTGATGCGCGACTTCGTCGCGCGCCGCGACAACATCCTGCTGTGCACCACCATCATCGAGACCGGCATCGACGTGCCGACCGCCAACACCATCCTGATCCACCGCTCGGACAAGTTCGGCCTGGCGCAGCTGCACCAGCTGCGTGGCCGGGTCGGGCGCTCGCACCACCAGGCCTATGCCTACCTGCTGGTGCATGACGTCGAAGGCCTGACCAAGCAGGCGCAGCGCCGGCTCGAAGCGATCCAGCAGATGGAGGAACTGGGCTCGGGCTTCTACCTGGCCATGCACGACCTGGAAATCCGCGGCGCGGGCGAGGTGCTGGGCGACAAGCAGTCGGGCGAGATCCACGAGATCGGCTTCCAGCTCTACACCGACATGCTCAACGCCGCGGTCAAGGCGCTCAAGGCGGGCAAGGAGCCCGACCTGATGGCGCCGCTGGCCGCCACCACCGAGATCAACCTGGGCACGCCGGCGCTGCTGCCCAACGACTACTGCGCCGACGTGCACGAGCGGCTGTCGCTGTACAAGCGGCTGGCCAACTGCGAGACCGCCGAGCGCGTGGACGATATCCAGGAAGAGCTGATCGACCGCTTCGGCCGGCTGCCGGCGCAGGCGCAGGCGCTGGTCGAGACCCACCGGCTGCGCATCGCAGCGGCGCCGCTGGGCGTGCGCAAGATCGATGCGGGCGAGGTCACCATCAGCGTGCAGTTCGTGCCCAACCCGCCGATCGACGCGATGCGCATCATCGACCTGGTGCAGAAGAACCGCCATATCAAGCTGGCCGGGCAGGACAAGCTGCGCATCGAGGCCAAGATGCCGGACGTGGCGATCCGCGCGCAGACCATCAAGCACACGTTGCGGCAACTGGCCTAGCGTCCTGCATGGACGCGGCGCGCGGCCGGGTGTAGCATCGATTCCTTAACAAGTTAGCGATAACGCCCCCATGCCCGCCCAAGCCGCTTCCTCCCGCCAGCCCGTCACCGAAACCGCCGCGCGCGGCAGCGCGCTTGAATGGACCCAGCGGCTGGTCGCGTACGACACCACCAGCCGCAACTCCAACCTGGGCCTGATCGAGTCGGTGCGCGACCATTTCCTGGCCAAGGGGCTGAAGCCGCATCTGAGCTACAACCCGCAGCAGGACAAGGCCAACCTGTTCGTCACCGTGCCCGCCGCCGACGGCAACACCAACGGCGGCATCGTGCTCTCTGGCCATACCGACGTGGTGCCGGTGGACGGCCAGGACTGGACCACCGACCCGTTCAAGCCGGTGGTGCGCGACGACAAACTCTACGGCCGCGGCACCTGCGACATGAAAGGCTTTATCGGCACCAGCCTGTCGCTGCTGCCGGCCATCCTGCAGGCCAGCCTGCGCGAGCCGGTACACTACGCGCTGTCCTTCGACGAAGAGATCGGCTGCATGGGCGCACCCTACCTGCTGGCCGAACTGCGCGACCGCGGCGTGACGCCCGGCGGCTGCATCGTCGGCGAACCCACCAGCATGCGCGTGATCGTCGCGCACAAGGGCATCAACGCCTACCGTTGCTGCGTCAGGGGCCAGGCCGCGCACTCGTCGCTGACGCCGCGCGGCGTCAATGCGATCGAATACGCCGCGCGCCTGATTTGTTTCATCCGCGACATCGCCGATGAGTTCAAGGCCAACGGCCCCTACGACCAGGCCTTCGACGTGCCCTACACCACCGCGCAGACCGGCACCATCCAGGGCGGCATCGCGCTGAACACCATCCCGGCACTATGCGAGTTCGTGTTCGAGTTCCGCAACCTGCCCGGCGTGGATCCCGAAGCCATCTACTCCCGCATCCAGGCCTACGCCAACGACGTGCTGCTGCCGAAGATGCGCGCCGAGCATGCCGACGCCGGCCTGACGCTGAGCAAGATCGCCGCAGCTCCGTCGCTGGACGTGGCCGAGCAGGAAGCCATCACGCAGCTGGTGCGCGCGCTGACTGCCGACCGCGACACCAACAAGGTGGCGTATGGCACCGAGGCCGGCCTGTTCCAGCGCGCCGGCATTCCGGCCGTGGTGTGCGGGCCTGGCGATATCCAGCAGGCGCACAAGCCGGATGAGTTTGTTGCGCTGGAGCAGCTGGCTGCTTGCGAGGCGTTCCTGCACAAGGTAGTCGACAGCCTGCGCGTGGCGGACTGACAAGGTCGGCGCGGCTTTGTCGCTTGCACTTCGTCGATACGTCCGCATTCACCAAGAAGCCAACGTCCTGCCAGCATCAAACCAACAACAACGAAGGAGATCCTGCATGGCTGCACGTCAAACCGCATACCGTTCCACCACCCGCTTTGCCCTCGCCACCCTGGCGCTCGCCACCGGCCTGCTCTGCAACACCGCGCAGGCCCAGACGCAAGGCGCCGAAACCCTGCACGCCCAGATCGAAACCCGCGCCAAGGCCGTCGAGAAACAACTCATCGCGTGGCGCCGCGATATCCACCAGCATCCGGAACTGGGCAACTACGAGACGCGCACCGCCAAGCTGGTGGCCGACCACCTGCGCAAGCTCGGCATGGAAGTGAAGACGGGCGTGGCCAAGACCGGCGTGGTCGGCGTGCTCAAGGGCGGCAAGCCCGGTCCGGTGGTGGCGCTGCGCGCCGACATGGATGCGCTGCCGGTCAAGGAACGCGTGGACGTGCCGTTCGCGTCGAAGGCCAAGGGCCAGTACCTGGGCAAGGAAGTGGACGTGATGCACGCCTGCGGCCATGACACCCACGTGGCGATCCTGATGGCCACCGCCGAAGTGCTGGCCGGCATGAAGGACCAGCTGCCCGGCACGGTCAAGTTCATCTTCCAGCCGGCCGAGGAAAGCCCGGCCGACTTCGAACCCAATGGCTCCAACACCTGGGGCGCCAAGCAGATGGTGTCCGAGGGCGTGCTGGACAATCCCAAGGTCGACGCGATCTTCGGCCTGCACGTGAGCAGCGGCATCGAATCGGGCAAGCTGGGCTGGCGCAGCGGCCCCTCGATGGCGGCGGCCGACCAGTTCTGGATCGACGTCAAGGGCCGCCAGACCCACGGCGCGCGGCCGTGGGGCGGGATCGACCCGATCGTGGTGGCATCGCAGATCGTGATGGGCCTGCAGACCATCCAGAGCCGCCAGGTCAACGCCATGCTGGAGCCGTCGGTGATCACCGTTGGCACCATCCACGGCGGCAACCGCATGAACATCGTGCCGGAGAAGGTCGAGATGATGGGCACCGTGCGCACCTATGACGAAGGCATGAAGAAGGACATCCATGCCCGCATGAAGCGCACCACCGAGGCCATCGCCACCAGCGCCGGCGCCGAGGCCAGCTTCCGCGTGGTGGAGCTGTATAACACCACCATCAACCAGCCGGCCCTGACCGAGAAGATGGCGCCCACGCTGCAGCGCGTGGCCGGCGAAGGCAACTGGATGATCACGCCCAAGGCGACCGCGTCGGAGGACTTCTCGTTTTACCAGGAGAAGGTCCCCGGCCTGTTCTTCAACCTCGGGGTGACGCCCAAGGGCCAGGATGTGACCAAGGCGCCTTCCAACCACTCCCCTGAGTTCTATGTGGACGAGCCGGCGCTGATCAACGGCGTGCGCGCCCTGTCCAGCCTGACCGTGGACTACATGGTGATGGCGCAGCGCTGAGCGGCTCGCCCGGGGCGCTGCGGCGGGGCTACAATAGCGGTTTTGCCGCGTTGCAGCCCCGCGCGGCAAGCGCCCGATCTTCATCCGCCATGCCCCTGATCCTCCAGAGCACCGCCCCGCTTTCCCCAGCCGACCTCGACACCGCCCGCACCCTGGCCCGCGCCTCTGAACTGGTGCTGCGCAGCGACACCGTGGCCGCCGCCGAGGAATGCGCGCCGCTGACGCCGGCGCTGCGCGATGCGCTGGACGATTTCTGCGGCCCGCGCGCGATCGACTGGGCAGTGGTGCCCGCGGGGCGCAAGCTGTCCGACTTCCGCCTGGTGGCGATGGACATGGACTCGACCCTGATCACGATCGAGTGCATCGACGAGATCGCGGACTTCTGCGGCCTCAAGGCCGAGGTCTCGGACATCACCGAAGCCGCCATGCGCGGCGAGATCACCGATTTCAACGAAAGCCTGCGCCGCCGCGTGGCCCTGCTCAAGGGGCTGGACGCCAGCGTGCTGGACCGCGTCTATGAAGAGCGCCTGCGGCTGTCGCCGGGCGCCGAGCGCATGCTGCAGACCGTGCAGGCGCTGGGCCTGCGCACGCTGCTGGTGTCGGGCGGCTTCGTGCATTTCACCGAGAAGCTCAAGGCACGGCTCCAGCTCGACGTGACCCGCGCCAATACGCTGGAGATCATCGACGGCAAGCTGACCGGCAATGTCGTCGGCGAGATCGTCAACGCCGACGTCAAGGCCCGCACCGTGCAGGAAGTCTGCGCCCGGATCGGCGCCACGGCGGACCAGGCCATTGTCATGGGTGATGGCTCCAACGACCTGAAGATGATGGCCGTGGCCGGCCTGTCGGTGGCCTTCCGGGCCAAGCCGGTGGTGCGCACGCAAGCCAGCGTCGCGTTCAACCACGTCGGGCTGGACGGCCTGCTGGCGCTGTTCCCGCACTGATCCCGGGCCGCGGCAAACGCGGCAATGCGCGCCGGGCGGCAAGCGCCCGGCCGGCCCCGTCCGCCCGGGGCGCCAGCGACTAATCGCAACAGCCAGCGCAAATCCTTCCACCAAGTGCAGATAAATCCCTACTGAGACGCAACGCCTACTTAGCGCTTGCCTCTTCAAATGCGAATCATTACCATTAATGTTTCGTTTATCTGACATTTCCCCATGCAAGTTCTGGCTGCCCTTCTTGGCCTGGCTGCGGCTGCGTGCCTGTACCTGGCCGCGCCCAACCAGGTCCTGCTGCCGCCCGGCAGGGTCACGCAACCGCGTATGCTGGGCTGGCTGGGCCTGGCCCTGGTCATCGTCAGCACCTGGCTGTGGAGCACCACCGACGGCTGGCCCGTGGCCATTGCCGCCAGCCTGGTGACCGTGCCCTGCGCGCTGTCGGTATGGCCCTTCATCGGCACCCATGCCGCGCGCAAGCGCCGGGCAGCGCGGGAGCAACGGGCATGAGCGCAGACCAATCCGCGATGGGCACCAAATGGCTGGCCGGCGCGCTGCTCGGGCTGCCGCTGGCGGTGGCGCTGTGCACGCTGTTGATCCTGTGGCTGCCGGGCGGCTGGGAGACCGGCATCGTCGCGGCCGTGGTGGCCTGCCTGCCGGTGTGGGTGGCCATCATCAGCGCCAGCCTGCTGTTCCGTTCCAGCCGCACCGCCTGGATCTGGCTGGGTGGCGCCAACCTGCTCTGCTTCGGCGCGCTGTGGGTGTTGCGCCTGGCCGGCCTGGCGCCGGCTGCACTGGCCGTCCTGCCCGCCTCCTGAGAAAGCCCATCATGAAAACCGCAACCCTGCGCCTGTACCAGACGCTGCATACCTGGGTCGGCCTGATGGCCGGCTGGGCCCTGTTTATCGCCTTCTTTGCCGGGGCGGTCACCGTGTTCCACCACGAACTGCATGTATGGCAGTCGCCGTCGCGGCTCAAGGGCAGCGCGCCGGTCGAGGCCAAGGCCGACCCGGCCGCAGTCGACCGCTTCGTGCAGAAGCTGGTCGCGATCCACCCCGAGGCCGCGGCCAGCTCATACGTGATCATGCCTTCGGAGGGCGAGCCCAATATCTCGGCCTACTGGCAGGACAAGGCCGGCGAGTGGCAGATGACCACTGACGCCCGCCTGGCAGGCGACGCCGCGATGCAGCGCGACACCTCGCGCGACCACGTGATCGGCGAGCTGTCGGCGTTCCTGAACAGCCTGCACTACTCGCTGGGGATCCCGGTCGGCGGCATCTATTTCATGGGCGCGATCTCGGTGCTGTACGGGCTGGCGCTGGTGTCGGGCGTGCTGCTGCACCTGCCGCGGCTGAAGAAGGACCTGTTCGCGGTGCGCCCCGGTCGCAACCTGAAGCGTTTCTGGATGGACACCCACAATGTGCTGGGCCTGTTCAGCCTGCCCTTCCACCTGGTCTTTGCCATCACCGGCGCACTGTTCTGCCTGTCGCTGGTGCTGATGATGGTGTTCAACACGCTGACCTTCGACGGCCGCCTGTTCGAGGCGGTACCCCGCGCCACCACCGCCGTGCCGGAAGTGGCCGCGGCCAACCGCGCGGTGCCGACCATGCCCGCGGCAACGCTGATGCAAATCGCGCGCGAGCACGGCGGCGAGCGTTTCACGCCCGAGTCGTTCCGCTTCCAGCGCCATGGCGACGCCAACGCCGTGGTGGAGGTGCGCGGCACCAGCACGCAGGCCCTCGGCAACCTGGGCTCGGTCGGCATCCATGCCGCCAGCGGCGAGCCCAACGCGGGCCAGCTGACCGCCAACCAGACCGCCGGCACGCGCGACAGCAACCATGGGCTCTACAGCGCGCTGTACGCGCTGCATTTCGGCACCTTCGGCGAGTTGCCGGTGCGGCTGGTCTACCTGCTGGCCGGGCTGGCCGGCGCCTTCCTGTTCTATTCGGGCAACCTGCTGTGGATCGAGTCGCGGCGCAAGCTGCGCCAGGCCGAGCAGCCGCGCGTGCACCGGCTGCTGGCGCAGGGCACGGTCGGCGTGTGCATCGGCTGCTGCATCGGCGTGGCGCTGTGCTTCCCGGCCGCACTGCTGTGGCCGGAGCGCGCGGTGAGCTACACCTATTTCACGGTGTTTGGCCTGGCCTGTGCCTGGGCGCTGCTGCGCCCGCCGGTGCGCGCCGCGGTGGAATTGCTCTATGCCGCCGCGCTGGCCTCGCTGACGGTGCCGCTGGCGAACGCGCTCCTGACCGGCGACCACCTGCTGCACAGCATTCCCAGCGGGCACTGGATCATCGCCGGCTTCGATATCGGCGCGATCGCGCTGGCCGCGGGCTTTGTCGCCCTGGCCCGCGCCACGCAGCGCCGCGCGCGCAGCGGGCCGGCGGAGTCGGTCTGGGCGATGCCGCAGGCAACCCGGGCAGCCCGGGCCGCCAGGCCCACCGCGAGCGCCAAGACCATGCCCAGCACGGATACGCCCTGAGCGCATGGCGCCCGCACGCAAAAACGGACGCAGCAGCGTCCGTTTTTGTTTCCCGGGCAGCGCCGGCCCGGCCGCTGCCCTACACTATCTCAGGCCAACAACATCGAGCCGACCACCATGGAATCGACCTTCCACCAGTTTTCCGAACTGTTCGCCCAACTCGGCCTGGCCTCCGACGAAGCCAGCATCCGCAGCTTTATCGGCACGCACGCCCCACTGCCCGACGATGTCGAACTGGCCGAGGCACCGTTCTGGACCCCCGCCCAGGCCACGCTGCTGCGCGACGAGCTGCTGGACGACGCCGACTGGGCCGAGGTCGTCGACCAGCTCAATCTCGCCCTGAGACAGCCGGCCTGAGGCCGCTTATGCGGCCAGCGTAGCCTCCAGCGCCTGGCGCAGGTCGGCGATCAGGTCGCGCGTGTCTTCCAGGCCGATATAAAGCCGCACCAGTTCGCCGCTATCCTGCCAGCCGGCCGGCGGCCATGTGCCCGCCGGCCGCATGCCCTGCACGTGGTACGGCACGGCCAGGCTGTGGGCGCCGCCCCAGGACCAGCCGATCGCAAACAGTTGCAGCGCCTCGACCAAGGCATCCACCTGCTGGCGCGTATAGCTTGCCCGCAGGATGATGGCAAAGAGCCCGCTGGCACCGGTGAAATCGCGCCGCCAGTTGGCGTGGCCCGGGCAGTCCGGCAGCGCCGGATGCAGCACGCGCGCAACCTCGGGCCGCTGGCGCAGCCACTCCGCCACTTCGCGGGCCGCACGGTCATGCGCGGCCAGGCGCACCGGCAGGCTCGGCAGCCCGCGCAGCACCAGGTGGCAGTCATCGGCGGAAACCCCCCAGCCCATCAGCATGCGGGTGCGCTTCAGGCGCTCATGCAGCGCATCGTCGCAGGTCAGCACCGCGCCCATCAGCACGTCGCTGCCGCCGGACTGGTACTTGGTCAGCGCCTGCACCGAGATGTCGATGCCCTTGTCGAACGGACGGAAGTAGATGCCGGCCGACCAGGTATTGTCGATCGCGGTCAGCACGCCTCGCGCCCTGGCCGCGGCGACGATGGCGTCGCTGTCGGGCACTTCCATGGTCACCGAACCGGGCGACTCCATCCAGATCAGGCGCGTATTCGGCCGAATCATCGCCGCCATCGCAGCAGCGTCCATCGGGTCGTAGTAGCGCACGGCCACGCCGAATTCGCGTGCCAGCCACTCGCCGTGGTCGCGGTTGGGGCCGTAGACGTTGTGCGGCACCAGCACGTCGTCGCCGCTCTTGAGCAGCGCGAAGTAGACCAGCGAGATCGCCGCCAGCCCCGACGGCTGCAGCAGCGTGTGGCGCGCGCCCTCCAGCAGCGCCAGGTGCTGGCACAGCGCCTCGCTGGTCGGCGTGGCGTGCAGGCCATAGCGCCAGTAGGTGGTGGCACCGTCGCCATGGGCGCGCAGTTCGGCCAGGTTGCGGAACACCACGGTGGAGCCGCGGTGCGTGGCGGGAGAAAACGAGGCAAAGCCGGGCGCGATCTCCAGCTCGGGCTGGACCGCAACGGTTTGCAGGTAATGGGCGGGCGACGCGGGCTTGCCGGATGGCGAATCGGACACGGCGGTTTCCTTGCTGGCTGCTGGCGGGCCACGGCGCGCTGCCGTGGCGGTATCGCCCAGGCAGAAGCGCGGCACGGTCAGGAATGAGACTCGATGAGCCTCCGAGCTTACCAGCAAATGCCGGCCGCGCCACCGGCGATGGCAACGGCGGGCACCAGGAAGTGGCTTACCAGCCGGAAATCGAGGACTTCGGCGGCGGCGGCGCGTAGGTGACGCCGCTGTTGGGTGTCATGTCGAACGGGGGGATCACGAGCACGCCCAGAGGGCGGATAAAGAACGGCAGCACGATGGCCGGGTTGAACGCGTCGGTCCAGGTGCCGCGCACGGCGCCGCTGGCGTCGATGCTGCCTTCCCAGTTGCCCGATACGCGGGTGCCGTCGTCGGACTCCTCCATCAGGAAAGCGCCGTCCTCCCACTCGCCGGCCAGCAGGCGCACACCGGCGCCACGGCCGGCGTATTCTCCGCGCACGCTGTCGCGCTCGTCAGGCTTGGGGCCCAGGCGCAACCGCACCGGCTGGTCGCCGACCTTGCCGACATAGACCGGCAGCGACGCATACTCCGGCCGCGGCGCCAGAGGTCTTGGCGCGCCAGTGGAAAGCGAGGTGCCGCCGCGCCGGGCTTCGCCATCGCGAATGGCCTGGTTGATGCCCAGGCCTTCCCCGCCGATCACCGGGCCAGTCGACAGCTCGGTGCCCGGCGCTGCCTGCACCGTGCCCGCCAGCGCGAGCACGGCGGCCAGGCCGAGCGTGCAGAGGTTCTTCGTCAGCGAAGCCAGGCGCAAGGCTAACCTCAGATACGCTCGAAGATGGCGGCAATGCCCTGCCCGCCGCCGATGCACATCGTCACCAGCGCGTAGCGGCCCTGCACGCGGTTCAGTTCATGCAGCGCCTTCACCGTGATCAGGGCACCGGTGGCGCCGATCGGGTGGCCCAGCGAGATGCCCGAGCCGTTCGGGTTGACCTTGGCCGGGTCCAGGCCGAGCGCCTTGGTCACCGCGCACGCCTGTGCGGCAAAGGCTTCGTTGGCTTCGATCACGTCCAGGTCCGACACCTGCAAGCCGGCGCGCTCCAGCGCGATCTTCGTCGCCGGCACCGGGCCAATGCCCATGGTCTTCGGGTCCACGCCGGCATGGCCGTACGACACCAGGCGGGCCAGCGGCTTCAGGCCGCGGCGCTCGGCTTCGGCGCGCTCCATCATCACTACCGCGGCGGCGGCGTCGTTCAGGCCCGAAGCATTGCCTGCCGTGACCGTGCCGTTTTCCTTGACGAAGACCGGCCTGAGCTTGGTCATGTCGTCGATGGTGGCGTCATGGCGCACGTGCTCGTCGGTGTCGAAGGTAACGTCGCCCTTGCGGCCCTTGCTCACCACCGGGACGATCTGGTCCTTGAAGTAGCCGGCCTTGATCGCTGCCGAAGCGCGGCGATGCGATTCCAGCGCGGCCTCGTCCTGCTGCGCGCGCGAGATGTCGTATTCCTTGGCGACATTCTCGGCGGTCACGCCCATGTGGATGCGATGGAAGGGATCGTGCAGCGCACCCAGCATCATGTCGACCAGGCCGGCGTCGCCCATGCGTGCGCCCCAGCGCGCCGCCGGCGCCAGGTACGGGGCGCGGCTCATGCTTTCCGCGCCGCCGCCGATGGCGACGTCGGTATCGCCCAGCAGGATGGTCTGCGCGGCGCTGACGATGGCCTGCAGGCCCGAGCCGCACAGGCGGTTCACGGTCAGCGCGGGGGCGTTGATCGTCACCCCGCCGTTGACGGCCGCGACGCGGCCCAGATACATGTCGCGCGGCTCGGTCTGGATCACGTTGCCGAACACCACGTGGCCGACATCGTCGCCCGACACCTGCGCGCGCGCCAGCGCCTCGCGCACCACCAGTGCACCCAGCTCCGCCGGCGCCACATCCTTCAGGCTGCCGCCAAAGGTCCCGATCGCGGTACGGACACCGCCTACCACTACCACTTCACGCGTCATGACTTTGTCTCCATGAGGTTATGTTGCACCGCACAGTATAGCGGGACGCGGACGAAATCGAACGGGCGTACTTTTACCTAATCAACCCGTTTCAGACCTCGCCCCACAGGTCGTGGCCATCGGCGCCGGTGATCTTCACCTCGACGAACTCGCCGGCGCGATAGCGCTGGGAGTGGCGTTCCGGCGGCGCGATATAGACCAGGCCGTCGATTTCCGGCGCATCCGCGGACGAACGGCCGATGCCGCCATCCTGGTTGACCTCGTCCACCAGCACGCGCAGGGTCTGGCCGACCTTGCGCTGCAGGCGGCGTGCCGAGACCGCTTCGGCCACTTCCATGAAGCGGGCGCGGCGTTCCTCGCGCACCTCGTCGGGCAGCGCGCCCGGCAGGTCGTTGGCGGTGGCGCCCTCCACCGGCGAGTAGGCGAAGCAGCCGACGCGGTCCAGTTCGGCTTCGGCGATAAAGTCGAGCAAGGTCTGGAACTCCGCCTCGGTCTCGCCCGGGAAGCCGGCGATAAAGGTGCTGCGGATGGTCAGCTCAGGGCAGATCTCGCGCCAGGCGCGAATCCGGTCCATGGTCTTCTCGGCATTGGCCGGGCGCTTCATGCGCTTGAGCACGTCCGGGTGCGCGTGCTGCAGCGGCACATCGAGGTACGGCAGCACATGGCCTTGGGACATCAGCGGGATGATCTCGTCCACGTGCGGGTACGGGTAGACGTAGTGCAGGCGCACCCACGCACCGTACTGCGCGGCCAGCTCGCCGAGCGCCGCCACCAGTTCGGTCATGCGGGTCTTGAGCGGGCGGCCGTTCCAGAAGCCGGTGCGGTACTTGACGTCGACGCCGTAGGCACTGGTGTCCTGCGAGATCATCAGCAATTCCTTGACGCCGGCCTTGAACAGGTTCTCGGCCTCCAGCATGACCTCGGCCACCGGGCGCGACACCAGGTCGCCGCGCATCGACGGGATGATGCAGAACGAGCAACGGTGGTTGCAGCCCTCGGAGATCTTCAGGTAGGCGTAATGCTTGGGCGTCAGCTTGATGCCGGCGGCCGGCACCAGGTCGGTGAACGGGTCATGCGGCTTGGGCAGGTGCGTGTGCACCGCCTGCATCACCTCGCCCAGCGCATGCGGGCCGGTCACGGCCAGCACCTTGGGGTGCACCGACGACACGATGTCGTGGCCCGCCGCATCCTTCTTCGCACCCAGGCAGCCGGTGACGATGACCTTGCCGTTCTCGGTCAGGGCCTCGCCGATGGCGTCCAGGCTCTCCTGCACGGCCTCGTCGATAAAGCCGCAGGTATTGACCACGACCAGGTCGGCGCCGTCGTAGGTGCCGCTGATGGCATAGCCCTCGGCGCGCAGCTGGGTGATGATCTGCTCGGAGTCGACCAGGGCCTTGGGGCAGCCCAGGGAAACGAATCCCACACGCGGACTATGGTCTTTCTGGGTCATTGATTCTGAAGGGTTTTTCACAGTGCAATCCGAATGTGGGGGCGGGCGCGGCGGAATATGCGGGGACAAGGCCGGCAGCCGGTGAGCCAATCGCGCATTTTAACCGTTTGCCATGAATTCTCGGCGCCTGACTCCACACATGTGGCCCAGGCTGCGTCATTCCGGCGCGGTCGCGGCTCCCGGCAGGCCTTCCAGGACTCGCTCTATCTCCAGCGAGTCCTGCATGCGCCGGATGGCCGCATGCAGTTCGGCGGCCTGTGGCCAGGTCCGCTTGAGATAGCTGAGCCACAGTTTCACGCGCCCATGCTCATGGCACGAGGCGATACGGGCATGCAGCTTTTTCAGGTAGGTGGCGATCTGGCGCAGCACCAGCGGCCACTCCTGGTCCGACGGCGAACTGTCCATCAGCCCGCGAATGCGCAAGGCCAGGAAAGGATCGGACACGGCGCCGCGCCCGATCATCACGTCGGCGCAACCGCTGACGGCCCGGCAACGCTCCCAGTCGGCGACGGTCCAGACATCTCCGTTGGCAATCACCGGCACGTCCACCGCCGCCGCAATGCGCGCGATCCAGTCCCAGTGGGCCGGCGGCCGGTAGCCATGGTCCCGCGTCCGGGCATGCACGACGAGCGAAGCCGCGCCGCCTTCGGCCAGCGCCGTGGCGCAATCAATGGCCAGCGAGGTATCGGACACGCCCAGCCGCATTTTTGCCGTCACGGCGATATGGGCCGGCACCGCCGCGCGCACGGACGCAACGATCCGGTTCAACAACTCAGGGTTCGTCAGCAGCATGGCGCCGCCGCCATGCCGGTTGACGACCTTGGCGGGACAGCCGAAGTTCAGGTCGATGCCATGCGGCGACAAGGTCGCGGCATAGGCCGCATTGCGCGCCAGCCATTCCGGATCGCTGCCGAGCAACTGGATCACCATCGGCGTGCCGCTGCGGGTATAGCCGCCGGCGAGGATTTCGGGCGTATCGCGCTCGTAGACGCGGGCTGGAAGCAACGAACCCGTCACTCGGACGAACTCGGACACACAGCCGTCGTAGCCGCCGGTGTCGGTCAGCACGTCGCGCAAGACGTAGTCGGCAAGCCCTTCCATGGGGGCCAGGAACAGCCGGCTCATGGCGAAGCCTTCACCGAAGCGGAGAGCCGGGCCTTAAAGGCCGGACGAGCAAATTGGATAACGGAGGGCATGGGGTTTCGCGCACAAAAGGCGAGTCCACACTGAGCCGCCGCTGGAAGAAAGTTGCGTGATTGCGTGCGCCTGGGGGACGCAGACCGCGCATTCTACCTGCTTTGCGTCTGCCCACGGCTCGGGCTACCGCATCTAATTTAGCAACGCGGCGAGGTACAAGACCGCTTGCTGAATGGGAACCCCGGCGACGTTAAAGCCCTTGGCGGTGGGATCAGCGAAATGCGCGTGGATCAAGTCGACCCGGCACGCTGATTTGGAAAGAGCACACAATCTGGCGGCCAATCTTGATCTGGAGTGAGCCATGAAAGAACCAACCCGCCCTTGGGACTCCACTGAGCATCTGAGGAACGAGCAGGAGATCGCCGCCTACCTGGATGCCTGCCTGGCCGAGGCCGGCGACGACGATCGATTCATTGCCTACGCGCTCGGCGTGGTGGCACGCGCGCGCGCCATGACGCGACTGGCGCGCGAAACGGGGCTTTCGCGCGAAAGCCTCTACCGCTCGCTGTCAGGCGAAGGCAATCCGGAGTTCGGGACGATCTGGAAGGTGATGCGGGCGCTGGGCATCGGCCTGCATGCGAGCGCTGGCTGAGTGCCAGCCAGCGTGCGGGATATGCGGCGGACCGGGGCCCGCCGCTGCCGGTGTCTTACTTCTTGTCCGGCTGGTTGAACGGGAACGTCCCGAACATATTCTTGGCCTGGCTTTGCATCTGCTCCTGCATCTGCACGAACAGGTTCTTGCTCTGCTCGATGTAGTTGCTCATCATGCCCTGCATCATCGGGCCCTGCATGTTCATGAACTGCGACCACATGTCGGGGCTGAAGGTTTCGCCGGAATACAGGCCCTTGGAGTTCTCGGCCAGCTTGTTCTGGATGTCGATGAAGGCCTGGATGTTCTTTTCCAGGTAGGTGCCCATCATGCCTTGCATGGCATGGCCGTAGAAGCGGATGATCTGCGACAGCATCGCGCTGGAGAACATCGGCACGCCGCCCGTTTCTTCTTCCAGGATGATCTGCAGCAAGATGCTGCGGGTCAGTTCGTCACCAGACTTGGCGTCGACGACCTTGAATTCTTCTGAATCCATGACCAGCTGCTTGACGTCGGCCAGGGTGATGTAGGTGCTGGTCTGGGTGTCGTAGAGCCTGCGGTTCGGATACTTTTTGATCAGTCGCTCTGCGCCTTTTTTGGTCGTGGCCATCGGTGCTCTGTCCTTGTGTCATCGCTGTTTGCGCGCTGCTGCACCGCATGGGGTGCAGTGCGCAAATCGGTATCGCCCGCGCCATCTGCTTGTTGTCGTGCCGGCCATCTGGTGGCCCGTTCGCGCATGGCTGCGCGTGGCGGCCTGCAACCTCGCCCCCGCGAGGGCCGCGCTGCACGAACATGGTGCTGGCTGCGCCGCTGCCCTGATTCTATGCCCAACAAGGCACTAAGAAAAGCGACCGGGCTTAAGGAAAACCCGGTGAATTGGCGCAAAAAGGGAGGAATGCCGCGCTGGCAGAAACGATTCGCGGGCCTTGACGGCCCGCGAAACGGGCGGCGAAACGAAGCGCCCGCCGCCTTGTGCGCCGCGCTGGCTGCACCGCAATACGCGGGCGCCAGCGCCGGCTGCCGACTGGTTGAACCAGGCCGGCAGGTCAGCCCATATGCAGGCCGCCGTTGAGCGAGAAGTCGGCGCCGGTCGAGAAACCGGACTCCTCCGACGACAACCAGGCGCAGATCGAGGCGATCTCTTCCGGCAGGCCCAGGCGCTTGACCGGAATGGTCGCGACGATCTTGTCGAGCACGTCCTGGCGGATCGCCTTGACCATGTCGGTGGCGATATAGCCCGGAGAAACCGTGTTGACGGTCACGCCCTTGGTCGCCACTTCCTGCGCCAGCGCCATGGTGAAGCCATGCAGGCCGGCCTTGGCGGTGGAGTAGTTGGTCTGGCCGAACTGGCCCTTCTGCCCGTTCACCGACGAGATGTTGACGATGCGGCCCCAGCCACGGTCGGCCATGCCGTCGATCACCTGCTTGGTGACGTTGAACAGCGAGGTCAGGTTGGTGTCGATCACCGCATCCCAGTCGGCGCGGGTCATCTTGCGGAACACTACGTCGCGGGTGATACCGGCGTTGTTGATCAGCACATCGACCTCGCCGACCTCGGACTTGACCTTGTCGAATGCGGTCTTGGTCGAGTCCCAGTCAGCCACATTGCCTTCCGAGGCAATGAAATCGAAGCCCAGGGCCTTCTGCTGCTCCAGCCACTTTTCGCGGCGCGGCGAGTTGGGGCCGCAACCGGCCACCACACGAAAGCCATCCTTGGCCAGTCGCTGGCAAATGGCGGTTCCGATACCACCCATGCCGCCGGTCACATACGCAATGCGCTGAGTCATGTCCACTCCTTGATTGGCTCTTCGTTATCGTCGCCGGGTCCGCGCCAACCGCGCGCGGCCCCGGAAAACCCCTTCCTTATTTGCGCTCGACTGCCAGCGCCACGCCCATGCCGCCGCCGATGCACAGCGAGGCCAGGCCCTTCTTCGCGTCACGGCGCTTCATCTCGTGCAGCAGCGTCACCAGGATACGGCAGCCCGACGCGCCGATCGGGTGGCCGATGGCGATGGCGCCGCCGTTCACGTTGACCTTGGAGGTGTCCCAGCCCATCTGCTGGTGCACCGCCAGCGCCTGCGCGGCGAAGGCCTCGTTGATCTCCATCAGGTCCAGGTCCTGCGGGGTCCACTCGGCGCGCGACAGGGCGCGCTTGGAGGCCGGCACCGGGCCCATGCCCATCACCTTGGGATCGACACCGGCGTTGGCATAGCTCTTGATCGTGGCCAGCGGGGTCAGGCCCAGTTCCTTGGCCTTGGCCGCCGACATCACCACCACCGCGGCGGCGCCGTCGTTCAGGCCCGAGGCGTTGGCCGCGGTCACCGTGCCGGCCTTGTCGAAGGCGGGCTTGAGGCCGGACATGCTGTCCAGCGTGGCGCCCTGGCGCACGAACTCGTCGGTCTTGAAGGCCACCGGGTCGCCCTTGCGCTGCGGGATCAGCACCGGGACGATCTCTTCGTCAAACTTGCCGGCCTTCTGCGCGGCTTCGGCCTTGTTCTGCGAACCGACGGCGAACTCATCCTGCGCCTCGCGCGTGATGCCGTATTCCTTGGCCACGTTCTCGGCGGTGATACCCATGTGGTACTGGTTGTACACGTCCCACAGGCCGTCGACGATCATGGTGTCGATCAGCTTGGCATCGCCCATGCGGAAACCGTCGCGCGAGCCCGGCAGCACGTGCGGGGCGGCGCTCATGTTTTCCTGGCCGCCGGCCACCACGATCTCGGCGTCGCCCGCCATGATCGCGTTGGCGGCCAGCATCACGGCCTTCAGGCCCGAGCCGCACACCTTGTTGATGGTCATGGCCGGCACCATCGCCGGCAGGCCGGCCTTGATCGCGGCCTGGCGTGCGGGGTTCTGGCCCGAACCGGCGGTCAGCACCTGGCCCATGATGACTTCGCTCACCTGCTCCGGCTTGACGCCGGCGCGCTCCAGCGCGGCCTTGATGACCACGGCACCCAGTTCCGGTGCCGGGATCTTGGCCAGCGAGCCGCCAAACTTGCCGACCGCGGTGCGGGCGGCGGATACGATGACAACGTCAGTCATTGTGTAGTCCTTTCAATGGAAACGGGAGGGAACCTGCAGGCCTGCCGGCGCCGTGCATGACGCACGCCGGCACTCATGCAAGCGTCATGCCTTGGCTTTGACGTATCGCCCAGGCGCGGGTTCGATCGCGCGATAGCGCGCATTGCCATAGTTGGCGGGCGCGGCGCGTTTAGCGCCGGCCTGCCCGGCCAGCCATGCGGTCCAGTCCGGCCACCAGCTGCCGTGATGCTCGGTGGCGCCGGCCAGCCATTGCTGCGGCGACTCCGGCAACGCATCGTTGGTCCAGTGGCTGCGCTTGTTCTTGGCCGGCGGGTTGATCACACCGGCGATATGGCCCGACGCACCCAGCACGAAGCGCAGCTTGTTCGCCAGCAGCGCGGTCGAGGCATAGGCCGCGGTCCACGGCACGATATGGTCTTCGCGCGAGCCGTAGATGTAGGTCGGCACGTCGATGCTGGCCAGGTCCACCGGCACGCCGCACACAGTCAGCTTGCCCGGCACCTTGAGCTCGTTCTGCAGGTAGGTGTGGCGCAGGTACCAGCAGTACCACGGCCCCGGCAGGTTGGTGGCGTCGCCGTTCCAGAACAGCAGGTCGAACGGCACCGGCGTGTTGCCCTTCAGGTAGTTGTCGACCACGTAGTTCCACACCAGGTCGTTCGGGCGCAGGAACGAGAAGGTGTTGGCCAGCTCAAGGCCACGCAGCAGCGCGCACGGCGCGCCGGCGGCGCCGCCCAGCGTGGCCTCGCGCAGCTGCACATGGCCCTCGTCGACAAAGACGTCGAGGATGCCGGTGTCGGCAAAGTCCAGCAGCGTGGTCAGCAGCGTGACGCTTGCGGCCGGGTGCTCGCCGCGCGCGGCCAGCACCGCCAGCGCGGTCGAGACAATGGTGCCGCCCACGCAGAAGCCGAGCACGTTGATCTTGTCCTGGCCGCTGATGTCGCGCGCGACTTCGATGGCGCGGATGGCCGCGTGCTCGATGTAGTCGTCCCAGGTGCTGCCGGCCATGCTGGCGTCCGGATTGCGCCACGACACCAGGAACACCGTATGTCCCTGCTCCACCACATGGCGCACCAGCGAGCTCTCCGGCTGCAGGTCCAGGATGTAGTACTTGTTGATGCACGGCGGCACCATCAGCAGCGGGCGCACGTGCACCTTGTCGGTCAGCGGCTTGTACTGCAACAGCTGGAAGTACTCGTTCTCGAAAACCACGGCGCCTTCGGTCACCGCGACATTGCGGCCGACCTCAAACGCGCTCTCGTCGGTCTGCGAGATCTTGCCGCGCGTCAGGTCTTCCATCATGTTGCGCACGCCGGCACGCAGCGATTCGCCGCCCGACTCGATCAGCAGGCGCTGCGCCTCGGGATTGGTGGCAAGGAAGTTGGCGGGCGACATCGCATCCACCCATTGCGAGATCGCGAAGCGGATGCGCTGGCGCGTCTTGGCATCGGCCTCGACGGCATCGGCCAGCTCGGTCAAGGCGCGCGCATTGAGCAGATAGAACGCGGCAGCGAAGCGATATGGGAGGTTGGTGCGCCATGCGTCGCCGGCGAAGCGCCGGTCGTGCAGCGGACCGGTGGCCTCGGCCTTGCCCTCGGCCATGGCCTGCCACAGGGCTGAGAAGTCCTTCATGTAGCGCTGCTGGATATCACCCAGCTGCGCCGGCGCGATCTTGACGCCTGCCAGCGCATCCAGGCCCGGAATGCCGGACGCGGCCGCGTGGCCGTTGCCTTCAGTGCCCTGCCACTGGTGGGACCATTCCAGCCATGTGGCTGGATCGAATGGCCCCGGCGTGAACTTGAATGGTTGGGACTTGCCTTCCTGAGTGGAAGCTGCCGCGCCTTTGCCGGTCGCCATGATTTGATTGTCTCTCTGCCGTCACTATTCGAACCGGCTCCGGGCATTGCCCTGGCCGGCACTTTGCATGGGGAGATGCTATCCGAATGGACCCGGCTTGCGCCTCCCCCAAAGCGGGAGGGTCTGCCGGCACATCTGCCCTGGAACTGGCGGGAAGCCCTCGACCGCACCTGCTGCGGCCGTGGCTTGCGTCCATTCCGATAGCGGCTCCCCTTTTATCCGGCAAGCGCGACATCCTCGCATGGCAACGCCATGCGCTATGCTTGCCGGAGAAACCTGGGAATCGTCAGCGATTCCGAGACATTTGAGCCCATTGTTGCCTTGCAACGCACGCGCTGTCAATGCGGGAATCCGCCTCGGCGCTGCGCGCTTCCCGACCTACCGGACGGTATGCAGCGCTCGCATCTGCCGTGGCCACAGAGCATAGGCGAGAAGGATGAATTTTTGATGTACATCGTGGCCATTGGCTGGCTCTACGTGGCGCTGATGATGGCGATCACCGAGCACAACGTGGTGGCAGGGGTTGCCACCTTCCTGATATATGGCGTGGCACCGGTGGCGCTGGTGCTCTACATCATGGGCACGCCCGGCCGGCGCCGGCGCAAGGCCGAAGCCGAGCGCGCGCAGGCGGCCAGGGGCCAGGACGAGTGAGGCAGCGGCGGGCTCAGTCCGCCAGCCAGACCAGGCTGGCCATGCGGCCGGTCACGCCGTCGCGCCGATAGGAGTAGAAGCGACCGGCGTCGGCCACGGTGCAGGCGTCGCCGCCGTAGACCTCGGTGCAGCCGGCGCGCGCCAGCCGCGTGCGCGCCAGCGCATAGATGTCGGCAAGGTACTTGCCCGGGGCACCAGGGCGGAACGCTGCGGCAACCGCGGCCTGCTCATCGGCGCGTGCCTGGGCCAGGAAGGCATCGCGCACTTCGGCACCCACCTCGAACGCATCGGGGCCGATGGCCGGCCCCAGCCATGCCAGCCAGCGCGCGGCGCCGGCAGCGGCCTGCATCCGTGACAGCGTGGCTTCGATCACGCCGCTGCACAGGCCGCGCCAGCCCGCATGCGCCGCGCCCACCACCATACCCTGCGCATCGCACAGCAGCACCGGCAGGCAATCCGCCGTCATCACGGCGCAGACGTGGCCGGGTGCCAGCGCCAGGCTCGCGTCGGCCTGGGGCACGGGCGCGCCCGGGGCCGCAACATGGTCGACCGTGGCCACCGCGCAGCCATGCACCTGCTCCAGCCATTGCGGCATCGACGGCAGGCACGCGGCCAGCCGCGCACGGTTGCGCGCCACGTCGGCGGGGTCGTCGCCAACGTGGGTGCCCAGGTTCAGGCCGCCCGGGGCACCGCCGGCAAGCCCGTACGGGCCCTTGCTGACACCGCCCTGGCGCGTGGTTGACAACGCGCGCACACGCGCCGGCGCGGGCCAGTCAGGGACCAGCCAGGCGCGATCAGGCGCTGCGCTCATCGTCATCGTCGTCACCGTCTTCGTCATCACCGGCGTATTCCCAGTGGGCCTCGCCGCCTTCCCAGACTTCGTCCCAGCCTTCTTCTTCCTCGTCGGCCTGCGCGCTGTCAAAATCCAGCGCATCGATCAGCGCCTGCAGGTCTTGCGGCGGCTGCGCGGTCCAGGACATGCGCTTGCCGGTGGCCGGATGCACCAGGCCGAGCTGGTACGCATGCAGCGCCTGGCGCTCATACGGCACCGGCAGCGGTGCGCGGACTGCCGGGCGCTGCCCGCGCTGCGTGGCGCGGAAGTAGACCGGGTCGCCCACCAGCGGGTGGCCGATCGACTCGAAATGCACGCGGATCTGGTGTGTGCGGCCGGTCTCCAGCTTGCACATCACCATCGACACGAAGCCCCGCCCCAGCGGCACCGTGGCCAGCGTGCGGAAATGCGTGCGCGACGGCTTGCCGCTGGCGGTATGCACGACCGCCATGCGCGTGCGCTCGCGCGGGTCGCGGCCGATGGGCGCGTCGATGGTGCCCTCGTCATAGGTGCGGCCCCACACCAGCGCGATATAGGTGCGCTTGACCGTGCGCGCCTGCAGCTGGCGCACCAGGTCGGTCTGCGCGGTGAGCGAGCGCGCCACCACCATCAGGCCGGAGGTTTCCTTGTCGAGCCGGTGCACGATGCCCGCGCGCGGCAGCGACGCTGCGGCGGGGTCGCGGTGCAGCAACCCGTTAAGCACGGTGCCGCTCCAGTTGCCGGCTGCCGGATGCACCACCAGCCCGGCGGGCTTGTTGATCACCAGCAGGGTGTCGTCTTCATAGACCACGTCCAGCGGCACGTCCTCGGGCGAGAAAGCGGACGATTCCGGCGCGGCCTGCGGCTGGATCTCGATGCGGTTGCCCATCTGCACCGCATCGCGCGGCCGGCGCACGTGGCCGTCGACGCGCACCGCGCCGCTTTCGATCCACTGCTGCAGGCGGCTGCGTGAAAACTCGCTGAAGTGACGCGCGAGCAATTTATCGAGCCGCTCGCCATGCGAGGCGCTGTCCACCTCCAGCGACAGGGTCACGGCCGGCTCGGCAGCCGGCGCGCCGCCGGGCGGCGCCTCGGCAAGGTCTTCAAATTCCTCTGGACGGGCCTCGAAATCGGCCACGGACGCGGCTGCGCGCACCCGTTCTGGTGGAAGTCCTCCCACGCCAGCTCCTGCTTCGGGGTTGGGCTGGGGGCTTGGGCTATAATGCTTGACGCTATTTTTCTTCATCCGGGATACGATTGCCCATGCAATTGCAGAGCATGAAACGCGCGCGCTGGCGCACGACAATTGGAGCGGTTCTGCTCGCAGGCGGCTGCGTCATGCTGTCTGCATGCGGCCTGCTGGCGGACCAACCCGACGAGACCGCAGGCTGGTCGGCCAACAAATTATATTCGGAAGCCAAGGATGCGCTGGATGGCGGCGACTACACGCGTGCCGTCAAGCTGTATGAAAAGCTCGAAGGCCGCTATCCGTTTGGGCGCTATGCACAGCAGGCCCAGATCGATACCGCCTACGCCAACTACAAGGATGGTGAAACGGCAGCAGCCCTGGCTGCGGTGGACCGCTTCATCCAGCTGCACCCGAACCATCCCAATATCGATTACGCCTACTACCTCAAGGGCCTGATCAACTTCAACGACAACCTGGGCTGGCTGGGCCGCTTCTCGGGCCAGGACCTGAGCGAGCGCGACCCCAAGGCCGCGCGCGCCGCCTATGACGCGTTCAATACGCTGATCACGCGCTACCCGGAAAGCAAGTACACCCCCGACGCCACGCTGCGCATGCAGTACATCGTCAACTCGCTGGCCCAGCACGAAGTGCACGCTGCGCGCTACTACTACCGGCGCGGCGCGTACCTCGCCGCCGTCAACCGCGCCCAGCAGGCGCTGAAGGACTACGACGGCGCCCCGGCCAACGAAGAAGCGCTGTACATCATGGTCCGTTCATATGACGCGATGGGAATGAAGGACCTGCGCGACGACACCGCACGCGTGATGGAGCGCAATTTCCCGGACAGCGATTTCATCAAGTACGGCGCGCGCCGCAAGGACAAGTCCTGGTGGGAAGTGTTCTGACGCCGGCTGGCCAGCGGCCATAAAAAAACGGGACGTATCGGAGGATACGTCCCGTTTTTCTTTTTCCGGCACCTGTAGCGATCAGTCCGCTGCCGCGGCCTCCTTGCCGGGACCGCGCAGCGACTCCAGGAACCGCACCACCGTCGCTGCCTCACGCGTGCGCGTGAACGGCGGCAGGCTTTGCCAGATCTGCCGGCCATAGGGCTTCTCGACCAGCCGCGTATCGAAGATCGCCAGCACGCCGCGGTCCGATTCCGAACGGATCAACCGCCCCGCCCCCTGCTTGAGCGTGATCACCGCATGCGGCAGCTGGTGCACGGCAAACGGGCTCAGGCCCTTCTTCTGCAGCACTTCCATGCGCGCGGCCAGCACCGGGTCGTCGGGCGGCGCGAACGGCAGCTTGTCGATGATCACCAGCGACAGCGCCTCGCCGCGCACATCCACGCCCTCCCAGAAGCTCTGGCTTCCGACCAGCACCGCGTTGCCCAGCTCGCGGAAGCGGTCCAGCAATTCGGTGCGGCTGGCCTGGCCCTGCACCAGTAGCGGCAGGTTCAGGCCGCGCTCGGCAAACGCGTCATAGAGCAGGTCCGAGGCACGCTGCACCGCGCGCAGCGTGGTGCACAGCAGGAAGGTGCGTCCGCCGGCGGCCTCGATCAGCGGCAATGCCGCCTGCACCACCGCGTCGGTGAACTGCGGCGACTGCGGCTGCGGCATATCGCGCGGCACATAGAGCAGCCCCTGCTTCGCGTAATCGAACGGGCTGGGCAGCGTCAGCGAGCGGTCCTTGTCGAGCCCCAGCTGCGCCGCGTAGTGGGTGAAATTCCCCTTCACCGACAGCGTCGCCGAGGTGAAAACCCAGGCGCGCGGCTGGCCGTCGCGCTGGCGCGTGAAGATCGGCGCGATCGACAGCGGCGTGCGGTGCAGCTGCACAGTATGCGAGAACACCTCGACCCAGCGCACGGTTTCAGGGCCGGCGGGCAGCGCCGGCGCGGCTTCGCCTTCGCCCTCGGTCGGCTGCGGTGCCGGCGCGGGCGCGGCATCGGCGCGCCACGCGGCCAGCTTGTTGGCCAGCTCCAGCGCGCGGCGGTGGCATTGCTGCAGCGATTCGGCACGCTCGGCCTGGCTTTCGAGCATCTCGACGAAGTCTGACAGGGCCTCGTCCAGCGCATCGAGCGTTTCGTTGAAAGGCTCGGCGATACGGCGGTCGGCCTCGATCTGGCCCAGCGCCAGCCGCGCATTGTCCTTGCTGAAGGCCAGGCGCAGGTCGCGCGCGGCGCGCTCCAGCGGCGCGGCCAGCGCAACCCAGTCCACCGCATCGCGCGCGTGCGACAGGCCTTCGGCCACGGTATCGCGGGCGATTTCCAGCAGCTGGCTGGTGGACAGCGTCTCGCCGAAGAACAGCGTGGCGGTCTCGGGCAGCTGGTGGGCTTCGTCGAAGATCACGGTGTTGGCGGCCGGCAGCAGTTCCGCCATGCCGGTGTCGCGCAGCACCACGTCGGCAAAGAACAGGTGATGGTTGACCACCACCACGTCGGCCTGCTGCGCTTCCTTGCGCGCGCGCATCACAAAGCATTCCTTGTAATGCGGGCATTCCGATCCCAGGCAGTTGTCGCGCGTGGAGGTCACCAGCTGCCATACCGGCGCGTTCTCGGGAACGGACGCCAGCTCGGCCTTGTCGCCGGTGGAGGTTTCCTTGATGAAGCGGCCGATGTCGCGCAGCCACGCCGCATCCTGGCGCGACGCCAGGCGGCCGTTGGCCTGCGCGCGTTCCAGGTGGTAGTGGCAGACGTAGTTGGCGCGGCCCTTGAGCAGCGCCACCGAGACCGGCACGTTCAGCGCATGGCGCACGGTGGGGATGTCGCGCAGGAAGAGCTGGTCCTGCAGGTTCTTGGTGCCGGTCGACAGGATCACCTTGCCGCCCCACAGCATCGCCGGCACCAGGTAGGCGTAGGTCTTGCCGGTGCCGGTGCCCGCTTCGACGATGACGGAATCGTTCTGCACGATCGCGTCGGCGACGGCCTCGGCCATCTTGTGCTGCGAGGCGCGCGGCCGGTAGCCGGGAATCGCCTGGGCCAGCGTGCCGGTATCGGCAAAGATGGTGGCCAGTTCCGCGCCGCGGCTGGCGACGTCGTCGGCGGGCGCGGCAGGCGCGGGCGACCCGGCGTCGGTCAGGCTGACGGCTTCGGACGGCTCAGGAGAATCTGGAAGATCGGACAAGGCAGGGGGAGAATTTTGTATGGGCCGCCGGACAGCGCCGGCGGCGATCGGCAAGCCTGGCGCGGATGCGCTCAGGCCGGCACGTCGGGTTCGAGCTGCAGCTGCAGCAGCGTGATGGCGTCCTTCAGCTTGAGGCGGCGCTTCTTCAGCCGGCGCAGCTGCAGTTCGTCATGGACGGCATCGTTGGCAAGCCGGTCGATCAGGAAATCCAGGTCGCGGTGCTCGATCTGCAACTCCATGATGCGCCGCTCCAGGGTATTCAGGTTGCTGTCCATCTATGCCTCCGCTGCGCAGTCACGGTGCCGGACCTCAAAAGCCGAACGGGCGCGGCGCCGATGCCTGCCCCTGTTGCTCCTTCGCCTTGGCGCGGCGCTCTTCCAGCTCCTTCTGGCGCCGTTCGAGGTCGCGCTGCTTGGCCTCGTATGCCTTGGCATTCTCCTGCCGCTGGCGGGCCTGCTCGGCGCCCTTCTGCTGGGCCTCCTGCATGCGGGCATCGAAGTCAGACTGCTTCTTTTCGTACGCCTGCGCATTGGCGGCACGCTGCGGCGCCTCGCCCTGGCGCTGCGCCTCGCGCAGCTGCTGTTCCTGCTGCTTCTTCTGGAAGGCCTCGCGGCTGGACTGCTCGCTGGCCGAGCGCTTCGGCTGGCTGGCCTCGAACTCGGCGTTGCGCAGCGCCTGTTCGCGGTCGCGCTCGGCGGCGCGGTAGGCGCGTTCGGCCTCGCCTACCTCCAGTTCGCGCTTGCGCAGCACCTGCAGCTCCTCGCGCTGGACTTCCTTGGCGCTGTTGATGCAGTGGTTGACAAAGAACTTGCCGTAGCACTCGCGCTCGGCGGCGGCAAAGCGGTAGTTGGTCCAGGCGCGCGAATCCTCGACGGCCTTGCGTTCGGCGGCAAAGTCGCGCTGGCCGCTGGCGGCGGGTGGCGCCGCGGGCGCGGAAGCCTGGGCGCGCGCCTCGCGCAGCGGCATCAGCACGGCGCATGCAGCCACGGCCAGTGCAGCCAGGCGGCCGAAGCGGAACAGGGAAGTTTCAGGCACGTTGGCGAAGGTTGGCATGGCCAGGATGGTGGCCTTGGCGGCGGCCGGGCGGGACTTGACGATCATGACCGGATTCTAGCATCCGGGCCGGGCACCGGCCTGCCCTGCCGGGCCGGTGCGGACGTGCGCGGGACGCCGCCCGCCCCGCACCCGCTGCGCGCCCTGGCTGATCCCTCGCGCGCTTGTGGCAAAATGCCCCGCTTTCGACTGACTGCGTTTTTCGCCGCGCTCTCCGATGTCCAACCTGCCCGCATCCGTTTCGCAAAAGATCGTCTCGCTCATCGCGGCTGAACTGTCCGTGCAGCCCCGCCAGGTGGCCGCGGCCGTGGCGCTGCTCGACGAAGGCGCCACCGTGCCCTTCATCGCCCGCTACCGCAAGGAAGTGACCGGCAACCTGGATGACACGCAACTGCGCAACCTGGAAGAGCGCCTGCTGTACCTGCGCGACATGGAAGACCGCCGCGCTGCCATCCTCGCCTCGATCCAGGAGCAAGGCAAGCTGACGCCCGAGCTGCAAGCCGCCATCGAGGCCGCCGAAACCAAGCAGACGCTGGAAGACCTCTACCTGCCCTACAAGCCCAAGCGCCGCACCCGCGCCCAGATCGCACGCGAATGCGGGCTGGAGCCGCTGGCGCTGGCGCTGCTGGCCGATCCCACGCTGGACCCGCAGGCCGAGGCCGCCAAGTACGTCAACGGCAACCCCACCGCCGACGGCGGCGTGCCCGACGTCAAGGCCGCCCTGGACGGCGCGCGCGACATCCTGTCCGAGCAGTTCGGCGAGACCGCGGAACTGCTGGGCAAGCTGCGCGAGCACCTGTGGATCAACGGCGTGGTGTCCTCCACCGTGATGGAAGGCAAGGAAACCGCCGAGGAAGAGAAGTTCCGCGACTACTACGCCTACAGCGAGACCATCCGCACGGTGCCGTCGCACCGCGCGCTGGCGCTGTTCCGCGGCCGCAACGCGGGCGTGCTGATGGTCAAGCTGGGCCTGGGCGAAGAACAGGACGCGATGGTGCCGCACCCGTGCGAAGGCATGATCGCGCGCCATGTCGGCATCCAGCAGTTGGGCCGCCCGGCCGACAAGTGGCTGGGCGATGTATGCCGCTGGTGCTGGCGCGTCAAGGTGCAGCCCCACCTGGAAACCGAACTGCTGACACAGCTGCGCGAAACCGCAGAGAACGAAGCCATCAAGGTGTTCGGCCGCAACCTGCATGAGCTGCTGCTGGCCGCGCCGGCCGGGCCCAAGTCGGTGATGGGCGTCGACCCGGGCATCCGCACCGGCTGCAAGATCGCCGTGGTAGACAGCACCGGCAAGCTGCTGGACACCGCCACCATCTACCCGCACGAGCCGCGCCGCGACTGGAACGGCTCGCTCGCCACGCTGGCGCGCCTGGCAAAGCAGCACAATGTGGCGCTGGTGTCGATCGGCAACGGCACCGCCAGCCGCGAAACCGACAAGCTGGTGCAGGACCTGATGAAGCAGATGCCCGAGCTGAAGCTGACCAAGATCGTGGTCAGCGAGGCCGGCGCTTCGGTGTATTCGGCGTCGGAGCTGGCCGCCAAGGAATTCCCGGACCTGGACGTGTCGCTGCGCGGCGCGGTATCGATTGCCCGCCGGCTGCAGGATCCGCTGGCCGAACTGGTCAAGATCGATCCCAAGTCGATCGGCGTGGGCCAGTACCAGCATGACGTCAACCAGCGCGAGCTGGCGCGGGCGCTGGACGCCGTGGTCGAAGACTGCGTCAACGCCGTGGGCGTGGACGTCAACACCGCCTCGGCGCCGCTGCTGGCGCGCGTGTCGGGCCTGAACACGGTGCTGGCGCGCAATATCGTCGAGTTCCGCGACGCCAATGGCGCCTTCCCCAACCGCGACGCGCTGAAAAAGGTGCCGCGCCTGGGCGACAAGACCTTCGAGCAGGCGGCCGGCTTCCTGCGCATCAACGACGGCGACAATCCGCTGGACCGCTCCTCGGTGCACCCGGAAGCGTATCCGGTGGTGCAGCGCATCCTGGAACACGTGAAGAAGGGCCTGCGCGACGTGATGGGCAACCGCGACGCGCTGCGCGGCCTGTCGCCGACGCAGTTCACCGACGACTCCTTCGGCCTGCCGACCGTGCGCGACATCCTGTCCGAGCTGGAAAAGCCGGGCCGCGATCCGCGCCCCGAGTTCAAGACCGCAACCTTCCAGGAAGGCGTGGAAGACGTGAAGGACCTGCAGCCCGGCATGGTGCTGGAAGGCGTGGTCACCAACGTGGCGGCCTTCGGCGCGTTTGTCGATATCGGCGTGCACCAGGACGGCCTGGTCCACATCTCGGCGCTGTCCAGCAAGTTCGTCAAGGACGCGCACGAGGTGGTCAAGGCCGGCCAGATCGTCAAGGTCAAGGTGATGGAGGTCGACGTCAAGCGCAACCGCATCGGCCTGTCGATGCGCCTGGACGACGAGCCCGGCCAGGCCGCGGCGCGTGCCGGCGGCGACCGTGGTGACCGCGGCGGCCAACGCAACGGCGGCGGCAAGGGCTTCAACGGCGGCCGCCGCGAGGCGGAACCGGCCGGCGCCATGGCCGCGGCCTTCGCCAGGCTCAAGCGTTAAGCCGCAAGCCGATTGGCAGGACGCCCCGCTCGGGCCACCGTGCGGGGCGTCGTCGTTTTCAGCCGCCGTGCGCGATGCGCACGGCCAGGCCCTTGCCGGCGCCATCGGTACGGTTGGCGAACACAATCTCCAGCCCATGCAGCCGCGCCACGCGCTGCGCGATCGAAATGCCGAGGCCGTGGCCCTGCTCACGCTGCCCCGATCCGCTCCGGAAGAAGCGGTCGCCCAGCCGCGCCAGCACGTCAGGCGCGACGCCCGGGCCCTGGTCGCGCACGGTGACGCTGTCGGGCCGGAAATCGATGGTCACCAGCGCGCCCGGCGGGCTGTAGCGGATGGCGTTGTCAAGCAGGTTGCGCAGCAGCAGCGACAGCAGGTTGGTGTCCCCCGCCACCGGCAATGGCGCCTGCCCTTCCGGGGGCCACTCCAGCTCGACGTCGACCTGCTTCTGCTGCGCCAGCGCCAGGCAGTCGGACAGCGCCTGCTGCGCTACCGGAACCCAGTTGACCGCCTGGCGCGACGGCAGGCCGGCAGCATCTTCCAGCCGGCTCAGCGTCAGCAGCTGCGACACCAGCCGGCTGATGCGGTCGATGCCGGTAGCCACGTTGGCGCGTGCCTGCGCGCGCTCGGCGTCATCGGCCGAGCGCTCGGCGATTTCCCACTGCGCCTTCAGCGCGGCCAGCGGCGTGCGCATCTCATGGGCCGCATCGGCGGTGAGGCGCCGTTCATGCTCGATCGAATCCGACACGCGCGCCAGCAGGCGGTTCATCGCGTGCACTAGCGGCACCAGTTCGCCCGGCACGGCCTGCAGGCTGAGCGGCCGGCGGTCTTCGGGGGCACGGCCTTCGATATCGGTCGACAACGCGCGCACCGGCGCCAGCGCGCGCCGCATGAACCAGATCAGCAGGCCGATCAGCACCGGCAGGCCCGCTGCCCACGGCAGCACCTGCGCGGCGATATAGGACAGGATCAGCTCGTCGCGCTCGGCCAGTTGCTGGCCCACGCAGACGCGCCAGCCCGTGTCGGGATCATCGAGGTAGTAAAGCCGCCAGGGCTGCCTGTCGATGGTGACGTCGGTAAAGCCCTTCACACCGGGCGCACGCGGCAGCAGGTCGCCCTCGGGATCGATATGCAAGGGCTTGCCGTCCGGCAGCCAGGCGGCGATGGCAAGATCGCCCAGGCCGGCATCGCCCTGGTCACCCTCGACCAGCCCTGGCAGCCGGGTGCGCGACGGCGCCGCGGCGACGTCCACCAGCGGCACCACCGAATGCATCTGCAGCGCCATGCGCACCATGTCGGTGTCATAGAGTTCATTGATCTCGTGCCGGGCGCGCACGTAGGTCATGCCGATGGTCAGCAGCCACACCACCGGCGCGGCGATCAGCACCGCAAGGATGAGCCGGCGCTGCAACGTCATGTGCAGTCCTCGGCCGCGCCCAGCGTGTAGCCGGCGCCGCGGAAGGTGCGCACGATCTTGGGATGGATCTTGCGGCGCAGGTGGTGGATATGGACTTCCAGCGCGTTGCTTTCAATGCCGCCCTGCCAGTCATAGAGCTTGTCGCGCAGGAAGTCGCGCGTCAGCAGCCGGTTGGGGTGCGCCAGCAGCAGCTCCAGCAGCATGGCTTCGCGGCTGGTCAGCTCCAGGGGCTTGCCCTGCCAGTACGCCTGGCGCGCGGCCGGGTGGAATTCCAGCGCGCCGTGCTTCCACACTGGCGACGACAGGCCCGCGGCGCGGCGGGTCACGGCACGCAGCCGGGCCGCCAGCTCATCGAGCGCGACCGGCTTGACCAGGTAGTCGTCGGCACCGGCGTCAAGGCCGCCGATGCGGCTGTCGATCGCATCGCGCGCGGTCAGCACGATCACCGGGATGCGGCAGCCGCGCGCACGCCAGCGCGCGAGCAGCGACATGCCGTCTTCCCCAGGCAGGCCCAGGTCCAGCACCACGGCATCGTAGTGGACCACGCCGAGCGCATGGTCGGCTTCGGCACCGGTGCTGAACCAGTCGACCGCATAGTCGAGCAGCTGCAGGCCGCGCCGCAGCCCGTCGCCCAGCATCGGGTCGTCTTCAACGATAAGGATTCTCATATTCTCGGGTGGCCCGGACGTATCACGGTATTGTGCGCGCCCCGTCTTAATGTGCCATTAAGGTTCGCGAATTATCCTGCGCTCACTTTGCAGGCGCCCCGCTGTTCAACGCGGCGCGGGCCGCCAGCGTGGACATGGCCTCGCCGGCAAGCGCCTGCACGCCGCCACGCGCACCATCACTCACCCTCCCCCTTTCACGCCGAGCCGTTTGCGCATCATGCACCGTTCCGACCGCCTCGCCGCCGAGCCCGGGCTCATCAGCGCCCGGCCCGCCGCGCCGTGGCATGCCACGCGGCTGGCGGGCGTGCCCGCGGTGACGCTCGGGCTGGTGGTGCTGGCGTTCGCGCTGCTTTGGTTCGGCACGCTGGGCATGCGCCACCTGCTCGGGCCCGACGAGGGCCGCTATGCCGAGATCGCCCGCGAAATGCTGAGCACGGGCGACTGGGTCACGATCCGCTACAACGGGCTGAAGTACTTCGAGAAGCCGCCGTTCCATATGTGGGCCACGGCGGTGTCGTACGCGCTGTTCGGCATCGGCGACTGGCAGGCGCGGCTGTGCGTGGCGCTGGCCGGCATCGCCGGGCTGGGAATATCGATGCTGGCCGCCGCGCGCTGGTTCGGCGCGCGTGCGGGCTTGCTGGCCGGACTGGTGCTGGCAAGCGCGCCCATGTGGAACCTCGCCGCGCACTTCAATACGCTGGACATGACGCTGTCCGGCAGCATGGCCTGCGTGCTCGCGTGCATGCTGCTGGCCCAGCATCCGCACGCCACGGCGCCGGCTCGCCGCCGCTGGATGCTGGCGTGCTGGGCGGCCATGGGCGTGGCGGTGCTGACCAAGGGGCTGGTCGGGCTGGCGCTGCCGGGACTGGTGCTGGTGGCGTACACCTTCGTGACGCGCGACCTCGCGCTGTGGCGCCGCCTGCATGCGCCGGCCGGCATCGCCCTGATGCTGCTGGTGGCGATGCCTTGGTACTGGCTGGTGGCACGGCGCAATCCGGAATTCCTGCGCTTTTTCTTTATCCACGAGCACTGGCAGCGCTACACCTCGACCGTGCATGCGCGCAAGGGCGCGCTGTGGTACTTCATGCCGCTGCTGGTGGGCGGCTTCCTGCCGTGGCTCGGGCTGGTTCCCGGCATGGTCCGCGCGGTCGGGCAGCGTGCCGGCGTGGTTGGCGCGGGTGGGTCCAGGCCGTTCCAGCCTGCGCTGATGGCAGGGCTGTGGGCGGTGTCGATCTTCGTGTTCTTCAGCCTGTCGGGTTCGAAGCTGCCCGGCTACATCCTGCCGCTGTTTCCCGCACTGGCGATCCTGGCGGGCGCAGCGCTGGCGCGGACCGGCGACCAACCCTGGCGCAGGCAGCTGTGCGCCATGCTGGCGGTGGGAGCGATCGGCCTGCTGGCAAGCCCGGTCGTGGCCACGCTGGATTCCAACAACACCCCCAACGCGCTGTACCGCGCGTATGCCGCATGGGTGGCGCTGGCATTCGCGCTGGTGCTCGGCAGCGCCGCCATCGGGCTGTGGCTGCTGCGGCGGCATGGACGCCTGGCCAGCATCACGGCCTATGCATTCGGCATGCTGCTGGCGTTCTCCACCGCATTGCTGGGCCATGAAGCGATCGGCCGCTCCGCCTCGGGCATCGACATGGTGGCGCCGATCGAACGCGTGCTGCGCCCCGGCATGCCGCTCTACGGCGTCGGCATGCTCGACCATACGCTGCCCTTCTACCTGCGCCATCCGCTCACCATGGTGGCGCAGGCCGACGAGCTCGCTTTCGGCGCCGGGCAAGAGCCGCAGAAGTGGCTGCCGACCCTCGATGCCTTCGTCGATGCCTGGCAGCATGGCCCCCGTGCCATCGCGCTGCTCTCGCCGCAGTCATTCTCTGAACTGAGCGCGCGCGTGCCGATGCATGTCGTTGCGCGCGACTGGCGCCGCGTGGCCGTCGCCAACTTCCCCCTCGCCGGCGCGCGCTAGCCGCGCCGGCGCCTCCCGATTTCCCCTGCCATTCGTCAAATCCAATGCAAGGCAAGAAAGTACTGATCCTCGGCGTCAACGGCTTCATCGGCCATCACCTGACGCGCCGCATCCTGGAAACCACGCCCTGGGAGGTCTACGGCATGGACATGTCGTCCGACCGCCTCGGCGACCTCGTCGACCACCCGCGCATGCACTTCTTCGAGGGTGACATCACCATCAACAAGGAGTGGAT
>NZ_JBYTEG010000030.1:0-83964 GCF_058792255.1 Cupriavidus sp. CPT47-8839-RL05A | reverse complement strand
GCACGGATCGTTAAGTCGCGACCTTCTCGCTACACCGTTCGGTACCTGAAGAAGGACCTTAACTGAACGGCATTACCGGCATCACCGGGCGTTTTGCTTTGGCTGGCTCGGCCGGGCAGCCGCTCAGGTGCGCACGGCTTGCGCGCCGTGGCTGGCGGCTGGCGCCGGCTGCGCTTCCTTGCCCCGTACCTGCCCTTCTTCGAGCAGGAAGTCGATAAAGGCGCGCACCTTGGTCGGCAAGAACTTGCGGCTCGGGTAGACCACGCTGACGTCGCGCCGCGGCAGCTGGTATTGCGGCAGCACATGCACCAGCTTGCCGGATTCGATATTGGGACGCGCCAGGTAGGACGACAGCATGGCCACGCCCATGTCGGCCAGCGCCGCCTGGTGGGCCAGTTCGGCATTGCTGCACAGCAGCCCGGGGCGGATCGGCACGGTCACCTCGCCTTCCGGGCCCAGCAGCGTCCATTCGTGCTCGGCGCTGGGCAGGCGCATGGCAATGCAGCGGTGGTGGCTGAGTTCATGGGCATGGCGGATCGGCGCGTGCGCCGCCACGTAGCCCGGCGACGCGCACAGGATCACCTCGGCCGACAGCAGCGGGCGCGCCACCAGGTGCGAGCCCAGGCCCAGGTCGGACAGCATCACGGCCACGTCGCGGCCTTCTTCGACGATATCGACATTGCGGTCCGACAGGATCACGTCGAACACCACGTCCGGATACAGCTGCTGGAAGCGCGCCAGCAATTCCGGCAGCAGGTGCAGGCCGAACATCACCGGGGTGACCAGCCGCAGCGTGCCTGACAGCGACTGGCTGCGCGCCGTGACCACGCTTTCGGCTTCTTCCACGTCTTCCAGGATCTGCTGGCAGCGCTGCAGGTAGGTTTCGCCGGCGTCGGTCAGCGACAGGCTGCGGGTGGTGCGGTTGAGCAGGCGCGTGCCCAGATGGCTCTCCAGGTCGGCCACGTAGCGCGTCACCACCGCGTTGGACATTTCCAACTGCTGCGCTGCACGCGCGAAGCTTCCCAGTTCCACCACCTTGGAAAACACACGCATCGATTGCAGGCGATCCATGACACAGTCTCCCGGTTCTGCGCTGAATTCTTACGTAATCAGCCTATTTTATTGTTCGAATCAAAACTAATCATTGTGGATCCTGATATTTATTGATATGAGGGAAATGCCTAATATCTAGCCATCGGATGCCGCAATGCAACATAGTCTTTCGTTGAAGTGATGAATCAGGCATCCATGCAATAGAGAAGGCCTGAATCATGAAAACCAACCGCTACGCCCTGATCGCTGTCGCCACCCTCGCCGCCGCCTTGTCGGCCGCACCGGCCTTTGCCAAGAACGGCAAGTTCGATGTGTTCACCGACGGCGCCAAGGTAGCCAAGTTCGATCCGTACACCGACGGCGCCCGCGCCGGCAAGTTCGATACCTTCGCCGAGGGTGCCCGCGCCGGCAAGTTCGACACCTACACCGAAGGCGGCAAGTACGACACCACCACCGATCGCGCGCCGCTGTAAGGCCGCCTGGCCACCCCAGGCCCGTCTCCCCGGCGGTCTCTGGCAGCGCGATCCCCGGGGCAGCTTCCTCCCCTTGTGCGGCCCCGCCTGCTTCAAACCTGGTCTCCACAGGTCCTTGGGGGAGCGCCTAGCAGCCTCTCCGCCTTTATTGGAGAAGAAGCCCGCACCGGTTCCGGTTGCGGGCTTCTTTGTTTCTGCATCCGGCAGGTTTGCAACCACTGGCGAACGATTATGCCAGACGCCGCAAATGAAAAACGGGCCATGACGGCCCGTTTTGCTGACCCCTACGACTTCTTAGTCGTCGTAGTGGTGGCGATGGTGGTGCTTGTGCTTCTTGCGCTTGTAGCTGCTGTTGTAATAGCGGCGGTCATTGTCGTACGAGTTGCTGCGCGAGACGTTGCCGCCCAGCGCCGCGCCCGCGCCACCGCCCAGGCCGGCGCCGATCAGGCCGCCGGTGCGGCCGCCCATGGCATTGCCAGCCGCGGTGCCGGCACCGCCGCCCAGCGCGCCGCCGATGATGGCACCGGTGCGCTCGCGGCGGTTGGAGGTTACTGCGCCACCGGCGCCGCCGCCCACTGCACCACCGATCACTGCGCCGGTGCTGCCGCCCAGCGCGCCGCCCACGGCGGCACCGGCGACCCCGCCGAGTGCGCCGCCCAGGGCGTTGTTCATGTCGCTCGCGACGGCCGGCAGCGCGCAGGCCGCCAGGGCGAGGGCAATGGTCAGGTTGCGAACGGGATGGCGAGTCATATCTTTTTTCCTCGAATTGCCATGATGTGTCGCAAGTGTAGAGAAGGTGCCGCACCCTTGCTGTAACCACCTGTAAAGCCCTGTAACCCGCTACAGAAACGGTATCCGTGCATTACAAAAGCGCGGCAAACACGCAACACTTCATAAAAAGACAGGCGATCAAGTGATCGCCTGTCTGCTTTGTATGCCGCCGGCCCGCAGGACGGCGGCGTTCAGCGTGTGCTCAGCAGCACTTGCCCTGCCCGCCGCCGTAGCGTGCCTCCTGGCGCTCGCGGAAGAACTCCTCGTAGCTCATCGGCGCGCGGTCCGGGTGGGTGCTTTCCATATGGGCCACGTAGGTCTGGTAGTCGGGCAGCCCGACCATCAGCCTGAGCGACTGCCCCAGGTAGCGTCCCATCGTTCCGAGTTGTTCCAGCATGGCGGGCTCCGGTATCAGGACTGGGCCGAGGCGGCGCCCGGCAGCGGCTCGAACGGCGTTTCCTTGTCGGTCGGGCGCTTCGCGGCGCGCGCCTGCAGCGCGGTCTTGAAGCCGTAGAACACGATCGACAGCACCACCAGCATGAACAGCGCGCACAGGCCGGCGTCCAGGTAGTCGTTGAAGACGATGCGGTGCATCTGCTCCATCGACTTGGCCGGGGCCAGCACCTTGCCTTCGGCAATGGCGGCGCTGAACTTGGCGGCGTGGGTCAGGAAGCTGACCTTGGGATCGGCGTGGAACAGCTTCTGCCAGCCGGCGGTCAGCGTGCAGATCAGCAGCCACACGGTCGGCACCAGCGTGACCCAGGCGTACTGGCCGCGCTTCATCTTGACCAGCACGCAGGTGCCCAGCACCAGCGCCACCGCGGCCAGCATCTGGTTGGAGATGCCAAACAGCGGCCACAGCGTGTTGATGCCGCCCAGCGGATCGACCACGCCCTGGTACAGGAAGTAACCCCACGCCGCCACGCACAGCGCGGTGGCGGTCAGGTTGGCGATCAGCGAATCGGTCTTGCGCATCGACGGGATAAAGCTGCCCAGCAGGTCCTGCAGCATGAAGCGGCCGGCGCGGGTGCCCGCGTCGACGGCGGTCAGGATGAACAGCGCCTCGAACAGGATGGCGAAGTGGTACCAGAACGCCATCATGGCCTGGCCGCCCACCACCTGGTGCAGGATATGGGCGATGCCCACGGCCAGCGTCGGCGCGCCGCCGGCGCGCGAGAGGATGGTGTTCTCGCCGACGTCTTTGGCGGTCTGCACCAGCACGTCCGGCGTGATCACGAAGCCCCAGGTCGAGACCGCGTGCGCCACCGCTTCCGGCGTGGTGCCGATCACGGCCGCCGGGCTGTTCATGGCGAAGTACACGCCCGGCTCGATCACCGAGGCGGCCACCAGTGCCATGATCGCGACGAACGATTCGGCCAGCATCGCGCCGTAGCCGATAAAGCGCGCGTGGGTCTCGTTCTCCAGCAGCTTGGGCGTGGTGCCCGACGAGATCAGCGCGTGGAAGCCCGACACCGCGCCGCAGGCGATGGTGATGAAGAGGAATGGGAACAGGTTGCCCGACCACACCGGCCCGCCGCCTTGCGCGAACTGCGTGAACGCCGGCATCTTCAGGTCCGGGGCGACGATCAGGATGCCGACCGCCAGCGCGATGATGGTGCCGATCTTCAGGAAGGTCGACAGGTAGTCGCGCGGCGCCAGCAGCAGCCACACCGGCAGCACGGCGGCGATAAAGCCGTAGATGATCAGCATCCACGTCAGCGCCTTGCCGTCATAGGTGAACAGCGGCGCCAGCACGGCGCTCTCGTGCACGTACTGGCCGCCGATGATGGCCAGCATCAGCAGCACGAAGCCGATCACCGACACCTCGCCGATGCGGCCCGGGCGGATATAGCGCGTATAGATGCCCATGAACAGCGCGATCGGGATCGTCACCGCCACGGTGAACGTGCCCCACGGCGAGTCGGCCAGCGCCTTCACCACGATCAGCGCCAGCACCGCCAGGATGATGACCATGATCATGAAGCAGCCGAACAGCGCGATCATGCCCGGGATCATGCCCATCTCGGACTTGACCAGGTCGCCCAGCGAGCGGCCGTCGCGGCGCGTGGAGATGAACAGCACCATGAAGTCCTGCACCGCGCCGGCGAACACCACGCCGGCAAGCAGCCACAGCATGCCCGGCATATAGCCCATCTGCGCGGCCAGCACCGGGCCGACCAGCGGGCCGGCGCCGGCGATGGCGGCGAAGTGGTGGCCGAACAGCACCGCCTTGTTGGTCGGCACGTAGTCCAGGCCGTCGTTATGGCGCCACGCGGGCGTCATCCGTTTGGGATCGAGCTGCATCACCTTGTCGGCGATAAAGCGGCTGTAGTAGCGGTAGGCGATCAGGTAGATGCAGAGCGCGGCAACCACGATCCACAGTGCGCTGACGGCCTCGCCGCGCGCCAGCGCGACAGTGCCGAAGGCAAACGCGCCAAGGACGGCGACAGCCAGCCACACCAGGTGTTCTCCGATGCGATTCATAGTGAAGGGTCTCCTCAGACCGGGATATGGATAGCCTGCGGCGGCGAAAGACTGGTAACAGGCAACTGGCAGGATCGGCAGCGGGGGGGCGCCGAGGGCGGGCAGCGGGGGCAATCCGGCGGTGAGGGTGTCTCCTGGGATAGCTGCTGCGCGCCCGGTTGTGTCGTCGTTTCCGGATCTCGTCTTGCAGGCAGGCGACGCACCGTCCGGGTGTGGACGGTGCACCAGCTGCGTCCGCGCATGCGCCCTGCTGGGGCGGCGGCGCGTTCGGCGTGTAGTATTGACACCCGCCAAACCCCGCACAAGCGCGTAACTACGCAGCACTTCTGCGTAGTACTACGCAAATCGACGGTGGCATGCCGCCTGCGCGGCATCGGTGTTTACCCCCGGTCCCCCCGCACCTGTATGAAACTCCGCCAGAAGATCCTGTTGCTAGCCGTGGCGCCACTTGCGGTCGCCATGCTGGGCATCGCACTTGCCGTGCGCTTCCAGGCCACGCAGCTCGCGCAGCATGAACGCGCGCTGGTCGAGGCCGCCTACCTGCAGAGCAAGGAAACCGAGCTGCGCCACTACGTAGAACTGGCGCAGAGCGCGATCGCGCCGCTGGTGCGCTCCGGGCGCACCGACGCCGCCACCCGGCAGGCCGCGATGGAGGCACTTGCGCGGCTGGACTACGGCCCCGACGGCTATTTCTTCCTGTATGACCTGCACGGCCGCAACCTGATGCACCCGCGCCAGCCCGAACTGGTCGGCCAGGACCTGTGGACGCTGCGCGACCCGCAGGGCGCGCTGACCATCCAGCAACTGATCGCCGCGGCCAAGGGCGGTGGCGGCGCGGTGCGTTACCTGTGGAGAAAGCCCTCGTCGCAGCAGCTGGCGCCCAAGCTCGGCTATGTGGTGGCGGTGCCCGAATGGGGCTGGATGGTGGGCACCGGCATCTACCTGGATGACGTGGAAAGCACGCTGCGCCAGCTCGACGCCCGTGCCGAGACCGATATCCGCCAGACCATGGCCTGGATCGGCGTGATTGCCGGCATCAGCATCCTGCTGGTCGCCGCCAGCGGCCTGGCGCTGAACGTCAGCGAGCACCGCGAGGCCGACGCCAAGCTGCGCCAGCTGGCGCAGCGCGTGGTGCAGTCGCAGGAAGAAGAGCGCGCCCGGCTCTCGCGCGAGCTGCACGACGGCATCAGCCAGCTGCTGGTGTCGGTCAAGCTGGTGCTGGAAACCGCTACCAACCGCCTGCGCCTGGCCCCGGCCGAAGGCGCCGCGGTGGCGCCGGTGCTGGGCATGGCGCTGAACCGGCTCGATACCGTGTTCAATGAAGTGCGCCGCGTGGCGCGCAACCTGCGCCCCGCCCTGCTCGACGACCTGGGCCTGCACGCCGCGCTGCAGCACCTGGCGCGCGAGATGCAGGGCGGCAGCGGGCTGGAGATTGCGGTGACCCAGAGCGGCACCCCGCGCGAACTGCCCGACGAGCAGGCCACGGCGCTGTTCCGCATCGCCCAGGAAGCCTTGACCAACGTCGAGCGCCATGCCGGCGCGCGCCGGGTCGCGGTGGCGCTGGCCTTCGATGCCGATGCCACGCGCCTCACCGTGCGCGACGACGGGCATGGCTTCGACGTGGCGCGCATGCAGGAGGACCCGCAGCGCGGCATCGGCCTGCGCAACCTGCGCGAGCGCATCGCCGCGCTGTGCGGGCAGTTCGACATCGTTTCGGGCACGGGCGGCACCCAGCTGGTCGCTTCACTGCCGCTGGCCAGGCCCGCGGCCATTGCGCACGATCCCGTTTCAGCAGGACCCTCGCCGTCATGACCCAGTCTTTTGCCGATTCCACCGAAGTACCCGCCCGCGTGCTGCTGATCGACGACCATGCGCTGGTGCGCGACGGCATGCGCATGCACCTGGCGCTGCAGCCCGGCCTGCGCGTGGTGGGCGAAGCCGACGATGGCGAGGCCGCGCTGGCGTGGCTGGACCGTGCCGGTGCCGCCGAGCTGCCCGACCTGGTTATCACCGATATCGGCATGCGCGGCATGGGCGGCATTGCCTTGGCCGCGGCGCTGCATGACCGCTATCCGGAGCTGGCGGTGCTGATCGTGTCGATGCACGACAACCTGGAGTATGTGCGCCAGGCGGTGCGTGCCGGTGCGCGCGGCTATGTGCTCAAGGACGCGCCCGCCGACGAGCTGATGGCGGCGATCCACTCCGTGCTGGCCGGACGGGTCTTCTACAGCGCCCGCATTGCACGCGGCATGGCCGAGCAGAGCCCCGCCACAGGGCCGCTCGATGCGCTCACGCCACGCGAGCGCGACATCCTGCGCGGGATCGGGCGCGGCCTCGCCAACAAGGAAATCGCGGCGCAGCTGGGGGTGTCGGTGCGCACGGTGGAGACGCACCGGCTGAACCTGAAGCGCAAGCTGGGGATCGAGGGGCGGGCGGGGTTGGTGAAGTACGCAGTGGAGACACTGGGGGATAGCGAGGCGGGATAAAAAACGCCCGTCTCGGCAGAGACGGGCGTCTTTATCGCGAACTGCGTGAACCGTGGCGCGATCAGCCGTCCAGCCGCTTGCCCAGTGCCGCCCGCACTTCGGCCAGCGCCTGCGGCAGCCGATGCCGCAGCTTGGTGAACAGCTCGTCATGCAGCGCCAGCTCCTGCTGCCACGCATCGCGATCGATCGAGGTCACCTGCGTGAACTGCGCCGGCGTGAAGTCCACGCCATTCCAGTTCAGGTCCTGGTAGCGCGGGGTGGTGCCGAACACATGCTCGGCGCCCTGCCCCTTGCCTTCCACGCGGTCGATCATCCACGACAGCACGCGCATGTTCTCGCCGAAGCCCGGCCACACGAAGTTGCCGTCGGCATCCTTGCGGAACCAGTTGACGCAGTAGATCTTCGGCAGCTTGGCGCCCGCGGCTTCCAGCTTCTTGCCGAGTTCGAGCCAGTGGCCGAAGTAGTCGCTCATGTTGTAGCCGCAGAACGGCAGCATGGCGAACGGGTCGCGGCGCACCACGCCCTGCTGGCCGGCGGCCGCGGCGGTGGTTTCCGAACCCATGGTGGCGGCCATGTAGACGCCTTCGGTCCAGTTGCGCGCCTCGGTCACCAGCGGCACGGTGGTCGAGCGGCGGCCGCCGAAGATGAACGCATCAATGGGTACGCCGGCCGGGTTGTCCCAGTTGTCGTCGATCGACGGGCACTGCGATGCCGGCGCGGTGAAGCGGGCGTTCGGGTGTGCAGCCTTGGCGCCGGTGGCCTTGGCGATTTCCGGGGTCCAGTCCTTGCCCTGCCAGTCGACCAGGTGCGCCGGCGCTTCCTTGGTCATGCCTTCCCACCACACGTCGCCGTCGTCGGTCAGCGCCACGTTGGTGAAGATGACGTTTTCCTTCAGCGTCGCCATCGCGTTGTAGTTGGTCTTCTCGCTGGTGCCCGGGGCCACGCCGAAGTAGCCGGCTTCCGGGTTGATCGCGTACAGGCGGCCGTCCTGGCCCGGCTTGATCCAGGCGATGTCGTCGCCGATGGTGGTGACCTTCCAGCCCTCGAAGCCCTTGGGCGGGATCAGCATGGCGAAGTTGGTCTTGCCGCAGGCCGACGGGAACGCGGCGGCGACGTGGTATTTCTTGCCCTCGGGCGAGGTCACGCCGAGGATCAGCATGTGCTCGGCCAGCCAGCCTTCATCGCGGCCCATGGTCGATGCAATGCGCAGCGCAAAGCACTTCTTGCCCAGCAGCGCGTTGCCGCCGTAGCCGGAACCGAACGACCAGATCTCGCGCGTTTCCGGGAAATGGACGATGTACTTGGTGGGGTTGCACGGCCACGGCACGTCTTTCTCGCCGGCGGCCAGCGGCTTGCCCACGGTGTGCACGCACGGCACGAACTCGCCGTTGGTGCCCAGCACGTCGTACACCGCGCGGCCCATGCGCGTCATGATGCGCATATTGACCGCCACGTACGGCGAATCGGACAGTTCCACGCCGATATGGGCGATCGGCGAGCCCAGCGGGCCCATCGAGAACGGCACCACATACAGCGTGCGGCCGCGCATGCAGCCGTCGAACAGGCCGTTCAGCGTCTGGCGCATCTCGGCGGGTGCGGTCCAGTTGTTGGTGGGGCCGGCGTCTTCCTGCTTTTCAGAGCAGATAAAGGTGCGATCTTCCACCCGCGCCACGTCCGAGGGGTCCGACAGTGCCAGGAAGGAGTTCTTGCGCTTGGCCGGGTTCAGCCGCTTCATGGTGCCGGCGGCGACCATCTGCTCGCACAGGCGGTCGTATTCTTCCTGGGAGCCGTCGCACCAATAGATATTGTCAGGCTTGGTCAGGGCGGCGATTTCCGCGACCCAGGCCACCAGCTTGGGGTGCTTGACCCAGGCCGGCGCATTGACGGGCGCCGTACCTTGCATCGTGGGGTGGTTCATACTGCAAACTCCAGGTTCGTAAAGGGAAGGAAGGGAAGGAATCCTTGCAAAGCCTGGCCAGCGGGCAGATGGGGCCGTCACACGCCCGGAGTGATGGTCGCACTCGGATCGACACATCCCGTTACAACTCCGCGGCGGCCCCGTTTAGGCAAAAGGTCGCGGCGGTCCCTGCGGCTGCGCTACAGTTGCGCTTCGCGCGCGCAGGGGTGGCTGCGCGGGCTGGCCGGACTTTGTCCGGGTGCGATCGCGTGGCGGGAGCAAGGCTCGACCGACAATCCGCAGCGGCACCGGAACGGGCAAGGATACCACTGGCGCACCCCCCTGTTTTTTGCTATGCAACAATCGCCGCCACCGGCCGGCGCGGGTTTTTCGATATTTCTCAACAATACTGTTGGGCGGCGCGCTGCTCGGTGGCCGCGCGCACCAACCGGCACAAGACCGTTACATAACCAGAGTTGCCGATGAAGATTGCCGTACTCGACGATTACCAGGATGCCGTGCGCAAGCTGCCTTGCTTCAGCCTGCTGGAGGGGCACGACGTCAAGGTGTTCAACAACACCGTCAAGGGCGTGGGCCAGCTGGCCGCACGCCTGTCAGACGTCGAAGCCGTGGTTCTGATCCGCGAACGCACCCGCATCACCCGGCAACTGCTGGAAAAACTGCCCAAACTCAAGCTGATCAGCCAGACCGGCAAGGTCGGCGCCGGCCCCGGCAGCCATATCGACCTGGATGCCGCCACCGACCGTGGTGTGGCGGTGCTCGAGGGCGTGGGTTCGCCGGTGGCGCCGGCGGAACTGACCTGGGCGCTGATCATGGCGGCGCAGCGGCGCATTCCCCAATACGTCGCCAGCCTGAAGCATGGCGCCTGGCAGCAATCGGGGCTGAAATCGACGACGATGCCGCCCAATTTCGGCCTGGGCCAGGTGCTGCGCGGCCAGACCCTTGGGATCTGGGGCTATGGCAAGATCGGCCGGCTGCTGGCTGGCTACGGCCGCGCCTTTGGCATGAAGGTGCTGGTGTGGGGCCGCGAGGCGTCGCTGGAAGGCGCCCTTGCCGACGGGCTGGGCGTGGCCGAATCGAAGGAGCAGTTGTTTGCCGACAGCGATGTGCTGTCGATGCACCTGCGCCTCAATGACGACACCCGCGGCATCGTCAAGATGACCGACCTGACCCGGATGAAGCCCACGGCGCTGTTCGTCAACACTAGCCGTGCCGAACTGCTGGAAGAGAACGCGCTGGTCACCGCGCTGAACCGGGGCCGTCCGGGCATGGCGGCGATCGACGTGTTCGAATCCGAGCCGATCCTGCAGGGCCACGCGCTGCTGCGCATGGAAAACTGCATCTGCACGCCGCACCTGGGCTATGTTGAGCGCGACAGCTACGAGCTGTACTTCCGCACCGCGTTCCAGAACATCCTGGACGTGCTGGCCGGCAACCATGACTGCATCGTCAACCCGAAGGCGCTGGCGCCGGTGCTGACGCGCTGAGGGTTTTCTCCGGCCGCCCGGTATTCCCCCTCTCACGCAGGCGGGCGAGGGGAGCCTCGTTCGCACGGTGTTGGCTGCAGCGGGCATCAATCCCCCGCGAACGCGAATTCCACGAAACCGCTACACTCGGGACTTCCCTTACCGCCCGGCCTGCCACGGCCCGCGGCAGCCCAGACAACAACAAGGCGCCCTCCTGCGCCAATCCCTATTCCCAAGGCCGGCATGGACCCCAGGCTAGTGACGCTCTGCGTCGGCAACTTCGTCATTGGCACCGGTGCGATGATCGTTACCGGCATGTTGAACGACATTGCCGGCGATTTCGGGCTGGGCGCGGCCAGTGCCGGGCAGCTGATCTCGGTGTTTGCGCTGGCCACCTGCATCGGCGCCCCGCTGTTTGCCACGCTGGGCTCGCGCATCGACCGCCGGCTACTGCTGGCCGGGTCGCTGCTGGTCTATGGCGTGATGCACCTGGCCGCCGCGTTTGCGCCCAGCTTTGCGGCGCTGATGGCGATCCGCTTCCTGACCGCGATCGGCGCGGCCATCTATACGCCCCAGACCGCCGCCACATTGCCGCTGCTGGTCAACGCGCAGACGCGCGGGCGTGCCATCAGCTTTGTGTTTCTTGGCTGGAGCATTGCCAGCGTGGTGGGCGTGCCGCTGGGTACGTGGATTTCCAGCACGCTGGGCTGGCGCGTCAGCATGGCGCTGGTCGGGGCCCTGGCGCTGCTGGTGTCGGCGGCGGTCTGGCGCGCGCTGCCGCGCGGGCTGACCGTGCCGCCGGCCGGGCGCGAGGCCTGGGGCGCGGTGCTGCGCCACAAGCCGATCATGCTGGTGGTGCTGACCACCATGATCTCGTCGGCGGGCATGTTCACCGTGTTCACCTATATCGCCCCGCTGATGCGCGACGTATACGGCATCAGCGGTGGCGCGCTCAGCCTGATGTTCCTGGCCTACGGCGCCTGCGGCGTGTTCGGCAATGCCATGGCGGCGTCGCGCATGGACCGGGTCACGCCCAGCCGGATCGTGCAGGTCACGCTGCTGACCTCGATCACGGCCATGGTGCTGTGGCCGCTGGCCGGGTTGGGCAGCGTGGCGCTGGTGTTGCTGTTCATGCTGTGGGGCGTGGGCGGGTTTGCCACCAACAGCGCGCAGCAGGCGCGGCTGGTGCTGCTGGCCCCGGAGCGGGCATCGGTGTCGATCTCGCTCAATTCCTCGTCGATCTACCTGGGCCAGGCCGCCGGCGCCATGGCCGGGGCTGCCATCTATACGCTGGCCGGCGCCGATACGCTGCACTGGGGCGCGGCGGCGCTGATGCTGGTGGCGCTGGCGGTATCGCAACGCGCCCGGGCGCTAGGCTGCCAGTGGCAGCGGCCGCAGGCGGCGCAGCAGGTGTGATGCAAGGCTGAAACCCGAGGCGGTTCCCCGCCGCCAGGTTCCTTGTGAGGGACCGCACCAAGCACTTGTCCACAGTGTTATCCGCCCCGTTATCCTCAGGCATATCCGCAGCTTATCCACAACCCTTTCCACAGCCGGAAGGGCAACCACGAAGCGGGGGCGCACGTGAGCGAATCCAGACCTCGGCCGGGCCTTGCGCGCGTGCTGGCGGTAAGCCTGGGCAAGGCCATCCCGCTGGTGGTCGCGGGGGCTGGCACCGAGGCGGTGGTGCTGTCGGGCATTCGCAAGCACCCTGTCAGCACCCTGCTGCACCCGTTGCGGGTACAGGTGCAGCCGCTGGGCCTGGCCGGCGACGAACAGGGCGACCTGACCGTGCACGGCGGCCTGGACAAGGCGGTCTACGCCTATCCCTTCGAGCACTACCCGTGGTGGAACGCGCGCCGCCGCGCGTGCGGGCAGCCTGAGTCAGGCCCGCCGTTGCCGTTTGGCGCCATCGGCGAGAACCTGACCCTGGAGGGGCTGCTTGAATCGCAACTCTGGATCGGCGACCTCGTGCGCGTGGGCACGGCCCTGCTGCGGGTGGAGTCGCCGCGCAAGCCCTGCTACAAGTTCAATGCCGCGCTGGGCTACCGCCACGCGGTGCGCGACATGATCCAGAGCGGCTACTCGGGGGTCTACCTCAGCGTGGTGCTGAAGGGAGAAGTGCGCGCCGGCGATGTCGTGGTTGTGCAGGCCGGGCCACGCGAACTGTCGGTCGACAGCGTCAATCAGTGGCGCCGCGATGGCCGGCGGCAGCTTTTCTGATAATGTTTGTCTAACCATACAAGCGCCCCGCCACACACATCTCCGGCATCCCCTGTGGCCCGGACGGCGTTTGCCGGTGCCGGGCATTACCAGACCCTTGCAACCCTGTAACGGACTGTAATACGCGGCGCTGGCTCCGGCGGGCGAAGCGCGGTACTAGTAGAGTCTTTGCGCGACGCGCACCGGCAACATCTGGGCACAACCAGCCGGGCGATTACGGGGAGTGGCGCGAAGACGCGGTGCAGAGGGTCCACACAAATATGAAATCTGACAGGATCGACCAGCCCAAGGGCTTCGTCGACAGCAACTGGAGGGCGGCCGCCGGAACCGGGCGCGGCCGCGTGTCGCCGTGGGCGGTGGTGGCCGTGGTGCTGGTGATTGCCGGCCTGGGCTGGTTTGCCTGGCGTACCTGGCTTGCGCCCAAGCCGGCGCCCAAGGCGCCGGCAGCCGTGGTGGTGTCCACCGCGCGCGTGCAGCAGGGCGACGTGCCGCTGCAGGTCACGGCCAATGGCAATGTCACCGCGCTGTCCACCGTCGAGGTGCGCCCGCAGGTGTCCAGCACCGTGCGCACGGTCCATATCAAGGAAGGCCAGACCGTCAAGCCGGGCGACCTGCTGTTCTCGCTCGATACCCGCATGGACGAGGCCAACCTGGCCAAGGCGCAGGCCCAGTTGCTGCGCGACCAGGCCGACCTGGCCGATGCCCGGCGCACGCTCGCGCGCAGCCAGGAGCTGCTGCAGCGCAACTTCATCTCCAAGAGCGCGGTCGACACCGCCCAGGCCAAGGTGGATGGCTTTGCCGCCACCGTGCGCGCCGACCAGGCCGCGATCGAAGCCAGCCGCGTGGCGGTCAGCTACGGCGCCATCCGCGCCACCATCAGCGGCCGCACCGGCGTGATCAATGCCTTCCCGGGTTCGCTGGTGCTGCCCAACAGCACCCAGCCGATGGTCATCATCGCCCAGGTGCAGCCGATTGCCGTCACCTTCAGCCTGCCCGAGCGGCAGCTGGGCGCGCTGCGCGAGGCGCTGCACGCCGGCCCGGTGCAGGTCACCGCGCTGCCCAACGACGGCAGCAAGACGCCGGTGACCGGCAGGATCACCTTTGTGGATAACACCGTCGATCCGCAGTACGGCACCATCCGCGTCAAGGCGCAGTTCGACAATGAGGAGCAGCGGCTGTGGCCGGGCACCTATGCCAACGTCAACGCCGTGGTGCAGACCCTGAAGGGCGCGCTGTCGGTGCCGCCGCAGGCGGTGGTGACCGGCCCCGAAGGCCGCTTTGTCTATGTGGTACAGCCCGACAGCAAGGTGGCGCGCGTGCCGGTGCAGGTGGTGACCACCACTGCCGCCGCCGCCGTGGTCGAGGGGGTGCAGCCCGGCGCCCGCGTAGTCGTGGAAGGCATGCAGAACCTGCGCCCCGGCGCGCTGGTGCGCGAGGCCCCGGCCGCCGGCGCCTCGGCCGCCGCCGCCCGCCCGGCCACCGCCACTGCGGGGCACTGAATCATGACGCTGTCTGAACTTTGCATCCGCCGCCCGGTGATGACAGTGCTGCTGTGCCTGGCGGTGGTGGTCGCCGGCATCGTGCTGTACCCGACCATCCCGATCGCGGCGCTGCCCAGCTTCAACTCGCCGGTGATCCAGGTCACCGCCACGCTGCCCGGCGCCAGCCCGGAGACGATGGCGGCGTCGGTGGCCACGCAACTGGAGAAGCAGTTCGCGACCATCCCCGGCGTGACGGTGATCAGCTCGCAGAACACGCTCGGCAACTCCAGCATCACCATCGAATTCAACAACGACCGCGATATCGACGATGCGGCCGTCGACGTGCAGGCGGCGCTGTTCCGCGCCCAGCGCTCGCTGCCGATCGAGATGACGGTGCCGCCGTCGTACCGCAAGGTCAACCCGGCCGATGCGCCGGTGCTGCTGCTGGCGATCAACTCGCCGGCGATGAGCCTGGCTGACCTGAACGCCTTTGGCGACAACCTGATCTCGCCCACGCTGGCCACGCTGCCGGGGGTGGCGCAGGTGCAGATCTTCGGGCAGAAGCGCTTTGCCGTGCGTGTGCGCGCCCACCCCGATGCGCTCGCCGCGCGCGGGCTGACGCTGGACGAGCTGGCCACGGCGCTGAACCGCGCCAACGCCAACACGCCGGTGGGCACGCTCGACAGCGCGCGCCAGACCCTGACCATCCAGGCCAACCGGCAGCTGACCAGTGCCGACGCCTTCCGCAACATCATCGTGGCCAGCCAGCCCAACGGCGCGCTGGTGCGGCTCTCCGACGTGGCCGAGGTCGAGGACAGCGTCGAGACCATCAAGACCGGCAGCTGGCTCAACAACGAGCGCTCGATCGTGCTGGCGGTGCTGCGCCAGCCCGACGCCAACACCGTGGCGGTGGTCGATGCGATCAACGCCGCCCTGCCCCGCCTGATCCAGCAGATGCCGGGCTCGGTCAATGTGTCAGTGGTCAACGACCGCTCGCGCTCGATCCGCGAATCGATCCACGACGTGCAGTTCACGCTGGCGCTGACCGTTGCGCTGGTGGTGATGGTGATCTTCCTGTTCCTGCGCCGCGCCGCCGCCACGCTGATCCCCACGGTGTCGCTGCCGATCTCGCTGATCGGCACGGTAGCGCTGATGAAGGCGTTCGGCTACAGCCTGGACAACGTCTCGCTGCTGGCGATCACGCTCGCCGTGGGCCTGGTGGTGGACGATGCCATCGTCATGCTCGAGAACATCGTGCGCCATATCGAGGAAGGCGTGGCGCCGCTCAAGGCCGCGCTGGTGGGTTCGCGCGAGATGGGCTTCACCATCCTGTCGATCTCGATCTCGCTGGTGGCGGTGTTTATCCCGATCTTCTTCATGCCCGGCGTGATCGGGCTGTTGTTCCATGAATTCGCGGCGGTGGTGTCGCTGGCGATCCTGGTCTCGGCGCTGGTCTCGCTGACGCTGATCCCGATGCTGTGCGCGCGCTTTTTGTCGGCCGAGAACGTGCCGGTGGATGAGTCGCACCACGCCTATGGCGACCATGCGCCGGGCCATGCGGCGCCGCCCGCCGTGGCGCAGAAGCAGACCCTGGGCATGCGCTCGACGCAGTGGTTCGAGAACCTGTTCGAGTTCACGCTGCACCGCTATGCGCGCGGGCTGGACTGGTGCCTGGCGCACCGCCGCTCGGTGCTTGCGGTCGCGGGCCTGACCTTCGTGCTGACCGCGGTGCTGTTCGTCACCATTCCCAAGGGCTTCTTCCCCGAAGAGGACATCGGCCAGATCCGCGTCAACGCCGAAGGCCCGCAGGACATCTCCTTCGACGCCATGGCGGAACGCCTGCGCGACGCCGCCGAGCGCATGCGCGCCAACCCCGCGGTCAAGAGCATCGTGGTCGCCATCGGCGGCGGCCCGTCGCCGGCCATCAACACCGGGCGCATGTTTGTCGAACTGAAGCCGCGCGGCGAACGCGAGGCCATGCCCAGGGTGATCGAGTCGCTGCGGCGCGATGTTGCCGGAGTGCCGGGCCTGGCGGTGTACTTTGCGCCGGTGCAGAACCTGCAGCTGGGCGGGCGTCAGAGCAAGAGCCGCTACCAGTACACATTGCAGAGCGTGAAGGCCGGCCAGCTGCAGGACTCGTCCGACAAGCTGATGGCGAAGATGCGCGCCGATCCGATCTTCCGCGACGTCACCAGCGATTCGCAGCAGTCCGGGCTGGAGGCGCACCTGTCGATCGACCGCGACAAGGCCAATGCGCTGGGCGTGCAGATGCAGGACGTGCGCACCGCGCTGTACTCGGCCTTCGGCGAGCGGCAGGTGTCGACCATCTATACGCCGATCGACAACTACTACGTGATCCTGCAGGCGGCCGATGTCGACCGCACCGACGAGAGCGCGTTCTCCAAGCTCTATGTGCGCAGCAAGACCGGCCAGATGGTGCCGGTCTCAGCCTTCGCCACCACCGAGCGCCGGGTCGGGCCGATCTCCGTCAACCACCAGGGACAGCTGCCTTCGGTGACGGTGTCGTTCAACCTGGCGCCGGGCGCGGCGCTGGGCGATGCTTCGGCACGCATCGACCGCTACCGGCAGGAGATCGCCATGCCCAGCTCGATCTTTACCAGCTGGGGCGGCGACGCGGCGGTGTTCCAGTCGTCGCAGGCGACGCAGATCGTGCTGCTGGTGGCAGCCATCGCGGTGATCTACACGCTGCTGGGCGTGCTGTATGAAAGTTATATCCATCCGCTGACGATCCTGGCGGGGTTGCCTTCAGCGGCGGTTGGCGCGTTGCTGACGCTGTTCATCTTCAATGTCGAGCTGTCGCTGATCGCCGTGATCGGCGTGCTGATGCTGATCGGCATCGTCAAGAAGAACGCGATCATGATGATCGACTTCGCGCTGGCGGCGCAGCGCGAACAAGGGATGACACCGGCGAAGGCGATCCGGCAGGCGTGCCTGCTGCGCTTCCGGCCGATCATGATGACGACCTTTGCTGCCGTGATGGGGGCGTTGCCGCTCGCGCTCGGCTTGGGCGCCGGTGCCGAGTTGCGCCAGCCGCTGGGGCTGGCGGTGGTTGGCGGCCTGCTGTTCTCGCAGGTGATCACGCTGTTTATCACGCCGGTGATCTACCTCGCGCTGGACCGGTTCTCGGGGACGGGGCCGTTGCAGATCGATTCGGAGGGGAACAAGCTGCCGGAGAAGGCGCCTGGGGAAGCGGTGAAGCAGCACTGAGGCTTTCTTGCTCCCCGTAACCTCGTCTCAGCCTTCTCCCTGGTCTGCCAGCATCTCCCAGGGTACGTCCAGCGCCTTCGCCAGCTTCCGCAGCGCGTCGTGGCTGCCGGGTCGGGAGCGGTTCTCGATCTGGCTGAGATAGGGCTTGCTCAGGCCGCAGGCCCGGGCAAGCGCGTCCTGTGTCATCCGGCGGTAATTGCGCCAGGCCTTCACTGGGTGATCTCCCGCCAGCTCGGCGTCCAGCACCGCGGCAGGCACCCGGAAGCCATCGTCCTCGGCCTTGGCAGCATCGAACAAGGCGACGTCGTCGGCAGCTTCGATGAGATGCTTCACGCGTTCCCAGACCTCGATTGGCACCACCGCAAACTCGCGACGGCCATCCCGCTCGATGAATTGGATTTCGGTCATTGGTAGGCGCCTCCACGGGAACTGACCGCCAGCACCAGGATTACTAGCCGGCCGTCTTCAATCTGGTACAGCACGCGCCAGTCACCCACCCGCAGCCGGTAGCCATCGCGGCCGGCGAGCTTGGTGGCGTTCGGGTTCGGAGCATAGGGATCCACGGCAAGGGCATCGATCTTTGCGCGGATCCTTGCCGCTACGTTCCTGGGCATTGCCTTCAAGGCCTGCACGGCTTGCTTGGTGAACTCGATGGCGTACATGGGTATGTTAGCGAGGCGCTAACACCGTCGCAAATAAAGTTTGCAACGGGTTGCTGGGCCGGTCTCCAACATTGCACACATGTGGTACTGCCGCCACATCCTTTGATCTAAGGGATCCCTCCGACCTGATGCACGGTCGCAAGGCCGGCGGCGAGCTGGGCCTGAACTGGAACGGCATCGACAGCGGCTTCGGCCAGACCGCCGGCCCGTCCGACCCGGCCTGCCTGCCCGGCCTGCGCGCGACCTACCAGTACCGCAACCAGACCAGCGTGCGCATCTACGGCGCCGAATGGCGCGGCACGTGGCGCTTCCTGCCGCAATGGCGCGTCGACGGCGCGGTGGCCTATGCGCACGGCAACAACGAGCAGACCGGCCAGCCGCTGAACAGCGTGTCGCCGCTGCGCGCGAGCGCGGGCCTGAGCTGGGAGCGCACGCCGGGCCGGGGCGCGGGCATTCGCTGGCGCGGCGCGCGTCCGGTCACGCGCACCGACGATACCTCGTTCACCTACTTCAAGCCGTCGGGCTACGGCGTGGTCGACCTGCAGGCGTGGTCGCGCTTCAACCGCTACGTCAGCGTGGCGCTGTCGGTGAACAACCTGTTCGACAAGAAGTACTGGCTGTGGGGCGATGTGCGCCAGACCGGCGTCGCGGCCACCGAGCCCGGCTGGTGGCGACCGACCGCTACGAGGCCCACGGCGTTGACGACAAGCTTGCCGCACAGCTGCATGCGTACTACGTCAACGGCGGCCGTGCCAACTTCAGCGCGATGATGCGCACGCTGGCCGCGCAGCAGTTCCGCCTGCGCGCCGACGGCGATATCCCGGCACCGGTCGCCTTCCCCAAGGCGGCCTACTACCATCCTAAGCTGGCCAACGTCATCACCATCTCGCCGGAAGAAGCGCTGGCTGCGTCCGGCAGCAGCGGCCCGGTGATCGGCATCGCCATCCACCAGGCCTATGTCTCGGGGCTGGACAGCGCCTTTATCGACGACCTGATCCGCCGCCTGGAAGCCCGCCATGCGCGCGTGCTCACCTTCTACGGCCCGGTGATGGATGCCGACGGCATCCTGCGCATGGCCATGCCCGAAGGCAGGCGCCTGGTCGACGTGCTCATCAACGGCCAGATCATGCTGAACCCGCAGGGGCGCAAGGCCGAGTTCGAAAAGCTCGACGTGCCCGTGATGCAGGTGATGCCCTACCGCAAGGGCGATGCGCAGGCGTGGCAGGACGGCTTCGGCATGCAGGCGCCGGCGGCGCCCCGCGCTGCCAAACCTGCCGCGCCGGCAAGGCCCGCTGCGGCCGAACCCGCACCGGTGCCGCCGCCAGCGCCGAACCAGTCCCAACCCCAGCCCGTGCAGGGCATGCAGCTGGTCGAGCGCCAGCCGCCCGCGGCCGCCATCGTGCCGGTGCTGTCGTGGCTGGCCGGCGCCGTCGCGCTGGCCGCGGCCATCGCCGGCGGCGCCATCAGCGCGCGGCGCCGCCAGGCGGCTGCCGGCGGCGCCATCAGCGCGCGGCGCCGCCAGGCGGCTGCCGGCGGCAGCTGGATACCGGGACCGCGTTGAACGGTTGGCCAAAGCATCCATTGAATACTTGAAAACGACCCATCATGACCCCTACCCTGCTTGAAACCCTGATGTACGACGTCGGCCAGCTGTTCCTGATCCCGACGCTGGCGCTGATCGCGCTGCTGTTCCTGTATGCCTTCTGGGCGCTGGGCGAGTTCGCCATGCAGGCCTGGCTGCGCGCGCGCCATCCGATTGAAAGCGGGCGCGGCTACGTGCTGGTGACGTGGGCGCGCCGGCACAAGGTGGCAAATGCCGATGCGCTCGACGTTGCCGCGCACCGCCTGCTGGAACGCCCGCGCATCGCCACGCGCGTGGCGCCGATGCTGGGGCTGGTGGCCACCATGATACCGATGGGTCCGGCGCTCAAGGGCCTGTCCGGCGGCAACCTGGCCAATGTGGGCGAGAATCTCACCATTGCCTTCTCCGCGGTGATCCTGGCACTGATCGCGGCCAGCATCACCTTCTGGGTGGTCAATGTGCGCCGCCGCTGGCTGGCCGAGGAGCTGGTGTGGCTGCGCCAGTCGCGGCCGCAATGGGAGCCCGCGGAATGAAGTTCCTGGAAGAGAGCGAAGCCGACGACCCGATCCTGTCGGTGGTCAACCTGATCGACGTGTTCCTGGTGGTGATCGCCGCCCTGCTGGTGGCGATCGCGCAGAATCCGGCCAACCCGTTCACGCATGACGACGTGACCATCATCACCAACCCGGGCAAGCCCAATATGGAGATCGTGTCGCGCCAGGGCGAGAAGGTGGTGCGCTACCAGGCCAGCGGGCAGGTGGGTTCGGGCGACGGCATCAAGGCTGGCGTAGCCTATCGGATGAAGGATGGGTCAATGGTGTATGTGCCGGAGCAGGCGGGGCAGCAGGCCGCCGGCCCCACCACCACAACGAGATGAGGAAAGGATCTTGGTGATGTCATTGCGTTTGCCTGTCGCCAGCATGCTGGCCGCCGCTGTTGCTGTGCTCGCTACCGGCTGTGCGGCCACGCGCCCCGCTCCCGAGGCGGTCAGCGCCGCCTTCGCCGGCAAGTCCTACGTGCTGCTGGGCGAGGTCCACGACAACGCCGCCGCGCAGCAGCAGCGCCTGGCCGCGCTGACGCGCGCCATCGAGCAAGGCTGGCGCCCGGCCATCGCCATGGAGCAGTTCGACCGCGAGCGCCAGCCCGATATCGAGCGCGCCCGCCGCGAGCGCCCGCGCGATGCCGACTACCTGATCGCCCAGGCCGGGGGCGGTGCCTGGCAATGGCCGCTGTACCGGCCGGTGGTGGCGCTGGCGCTGCAGTACGACCTGCCGCTGGTGGCGGCCAACCTGTCGCGCGCCGACGCCGGCAAGATCGTGCGCGGCGGACTGGACAGCCTGTTCCCGGCCGGCGAGCGCCAGCAGCTGGGCCTGTCCGGTGCGCTGCCCGACGACCTCGTGGCCGCGCAGACGGCGGTGCTGGACCTGGGCCACTGCGGCAATTTCCCCAAGGCCATGCTGCCCGGGATGCTGGCGGCGCAGGCCGCGCGCGATGCGGTGATGGCGCAGACGCTGCGCCCCTACGCGCAGCGCGGCGCGGTGCTGATCGCCGGCAACGGCCACGTGCGGCGCGACATCGGCGTGCCGCGCTGGCTGGGGGCGGGCGTGGGGCAGGTGGTCAGCGTGGGGTATGTGGAAAACCCGCCTGCCGACGGCGAGTTCGACATGGCCGTGGTGGTGCCGGCGGTGGCGCGCAAGGACCCGTGCCTGCAGGCGAAGCCGGCGGCGTGAGGCCGAATGCTCCCAAGCGGCTCGAGCTAGTCTCGAGGTTTGCTCCCTCTCCCCTCAGTGGGAGAGGGGCGCAAACCGGCGGCATGCCGGGGCGCCATCCACGTAAACCCCGACCATTTCTCCCCCCAATTGACAGCCTTTTGACAGTTTCCGCCGCCTAGAATCCGCCCCATGACCGGTAATTCCGGTCTGACGTTCACCAAAAGTCCAAGAACAGTCCCGGCCACGCCCCGCCGCGCCGGACAGGAGACAAGCACCGGCACTGCGCCTTGCGCGCAGTCCGCCAGGCTGTCTTCCCGTCCCCCGCAACGCAGTGGCAGCCGGAACGCCCGGGTCGGATCGCGGCTGCCAGCAGGCTGGCATGGCGCATCCCCGGTAACACCAGGAGACCGCTATGCGCCGTACCTATTCCCGCCTGGCCCATGCCGTGATGGCATCGGCCGCCGTTGCCGCCACCTTCGCCGCCGCGCCGGCCTTTGCGCTGGACAGCGTCAAGGTCATGATCGGCGCCAACCCCGGCGGCGGCTTTGACCAGACCGGCCGCTCGCTGGGCGCCGCGATGATTGCCGCGGGCCAGGCCAAGACCGCTTCATACGACAACAAGGGCGGCGCCGGCGGCACCATCGCGCTGACGCAGTTCGTCAATACCGACAAGGGCAACCCCAATGCGCTGATGGTGGTGGGCGCGGTGATGGTGGGCGCGATCGAGACCAACAAGCCGCCGGTCACGCTGAAGAACGCCACCCCGATCGCACGCCTGTTCGCCGACACCATGGTCATCACCGTGCCGGCCAGCTCCCCGATCAAGTCGATCAAGGACCTGACCACGCAGCTCAAGGCCAACCCGGGCAGCGTCAGCTGGGGCGGCGGCTCCAAGGGTTCGATCGACCACATCCTGGCCGGCCTGATCGCCAAGGAATCGGGCGTCGATCCCAAGAAGATCAACTACGTGCCGTTCCAGGGCGGCGGCGAAGCCTCGGCCTCGATCATGGGCGGCCACGTGACGGTGGGCATTGCCGGTGTGTCGGAATTCCTGCCCTTCATCAAGAGCGGCAAGATGCGCGCGCTGGCGGTGACCTCCAAGGACCGCACCGCCGATATCCCGACGCTCAAGGAGCAAGGCGTGAACGTCGAGATCTATAACTGGCGCGGCGTGTACGGCGCGCCCGGCATCAGCGCCGAGCAGCGCAAGGCCATGATTGACGCGGTGGTCAAGGCCACCGAGAGCCAGGCCTGGAAGGACACGCTGCAGAAGAATGACTGGACCCCGTTCCTGCTGACCGGCGACGAGTTCGGCAAGTTCGTCGACAGCGAATCGGCCCGCCTGGGCGGCTCGCTGCGTGAACTGGGCGTGGCCAAGTAAGTACTGCCGGCAGCACCCAAACCGGCAGTACCGCATCAACCTGCTTTACCTGTCGTGCCTGCCAACCCCGCCGGTGAACCCGGCGGGGGGAAAACGGCGCAGGGCCCGGTGTCCACCTGCGATACCAGACAAATAACCATATGTCGCCGGGCCCTGCCGCCGCGCGGGCAGCACCTGCCAGCGTCGCGGACGCCAGCACCCATGCTGGCGACAAAGGCCAAGGAGTCTCCATGAAACCCTCGCACCTCGCCATCGGCATTGCCGTGCTGGCGCTCTCGCTGTTTTTCTTCCTCGGGCTGTCCGGCATTTCCGGCGACGAGGGCTACGCCGGCCTGTCGCCGCGCTTCGTGCCCACGCTGGTGGCCGTCGGCCTGGCCGTGTGCGGCGCGCTGCTGACCTGGCAGGGCGTGCGCGGCGGTTTTCGCAACATGCCGGAAGAAGATGCCGAGCTGCCCAACGCGCCGCACAACTTCGGCGGCTTCCTGTGGGTGGCCGCGGGCCTGGTGCTGAACATGGCGCTGATCGGCACGCTTGGCTTCGTGATCGCTTCCACGCTGCTGATGGTGTGCGTGGCGCGTGGCTACGGCAGCCGCCGCATCGTGCGCGACGCGCTGATCGGCCTGTGCATCACGGTGCCGATGTGGGCGCTGTTTGAATTCCTGCTCGGCATCAACCTGCCGCTGCTGCCCATCGCCGGCTTCTGAGCCCGCCCGCCCGTCCAGCAAGGAGTCTTCGAATGGATACCCTGAACCAGCTGATGCACGGCTTTGCCGTGGCCATCACGCCGATCAACCTGATGTGGGCCCTGGTGGGCTGCTTCCTTGGCACTGCCATCGGCGTGCTGCCGGGCATCGGCCCCGCGCTGACGGTGGCGATGCTGCTGCCGCTGACCGCCAAGGTGGAACCGACCGCCGCGCTGATCATGTTCGCCGGCATCTACTACGGCGCGATGTACGGCGGCTCGACCACCTCGATCCTGATGAACACGCCGGGCGAGTCTTCCACCATGGTCACAGCCATGGAAGGCAACCTGATGGCCAAGAACGGGCGCGCCGGCCCGGCGCTGGCCACCGCGGCGATCGGCTCGTTCGTGGCGGGCACCATCGCCACGGTGATGCTGTCGATGTTCGCGCCGGTGGCGGCGGACGTGGCGCTGCAGTTCGGCCCGGGCGAGTACTTCATGATCATGCTGCTGGCCTTCACCACGGTCTCGGCCGTGCTGGGCTCGTCGCTGCTGCGCGGCATGACCGCACTGTTCCTGGGCCTGGGCATCGGCCTGATCGGCATGGATTCGCTGTCGGGCCAGACCCGCTATTCGATGAACGTGCAGGAGCTGTACGACGGCATCGACATCGTGGTGGTGGCGGTGGGCCTGTTCGCGGTGGGCGAGGCGCTGTTCAACGCGTTCTTCCCGCAGCCGGCAGGCACCTTCAACAAGCTCAGCTCGGTCCACATGAACAAGTCGGACTGGAAGCGCTCGATCCCGGCGTGGATCCGCGGCACCTTCATCGGCTTCCCGTTCGGGCTGATCCCCGCCGGCGGCGCCGAGATCCCGACCTTCCTGTCGTATGCCACCGAGAAGAAGCTGTCGGACCACAAGGAAGACTTCGGCAAGGTCGGCGCGATCGAAGGCGTGGCCGGCCCCGAAGCGGCCAACAACGCCGCAGTGACCGCGACGCTGGCCCCGCTGCTGACGCTGGGCATCCCCACCTCCAACACCACCGCGATCCTGCTGGCCGCGTTCCAGAACTACAACCTGCAGCCGGGCCCGATGCTGTTCCAGACCTCGGGCGACCTGGTGTGGGGCCTGCTGGCGTCGCTGTATATCGGCAACGTCATGCTGCTGGTGCTGAACCTGCCGGCGATCGGGCTGTGGGTGCGCATGCTGCGCGTGCCCACGCCGCTGCTGTACGGCGGCATCCTGATCTTCGCCGGGCTGGGCGCCTACGGCATCCGCCAGTCGTGGTTCGACCTGCTGCTGCTGTTCGTGGTCGGCCTGCTGGGCATGGTGATGCGCCGCTTCGACTTCCCCACCGCGCCGGTGATCGTGGGCATGATCCTGGGGCCGATGGCCGAGAAGCAGCTGCGCAATGCGCTGTCGATCGGCCAGGGCGACTGGACCCTGTTCCTGCGCCAGCCGATCTCGGCCACCATCCTGGCGCTGACCGTGGCGGTGGTGGTGATCCCGCGCCTGTTGCGCTGGCACGCGACCCGCACCTCGGCGCACGCGCAGGCCGACAACGCGGCCTGATGCACGCGATCTTGCGGTAAGCTTTGCGAGGCCCGCACGCCAATGGTGTGCGGGCCTCTTGTCTTTCGTCTCTCGTTTTCCAAAACAACAAGGCGCCGGCGCTTCCGTGCCAGGCCGCTGAACCATGCGTCTCTTCTCCAACCCCTGGCTGTCCGCGCTGCCCACGCTGGCGCTCGGGCTGGCCGCCGCCCTGCTCTGCTCCGCGCTGCATACCCCGCTGCCGTGGATGATCGGCCCGCTGCTGGCCGTGGCCGCCGCGCGCATGGCCGGGGCCGACCTGCGGGCGCCGTCGCAGGCCCGCAATGCGGGCCAGTGGGTGATTGGCGCGTCGCTCGGGCTCTACTTCACGCCGGACGTGGTGGCGCGGCTGGTGGAGTACCTGCCCTACATCATTGCCGGCTCGCTGTTCGCGCTGGTGCTGGGCGCGGGCGGTGCCATCCTGCTGCGGCGGACCACCGGCGTGGCCTTCAAGACCGCGTTCTTCTCCACCGCCATCGGCGGCGCCTCGGAGATGGCCAACCTGGCCGAGCGCAACGGCGCGCGTATCGACCAGGTGGCGGCCGCGCATTCGCTGCGGGTGCTGATGGTGGTGGTGACCGTGCCGGCCATCTTCCAGTACGGCGGCATCCACGGGCTCGACCCCTATATCCCCGGCCCGCGCGTGGTCAGCGCGCCGGGGCTGCTGGCGCTGGTCGCGATCACGCTGGGCGTGGCGCTGCTGGTGAAGCGGCTGAACATGCCCAACCCGTTCGTGATCGGCACATTGCTGGCCGCGGCGGTGCTGACCGCGTCCGGGATCGAGCTGTCGGCCATCCCCACCTGGATGAGCCGTGCCGGCCAGCTGCTGATCGGGGTCTCGCTGGGGGTGCGCTTCTCGCGCGAGTTCCTGCATACCGCGCCGCGCTTCCTGTCGGGCGTGGCGCTGTACACGGTGATCGCACTGGTGGTGTCGGCGCTGCTCGGCTGGGGGCTGGCGGCGCTGTCGGGCGCGCACCCGGCCACGGTGATCCTGGGCACCACGCCGGGCGGCATTGCCGAGATGTGCATCACGGCCAAGGTGCTGGAGGTGGGGGTGCCGCTGGTGACCGCGTTCCACGTGATCCGGATGGCCTTCGTGGTGCTGGCCACCGGCCCCCTGTATCATTGCCTCAAACATCGCGTCGCGCCGGAGGAGACAGAGTAGCGGTCCGTCACAGGACGGCTACGGTGCGGCCAGCCAGAACCAGGAGCGCCATGTCCGAAGCCGCACCGCAATTCAGCCTCACCGATATCGATGCCACGCTGGAGCGCGTGCTGGCGCCATGGGTGCGCCAGCTCGGCCTGCGTGCCGAGGCCGTCGATGCCCAGGGTGTCACGCTGCGCCTGCCGTTCAGCGAATCGTTCCGCCATGCGGGCGGCGTGGTCTGCGGCCAGGTGCTGATGTCCGCCGCCGATACCGCCATGATCGTCGCCGTGGCCAGCGCGCTGGGCGCGTTCCGCCCGATGACCACGGTCACGCTCACCACCAACTTCATGCGCCCGGTGATCGACGGCGACGTGCTGGTGCGCGCCAACGTGCTGCGCCTGGGCAAGACCGTGGTGTTCGGCGAGATCAAGCTGACTGGCACCGACGGCAAGCTGGCGGTGCAGGCCACCACCACCTACGCCCTGCTCTGATCCGCTCGCAACGCCAGCGTCCATGACTTCCGGCCACACCCATCCCTTCGACCAGGTCGTCTTTGCCGGCGGCGGCAACCGCTGCTGGTGGCAGGCGGGCTGGTGGGACACGGTCGCGCCGGAACTGGAGCTGCGCCCGCGCGTGATCGCCGCGATCTCGGCCGGTGCGGCGACGGCGTGCATGGTCTATGCGCACGACTCGCACCAGACCATGGACTACTACCGCGAGGTGCTGTCCAACAACCGCCGCAATGCCTACTGGGGCAACCTGCTGCGCAATGAGCGCGTGTTCCCGCACTACGGCATCTACCGCACCGCGCTGCTGACGATCTTCGCCGACGGGCGCCTCTCGCACCTGCAGCAGGCGCCGGAGATCCGCATCGGCGTGGCCCATATCCCGCGCTGGAGCGGCCCGCGCCTGGCGGTGGCAGCGGGGCTGCTGGCGTACAACATCGACAAGCATGTGCTCAAGACGCTGCACCCGCGGCTGGGGCGCAAGCTGGGCTTCCGGCCGGAGTTCGTGCGCGCGCAGGACTGCGATTCGCCCGAGCAGCTGGCCGACTTGCTGCTGCAGTCGGCCTCCACGCCGCCGTTCACGCCGGTGCTGCGCCGCGGCGGCCGCCCGGTGCTGGACGGCGGGCTGGTCGACAACGTGCCCGTGGACGCGCTCGATGCCACCCCGGGCAATGTGCTGGTGCTGGTGACAAGGCTGTATCCGCGCCCGCGCCGTTTCGTGCTTGAGCAAGGCGGCCAGCGCCGCCTGTACCTGCAGCCCTCGCAGCGCGTGCCGATCTCGAGCTGGGACTACACCCGGCCCGATGCCATGACGCACGCCTACGAGCTGGGCCGCCGCGACGGGGAAACTTTCCTGCGCGAGTGGCCGTCGATCCTGAATACCGAACTGCGGCCCGCTGCCTAGTGATTCGTTTGCTGGCGCTGGCCTGATTGTTGTCGATGCGGCCCGCGTGCCGCGACAGGAGGCATGGATGACTAAGCGCCAGACAACCCCCGCCGGGGCCAAGGAACCGCGGCGCGCCCGCGAGGTCAGCGCGGCGCCGCCGGTGGAGCAGGTGCCGCGCGTGCGCGACGGCCGCACGCGGCGCAACGACAAGGTGCGCAAGGCAGACCTGGTGGTGATCGGCGGCGGCTCGGGCGGCGTGGCCTGCGCGCGGCGTGCCGCCGCGCACGGCGCACGCGTGATCCTGGTCGAGCGCGATGCCATCGGCGGCACCTGCGTCAACCGCGGCTGCGTGCCCAAGAAGATGCTGTCCTACGGCGCCGGCTGGTCGGCCATCCTGTCGGGCTGCCTGTCGCATACCGGCGGGCGTGAGGACTGGCGCGACGCCATCGTGCGCGTCAATGCCGAGGTTGCGCGGCTGAACGCGGGCTACACCCAGCGCCTGCACGAATCCGGCGTGGAAATCCTGCGCGGCGACGCGCTGGTCACCGGCAAGGACGAAGTGCGCGTCGGCGACGAGACCATTCACGCGCGCCGCATCCTGATTGCCACCGGCGCGCGCCCGCGTGACCTCGAAGTCCCGGGCGGCGAACTGGCCGCCAGTTCCGACGACGTCTTCACCTGGCAGACCGTGCCGGGTTCGATCGCGGTCATCGGCGGCGGCTACATCGGCGTGGAGCAGGCCTCGATCCTGTCGCGCTACGGCGTCAAGGTAGACCTGATCGTTGCCGGCGACCGGCTGCTGCCCCACTTCGACCACGACATCTCCCGGTCGCTGGCCGAGGCACTGACCGCGCGCGGCGTGCGCCTGCACCTGAACGCCAGGGTGCACCTGCTGAGCCAGGCCAACGGCGCGGTTGAAGTGTGTTACCGCCCCACCGACCGCCCGGGCCAGACCGAGGCTGTGCGCGCGCAGGCCGCGCTGGCGGCGATCGGGCGCATTTCCAACGTGCAGGGCTTCGGGCTCGAGGCGCTTGGCGTGGACTTTGGCGACAAGGGCGGCATCCGCGTGGACCGCCAGTTCCGCAGCAACGTGCGCGGCATCTACGCGCTCGGCGACGCCGTCGACGGCCTGCACCTGACCCCGGTGGCCACCGCGCAGGGCCGCTGGCTGGCCGACCGCCTGTACGGCCGGCGCGGCGAACGCGCCGATTTCGACTTCGTGCCCACCGCGGTGTTCTGCGAGCCCGCCATCGGCGCCGTGGGCCTGACCGAGGCCCAGGCGATCGCAGCCGCCGGCAAGCCCGATCGCATCCGCACCGTGGTCAAGCGCTTTGTCTCGCTGGAAAACCGCTTTGCCGGCACCTCCCACCAGTCGATGTTCAAGCTGGTGCTGAACGCGCGCAGCGGGCGCGTGCTCGGTGCGCACCTGATGGACGACGCCGCGCCCGAGATCGTGCAGACGCTGGCGGTGGCATTGCGGCTGGGCGTGCGCGAATCGCACCTGCAGACCACGGTGCAGCTGCATCCGACGGTGGCGGAGGAGTTATATGGTTAGGGGTTATTCGCCGATGGGCAGCTTCAGCACCGCGCGCACGCCGGTGCCCTGCAAGCCGTCGCCAAGCTCCACCGTGCCGCCAAAGCGCGCCGCCATCTCGCGCGAGATCGCCAGCCCCAGCCCGGAGCCCGGCTCCGCATTGCCCACGCGCCGGTAGAAGCGCGCGAAGACCTTCTCGCGCTCTTCGGCCGGAATGCCTGGCCCATCGTCTTCCACCACCAGGCAGGCGGTCTGGTCGGCGCGCGTGGCCGACAGCGTGATGCGGCTGCCGCGTGGCGAGTACTGGATTGCATTGTGGACCAGGTTGGCCAGCGCCTCGCGCAGCAGCGCGGGGTCGGCGCGCACCGGCAGCTTCAGCCCCGGCACCGGCTCCCAGCCGAAGTCCTGCTGCTTGCCGCGCGCCAGCGGCAAGTAGTCCAGCGCCACCTGCTCGGCCACGGTGACGGCGTCGATGATGTCGATGCCATCGGCTTCCTGGGCGGCTTCGCCGTGGTGCTGGCGTACCCGCGCCAGCGCCAGCAGCTGGTTGGTCAGGCGCGCGGCCTGCTCCAGCTGGGTGACGATGCCGCCCACGGCTTCGCCAGCGGCCTGGCGCGCGGCTTCGGGGTCGGGCGCGCGCAGCTGGCGCTGGGCGTATTCGGCCTGGGTCTTCAGGATGGCCAGCGGCGTGCGCAGCTGGTGCGCGGCGTCGGCGATGAACTGGGCCTGCGACTGCGCCATCGCCGCGGAGCGCGACACGTGCAGGTTGACCGCGTCGACCAGCGGGCGCACCTCGGCGGGCACGCGCTCGAACGTGAGCGGGGCCAGGTCGTCCGGCGAACGCGCTTCCACGTCGTCGCGCACGCGCGCCAGCGGGCGCAGCACGTAGGTGACGCCGCCCACCAGGATGCCGGCGCTCAGCAGGATCAGCAGCAGGTCGCGCGCCAGCGCGCTGCGCCAGACCGTGCCGATCAGCGTGGTGCGCGGCTCGGCGGTCTCGGCCACCTGGATGATCACGCGCATGCGCGCGTCCGGGCGGTATACCGGCCGCGCCATCGCGGCGATGCGCACGGCCTCGCCCAAATATTCGGCGTCGTAGAAGCGCGGCTGGTTGTTGACGAGGGGGCCGGCAGGCAGCGGCAGGTCGTCGTAGCCGGTGACGGTCTCGACCTGGCCGGCGCGCTCGGTCGACACGCGGTAGAACACATGGGTCTGCGCCGCGGTCTCGAACATCTCCATGGCGGCATCGGGCAGGGTCAGCTGGACGTTGTCGCCAGCCATGCCGATGGCACTGTCGATGGCGCGGATCGAGCCATAGAGCGAGCGGTCATAAGCCGTGTTGGCGGCGTCGCGCAGGGTGCCGTAGGTGAGCCAGGTGTCGATCGCCATCATCGCCGCCAGCGCCGGCACCAGCAGCAACAGCAGTTGCCGGCGCAGGCTGCCGCGGCGCCAGGACGGGACGCGATGGCGCCGCGCCATCTTCAGCGCCCGGCCTCGGGCTCCAGCAGGTAGCCGAAGCCGCGCAGGGTGACGATGGTGACGCCGTGCCCGGCCAGCTTCTTGCGCAGCCGGTAGACCAGCACCTCGATCGCGTCGGGCGAGACATCGGCGTCGAGCGAGAACACCTTGTCGAGCAGCTGCGCCTTGGTCAGCGGCTGGCCGCTGCGTGCCAGCAGCGCGCCCAGCAGGGTCGATTCGCGCGGGGTCAGCGCCAGCGGGGCGCCGTCCAGCGTGAAGCTGCGGGTCTCGCCGTCGAACACCAGCGTGCCGCACTGCAAGCGCGGATGCGCGCGCCCGCGGCTGCGGCGGATCAGCGCCAGCAGCCGCGCTTCCAGCTCGGCAATGGCAAAGGGCTTGGGCAGGTAGTCGTCGGCGCCCAGGTTCAGGCCGCGCACGCGTTCGTCCAGCGTGTCCTGCGCGGTCAGGATCAGCACCGGGGTGCGGTCGTCGCGCGCGCGCATGGACTTGAGCACGGCCAGCCCGTCCTTGCCGGGCAGGCGCAGGTCGAGCAGCACCGCGTCGTATTCCTCGGCCTGCAGGCGGGCCTCGGCCTGCAGCCCGTCGGCGACATGCTCGATCACAAAGCCGCCCTGCTCCAGCGCGCGGGCGACCCAGCGTGCCAGTTCGATTTCATCCTCCACCAGCAGGATGCGCATGCCGGTCTCCTCCTCTGCCGGTTTGGTCCATGTTTCAGTCGCGGCGGCGGAAAACGCCCGCACAACAGGGGGCTGCACCGATGGAGCGCGCCCGCCGCGGGCGCCTATAATACCCCCGCCCCGCTGGTCCCGGCGCGTGTTGTCCGTGCGCCCGCTCCCTTCCACAGGCAGTTCTTCCGTTTCCGACCACCGTGCCCACGCGTCCACCCCCGCCGTCCCTGCCGTGCGCCTGCGAGCCGCCTGCCTCGGGGCAGCGCCGCCGCCTGCTGGGCGCATCGCTGCTGGCCGGCGCCACCTTGTCGGCTGCGTGGCCCCTTCATGCCCAGTCTAGGCCCCCGGCGCCACCGCCGGGGTATCCGTCCGGGTATGACGCCACCATCGCCGGCGCCATGCGCGAAGGCATGGTCACGGTCTATGCATCGACCGACCTGAAAGTGGCGCAGCCGCTGATCGCCGCGTTCGAGGCGCGCTACCCGGGCATGCGCGTGCACTACCAGGATCTCAACACGATCGAGCTGAACCAGCGCTTCCTGGCCGAGACCGCGGCGCTGGGCGGCAGCCGGCCCGCGCCCGGTGCGGCCTTCGCCGACGTGCTGTGGAGCACGGCGATGGACCTGCAGATCAAGCTCGTCAACGACGGCCATGCGCAGCGCTACGCCTCGCCCGAGCGCGGCGGCCTGCCCGGCTGGGCGGTGTGGCGCGACGAGGCCTGGGGCACCACCTTCGAGCCCGCGGTGATCGTCTACAACCGCCACCACCTGGCCGGCATGCGCCCGCCGCGCAGCCGCAGCGGGCTGGCGCGGCTGCTGCAGGAGCACGCGCCGCGCTGGCATGGCAAGGTGGTGACGTATGACGTGGAGCGCTCGGGCGTGGGCTACCTGCTGGCGCAGCAGGATGCGCGCATGGGCAGCGAGTTCTGGTACCTGGCGCAGGCGCTGGGGCGCGCCGGGGTGCAGCTGTCGGCGTCCACTGCCGAGATGATCGAGCGCATCGCCAGCGGCGAGCTGGTGATGGGCTACAACCTGCTGGGTTCGTACGCGCTGTCGCTGATGGAGCGTGGCGCGGCCATCGACGTGATCGCCCCGCGCGACTACACCCTGGTGATGTCGCGGGTGGCGTTTATTGCCCGGCGCGCGCCGCGGCCCAATGCGGCGCGGCTGTGGCTGGACTACCTGCTCTCGCGCGAGGGCCAGGCGCTGCTGGCCAAGTCGACCTCGCAGCTCTACACCATCCGCACCGATACCGACAGCGTGCACACCGCGGCGGCATTGTCCGAGCGGCTGGGCTACGCGCTCAAGCCGATCAGCGTCGGCCCGGGCCTGCTGGCCGCGCAGGACGCGATGCGCAAGCGCGCATTCCTGGCGCGCTGGCGCGAGGCCATGCGCGGCTGAGCGCGCGGCTCAGGGGACCAGGTCGCCGGTATCGAGCCCGCCCGGCTGGCCGTTCGGGCAGGCCTGCTGGCACAGCGTGGACAGTTCCCGGTCCAGCGCCGCCATCGGGCGCGGCACGTAGCCGTGGCGCAGCGCCGGTGAGAACTTCAGGGTATCGATGAAGGCGTCGGACATGCGCTCGGCGTTGGCGTCGAGGTCGAAGTCCTGCGGCGAGAACAGCCAGTGCGCCAGCACCCCGCCGATGGCGGCATGGAAGGCGTTGACGGCCAGGTCCAGGTCCAGGTCGGCGGGCAGCTGGCCGCGCTCCAGGGCCAGGCGCAGGTGCTCGCGCATCTTGATCAGGCCTTCCTGGTGCGACTGGCGCTGGCGCTCGAAGATGGCGCCGTTGTCCTGCACCATTTCGCACTTGTGGAAGATGATCTCGAACACCCGGCGCCAGCGCGGGTTGACCACGGTCTGGCGCATTACATAGGCGCAGATGTCGCGGATGCCGCCGAGCGGGTCTTCCTGGCGCGCGAGCCGCTCGGGGTCGCACAGCGCTTCCACGGGCAGGTTGACGCGGTCGCACATGGCGGCGAACACATCGCTCTTGTTCTTGAAGTGCCAGTAGATCGCGCCGCGCGTGACACCCGCCGCCTCGGCGATGTCGGCCAGCGACGGGCGTGCCACGCCGCGGGCGTGGAACACGGCTTCGGCCGCGTCGAGAATCCGGTGGCGCGTTTCAAGCGCCTCTTCCTTGGTACGTCTGACCATTTTTGTCTCTGGTGCCGGCGGCATGACGCGATCGAGCCGTCATGGCCAGCCTTGTTAGTTCTCCCTGGGTGCGGCCCCGCTGTGGCAGCCGCACGGGCCGGCGCACGCGCCGGCGGGTCGTTGTCGTCACATGCCAATGTGCTTGCAGCTTGCGAGCCGACACGACGGCGCGCATCCTAACCCGAGCCGGCGGTTTGCGCCGTGATTCCGAACGGGTAGGGAGGCAATTCGGACTGGCCGGTTGGGTTTGACCGGGGCCAGGATCCGTATTCCAGCGGCCCCGCTGCGCAGGTTGTGCGCCGAAAGGCCCTTCTGCAACATCGACTTAACATACATGCTTGAATGTATATATAATACGCGCTTGCCCGGCATTCGGCCAGCCGCCTTCTGTGACATACCCAGCACAGCTGGCAATCCCTGCCGCAGGCCAGCCGGTCATGAATCCAGTCGTTACATAAAAGCCACCGTTCGTCGCATTTGACATTGCGACGCCGCGAATTGTGGCTAGCATCACGCTTTTGTCCGCCGCAAACCGTGCGGCGGGCTGTGTCGTTTCCGTTTGTCGGATGACAGGTCGGGACGATGCGGCAGATCTCAAATTGCCATCATGGGGTTATCGATGAGGAAGTCCCAACGTATCCGTTGCGTTGCTGCCTATGCACTAGCGGCGCTGTCTGCCGTGGCGCTTGTTGCCTGTGGCGACAAGAAGGCCGAAGGCGGCGCTCCGCCCCCGCCGGAAGTGGGTGTGGTGACCGTGACGCCGTCGCCGGTCGCCGTCGTCAATGAACTGCCGGGCCGCCTGGAAGGCATACGCACGGCCGAAGTGCGTGCTCGCGTCGAAGGCATCGTGCTGTCGCGCAACTACACCGAGGGCGGCGAAGTGAAGGCCGGCCAGGTGATGTTCCGCATCGACCCGGCACCCTACCAGGCCACGCTGGCTTCGGCACAGGCCGCGCTGCAGCGCGCCGAGGCCAATGCCGTCTCGGCGCGCCTGAAGGCCGACCGCTACAAGCCCCTGGTGGCCGTCAACGCGGTCAGCAAGCAGGAGTACGACGACGCCGTGGCCTCCGCCGGCCAGGCCAACGCCGACGTGGCTTCGGCCAAGGCGGCGGTGCGCACCGCCCAGATCAACCTGGGCTACACCACCGTGACCGCGCCGATCAGCGGCCGCGCCGGCCGTGCGCTGGTGACCGAGGGCGCGCTGGTGGGCAAGGGCGAGGCGACCAAGCTGGCGCTGGTGGAGCAGGTCGACCCGATGTGGGTCACCTTCACCCAGCCGGCTTCGGAAGTCACGCGCCTGCGCCGCGCCATCGAGTCCGGCGTGGTCAAGGGCGTCAACGGCGGCGCCAACGTGCGCCTGTTCGTGGAAGACGGCCGCGAGTACGAGCACACCGGCAAGCTGCTGTTCTCGGACATGACGGTCGACCCGACCACCGGCGCGATCACGCTGCGTGCGCAGTTCCCGAACCCGAAGCGCGAGCTGCTCTCGGGCACCTTCGTGCGCGTGAAGATCGAGCAGGGCGTGGACGAGAACGCACTGACCGTGCCGCAGCGGGCGCTGATCCGCGGCGCGCAGGGTGCCAGCGTGATGGTGGTGGGCACGGACGGCAATGTCGCGGCGGTGCCGGTCAAGGCGCCGCAGGCCATTGGCGACCGCTGGGTGGTGACCGAAGGCCTGAAGGGCGGCGAGAAGGTGATCGTCGAGGGCCTGCAGAAGGTCAAGGTCGGTGCGCCGGCCAAGGCGGTGCCGTTCAAGCCGGCCGGGGCCTCGGCACCGGCCGCGGCGACGGCCTCCGCCCCGGCGGCGCCGGCCTCGGCCCCCAAGGCCGAGGGCCCGCAGCAAGCCAAGTCTGACGCCAAGCAAGGCTGAACCCTGCCGTACCACCAATACGGCAAATACGGCTAGACCGCTAGACCAAGAGGGAGCCAGTTTATGGCCAAGTTTTTTATCGACCGGCCGGTGTTCGCGTGGGTGCTCGCGCTGATCATCATGCTGGGCGGCATATTGGCGATCCTGCAGTTGCCGATCGCGCAATATCCGAACATCGCCCCGCCGACGATCTCGGTCACCGCCACCTACCCGGGTGCGTCGGCCAAGACGCTGGAGGATTCCGTCACCTCGGTGATCGAGCAGGAGCTCAACGGCGCCCCTAACCTGCTCTACTACAACTCCACCAGCGAGTCGTCCGGCCTGGCGAGCATCACCATCGCCTTCGCGCCGGGTTCGAACGTCGACCTGAACTCGGTCGAAGTGCAGAACCGCCTCAAGCGCGTGGAAGCGCGCCTGCCGGCTGAAGTGCGCCAGCAGGGCGTGCGCGTGGACAAGGCCGGGAACAACTACATGATGTTCCTGACCGTGTCGTCCAAGTCCGGCACGGCTGACGCGATCCAGCTCGGCAACTATGTCTCGGCGCAGGTGATCGACTCGATCCGCCGCGTGCCGGGCGTGGGCCAGGCCGACCTGTTCGGCACCGAGTACGCCATGCGGATCTGGCTGGACCCGGCCAAGCTGACGGGCTACAACCTGACCCCGACCGACGTCACCGCCGCGGTGGGCGAGCAGAACATCCAGGTCGCCGTGGGCGAGCTGGGCGGCACGCCCTCGCCCAAGGGCACCGAGCTCAACGCCACCGTCACCACCGAAAGCCGCCTGACCACGCCTGAGCAGTTCGGCAACATCCTGCTGCGCACCAACCCGGATGGGTCCTCGGTGCGCATCAAGGACGTGGGCCGGGTCGAGCTGGGCGGCGCCGACTACTCGACCCAGGCCCGCACCAACGGCAAGCCGTCGGCGGCCATCGCCATCAAGCTGGCCCCGACCGGCAACGCGCTGGCCACGGCCACCGCGGTGCGCGCCAAGATGGAAGAGCTGTCCAAGAACTTCCCGGCGGACTACCAGTACTCGGTGCCTTACGACACCTCGGCCTTCGTCAAGATCTCGATCGAGGAAGTGATCAAGACCCTGCTCGAAGCCGTGGTGCTGGTGTTCCTGGTGATGTACCTGTTCCTGCAGAACTTCCGCGCCACGCTGATCCCGACTCTGGTGGTGCCGATCGCGCTGCTGGGTACGTTCGGCGCGCTGCTGGCGTTCGGCTTCTCGATCAACGTGCTGACCATGTTCGGCATGGTGCTGGCCATCGGTATCCTGGTGGACGATGCCATCGTGGTGGTCGAGAACGTCGAGCGGATCATGAGCGAGGAAGGACTCTCGCCACGTGAAGCCACGCGCAAGGCCATGGGCCAGATCACCGGCGCCATCGTCGGCATCACGCTGGTGCTGACCGCGGTGTTCATCCCGATGGCATTCTTCTCGGGCTCGGTGGGCAACATCTACCGCCAGTTCTCGCTGTCGCTGATCTCGTCGATGGCGTTTTCGGCGCTGCTGGCGCTGACGCTGACCCCGGCGCTGTGCGCGACGCTGCTCAAGCCCGTGGAAGCCGGCCATCACCATGAGAAGACGGGCTTCTTCGGCTGGTTCAACCGCACCTTCGCGCGTTCGGCCACCAGCTACCAGGGCGTGGTCGCGCGCATCCTCAAGCGCTCCGGCCGCTACCTGATCATCTACGCGGTCATCATCGTCGGCGTGGTGGTGCTGTTCAAGCGCCTGCCGTCGTCGTTCCTGCCCGACGAGGACCAGGGCTACATGATCACCGTGGTGCAGCTGCCCAACGGCGCCACTCAGGACCGTACCATCGGCGTGCTCAAGCAGATCGAGGACTACTACCTGCAGAAGGAAAGCAAGGTGGTTGACCAGATGATCACGGTGGCTGGCTTCTCCTTCTTCGGCCGCGGCCAGAACGGCGGTATCGCGTTCGTGCGCCTGAAGGACTGGAAGGAGCGCACCGGCGACGGCGAGACCGCGCAGGCGCTGGTCGGCCGTGCCTTCGGCGCGCTGTCGTTCATCAAGGACGCGATTATCTTCCCGCTCAACCCGCCGGCGATTTCCGAGCTGGGCAACTCCTCGGGCTTTGACTTCCGCCTGCAGGACCGCACCGGCCAGGGCCACGCCAAGCTGATGGAAGCGCGCAACATGATGCTCGGCATGGCCGCGCAGAGCCCGGTGCTGATGGGCGTGCGCCCCGAAGGCCAGGAAGATGCGCCGCAGCTGCAGATCGACATCGACCGCGAGAAGGCCAAGGCGCTCGGCGTCACGGTGGCGAGCATCAACTCGACGCTGTCGATTGCGTTCGGCTCGAACTACGTCAACGACTTCATCTATGAAGGCCGGGTGCGCAAGGTGATCGTGCAGGCAGAAGGCTCGGACCGCCGCCTGCCGGACGACCTGACCAAGCTGCGCGTGCGCAACAGCAACGGCGACATGGTGGCGTTTGCCGCGTTCGCGACCTCCAAGTGGGTGATGGGCTCGCCGCGCCTGGAGCGCTACAACGGCATGCCGGCGGTGAAGCTGGCGGGCCAGGCCGCGCCGGGCCGCAGTACCGGTGAAGCCATGCGCGTGATGGAAGAGAACTTCGCCAAGCTGCCGCCGGGTTTCGGCTTCGAGTGGTCCGGCCAGTCTTATGAAGAACGCCTGGCCGGCTCGCAGGAACCGATCCTGTACACGCTGTCGCTGATCATTGTGTTCCTGTGCCTGGCCGCGCTGTATGAAAGCTGGTCGATCCCGTTCTCGGTGCTGCTGGTGGTGCCGCTGGGCGTGCTCGGCGCGCTGCTCGGCGTGACGCTGCGCGGCATGCCCAACGACGTGTACTTCAAGGTGGGCCTGATCGCTACGATCGGCTTGTCGGCGAAGAACGCCATCCTGATCGTGGAATTCGCCAAAGACCTGCAGGCGCAGGGCAAGGGCCTGATCGAAGCCACGCTGGAAGCAGTGCACCTGCGTTTCCGCCCGATCCTGATGACGTCGATGGCGTTCATCCTGGGCGTGCTGCCGCTGGCGATCGCCACCGGTGCGGGTTCGGCCAGCCAGCGCGCCATCGGTACCGGCGTGATTGGCGGGATGATCACCGCCACGGTGCTGGCGATCTTCCTGGTGCCGGTCTTCTTCGTGGTGGTGCGCAAGCGCTTCAAGGGCAGTGCGCGCCAGCGCATGCTGGACCAGAAGTGGCACGAGCCGAAAGAGGAAATCTGAACATGACCAAGACTCTGACCACACTGCTGCTGGTGGCCGGCGTTCTGACGGGGTGCACGCTCGCGCCCCACTATGACCGCCCTGCCCCGCCGGTGGCAGACAGCTTCCCGGTGGCGCCCGAGGGCTACGCCACCGCCGAGGTGAAGAGCGGCGAGACCCGCCGCGCCGTCGACATCGGCTGGCGCGAGTTCTTCCGCGACCCGCGCATGCAGACGCTGATCGCGACCGCGCTGGAAAACAACCGCGACCTGCGCACCGCCGCGCTGCGCATCGAGGAAGCGCGCGCGCTGTACCAGGTGCAGCGCGCCGACCTGCTGCCCACGGTGAACGCGACCGGCGGCTACACCCGGGCCCGCACCACCGCTGCCCAGTCGGCAACGGTGCTCGGCCAGCCCGGCGTGACCGAGGTCTACCAGGTGGGCCTGGGCATCACGTCGTATGAGCTGGATTTCTTCGGACGCGTGCGCAGCCTGTCCAATGCCGCGCTGGCGCAGTACTTCGCCACCGAAGAGGCACGCCGCTCGGCGCAGATCTCGCTGGTGTCGGAAGTTGCCAAGGCCTACCTGGCCGAGCGCTCCTTCGCCGAGCAGTACGACCTGGCGCGCGACACGCTGAAGGCGCGTGAAAGCACCTACGGCCTGGCCAAGCAGCGTTTCGAGGCGGGCGCCACCTCGGCGCTGGACCTGCGCGACAACGAATCGCTGGTGGCGCAGGCCCGCGTGGCCGCGGCGCAGCTGGCGCGCCAGCGCGCGCAGGCGCAGAACGCGCTTGAAGTACTGGTGGGCAAGCCCATCGGCAGCATCGAGAACCTTCCGGCGCCGGTGCGCCTGTCGGACGAGCGCATCATCAGCGACATCCCGGCCGGCCTGCCGTCGGAGCTGCTCGAGCAGCGCCCCGATATCCGCCAGGCCGAGCAGTTGCTGCTGTCGGCCAACGCCAATATCGGCGCGGCGCGCGCGGCGTTCTTCCCGCGCATCACGCTGACCGCCAGCGCGGGCACCATCAGCCCGACGTTCTCGGGACTGTTCGATGCTGGCACGCGCGCGTGGTCGTTTGCGCCGCAACTGGTGCTGCCGATCTTCGACTATGGCCGCAACCTGTCGAACCTGGACCTGGCCAATGTGCGCAAGAACATCCAGATCGCCAACTACGAGAAGACCATCCAGACGGCCTTCGCGGAAGTGGCCGATGCACTGGTGGCGCGCGGCACGCTGGAAGACCAGGTCACCGGCCAGGAAGAGGTGCGCAACGCGGAACAGGCACGTTATGAACTGGCGCGCCTGCGCTTCCGTAGCGGCATCGCCAGCTACCTGGACGAGCTCGATGCGCAGCGCCAGCTGTTCACTGCCGAGCAGGCGCTGATCCAGGCGCGGCAGCTGCGGCTGAACAATGCGATCGACTTGTACCGGTCGCTGGGCGGTGGCTTGCAGGAGAGCAGTCCGGTGGCGCAGCAGGGGACGCCTGCTACGTCGGGCACCGTCACGCAGTAAGGTCAGCCTGCAGCGCTTCCCGCGCCGCTGGTTTGCTCCCCTCTCCCGCAAGCGGGAGAGGGAGACCACAATCGGTCAATCAAGAACCAGCGGTACTGCCGCTGGCTTTTCTTCTTTCAGCCGTCAGAACTTGTACGAAGCCGCCAAAAAGAACACCAGCGGATTCGGCTCCAGCTTGGTCTTCGACGTCGACAGCACGGTCCCGTCGGCCGCCTTGATCGTCATCGTCGACGTCGTCTTCAGCGGGATATAAGTCACCGCCGCCGTCAGCCCCCAATGCTCGTCGAAGTTGTAGGTGCCGCCGATATTGAACACCGGCGCCCATGACGACGATGCATCCGCACTCACCGACGTCGGCCCCGGGATGCCCGCCCCCGCCGCCAGGATCGCGCCGAGGTTGTTGTTGACCGAACTCGCAAACGCCGGATTGACCTCGATGTTGGTAAAGAAGTTGTATGACACCCCCACCCCCAGGAACGGGCGGAAACGCGTGCCCGGATCGAGGAAGTGGTATTGCACCATCGCCGCCGGGCTCCACTGGCGTGCCTTGGTGACGATGGGGTTCAGCGACGGATCGCCCAGGCTCTGGCGCCCGAGCGCGCCGGCCGGGCCGGGCGGGATCAGTTCGCCGTGGCCGTAGAGCTTGAACTCCGGCGGGATGCCGCCCACCGCGGTGATCGCGATATGGTCGGAGACGAAGTGGCTGAAGGTCAGCCCCAGCGTATTGGCGTTGGATGACGAGATGCTGCTGCCCGGTGCGGTGAAGCTGGATGGCAGCCCGAGCGGGTAGTTGATCGGCACGTCGAGCAAGGTGGTGGTCAGCGGACCGCTCTGGCCGTGGGTCTGGATATGGAACCAGCCCGCGGATACCACGTTGTCGCCCTTCTTCTGGGCATGGGCAGGCAGGGCGAAGCTGGCCAGCGCGGCCAGCATCAGTGTGAGCGTGAGGCGTATGGTTTTCATCTTGTGTCCCCCGGCATTGGATGTCTCTGTATGGTCGAATCGTGGCGCAGTGGCCCGGGCTGCAATGGCCCGGGCCTGGTAGCGTGCTTACTGCACGAATGCGCCGACGGTGAAGTACGGGCCGCTGTCGCGCTGTTCCAGGAAACCGAACACGCCGCCGGTGAACATCAGCTTGCCGGTCGGCGGCGAGCCTGCGGGTGCATCGCGCCGCGAAGTGCGGACCACGCCGGGCACCTGCTGCGAGAAGTCCAGCCGGTACGGGATGGCGAGCGACGCATCGTGCGGCCGGAACGGATCCATCATGGTGGCCGCGGCGCCGATCAGTGCCGTCACGCGGTAGTTGAAGTTGCTGTCGACGCCGACGTATTCGCCGTTGACCGTGCCCTCGCTGACCGCTACCGCCGGCGCCATCATGCCGATGCCGATCTCGTCGTCGGCACCAAGCGGGCCGTTGGCGAGCGTGTCATTGGCATAGCCCACGCGGATCATGATCGGCACCAGCTGGCCGCGCAGCTTGCCCACGATCAGGTAGGCCTTGCCCAGCGTGCCGCCCAGCGTGGGCGGCTGGCTCTCGGCCTTGTAGTTGGTCGACAGCAGCGCGCCGCTCGCCTGCGGCACGAAGTTGTTGCCCTTGCGCTCGCACGTGTTGGTGGCGTTGTCGCAGACGGTGAACGAACCATCGGCAGCCAGCGCCATGCGGTAGTCCTGCGCCACCAGCTGGAACTGCTTGGACGGCACCTCGTGGAAGCCCGTGCCGTTGTACTGGCCGGCAATCTTCGACAGGTCGGTCTCGGTCTGCGCGAAGCCGATGAACTGGAAATACGGGAAGGTGGTGTCCGGCACCGCGCCGGCGCCCAGCACGCCGTTGAACTGGATGCGCGCGCCCGGGATGGTGCCGCCCACCACGCCTTCGCCGACAAAGAGCTTGGCCGGACGGGTCGGATCGAGGCTGGCGCCGCTCAGCTCGAACGCGCACTGGTTAAGCTTCTCGGTCGGCAACCCCGTCTCCGCCTTCAGCGTGCCGCGCATCACGTTCTGCCCGTTGGTGGGGTCGCTGCGCGTGGGCTGCACGGTGCCGGTCTGGCGCGGCACCGAGGAATCCACGAAGGTCACCTGCCAGGTCTTTTTGGTGGTGTCGATCTGCACCTTCACCAGCTCGCCGGAGCCGGTGCCGCCGGTGAAGGTGGTGGTGTAGTCGAGCGATGCCGGGCACAGCCGCGTCTGCACGGCGGCCGGCGTGGACGGCGCGTCGTCGCCGCCGCCGCCACCGCAGGCGGCGAGCATGGCGGCGGCGGCCACGGCCAGCGCACGCGCCGGCACCGTGGATGGGCGCGAGGCCCGCGGCAGGATCAGTCGATGGGGTTGCATGGCGTGGTCTCCTCGGTCTTGTGTGTTCTTGGTGGACTCAGGGTGCTGCCAGCACGCCGACGCGGAAGGTCGGGCTGGCGCTGCCGGCGCCGGACAGGTGGCTGAACACCCGGCCGCTGGCAATCAGCGCACCGGTGGTGCCGCTGTTGTCGGTGGTGGCGATCATGCCCGGCGCGTTCTGCGTGAAGTCGAGCTGGAAGGCTCCGGTCTGGTTCATCGTCATCGGGTCCAGCAGCTCCACGCGCGCGCCCTTGACCAGCGAGGCGGTGTAGACAAAGTCGCTGCCCGAGCCGATATAGCCGCCGTCAAGCCGGCCGCTGGCCAGCGCCTTCGCCGGCGCCATCAGTGCCAGGCCCGATTCGTCGTCGACATTGACCGTCAGCGGCAGCAGCGAGATCTGCGCGTAGCCGGTGCGCACCAGCAGCGGCACCAGCGCGCCGTTGAGCTTGCCCACCACCATCAACCCCTTGGCGCGGCTGGCGTTGTTGCTGGTGATGGCCGCACTCTGGAACGACGGGTAACGGCGGCTGCCATCGGCATTGCTGCTTTCGAAGGCGCCATCGGCGCTGCGCAGCTTCCAGCTGTTGCCGGTGCTGAGGCAGCTGCCGGCCGCGGCGGTGCAGCTGCCGTCGGCGTTCAGCGTCTCGGTGGTCTGCGCGGTCGCGGGCGTGAAGTGGCTCGACGAAGTCAGCGAGCCGCCGGACGGCACCTGGTGGTAGCCCAGCAGGTTGTAGCTGCCGGCCACCTTGGTGAAGTCGGTCTCGGTCTGCGCGAATGCCAGCACCGGGTAGAACGGGAACGTGGTGGCCGGGATCGCGCCCAGCCCGAGCACGCCCGGATAGGAGATGGTGGCACCCGGGATGCCGCCGCCGGCAACGCCGTTGCCCAGGAAGATCACCGGCGGCTTCGCGCTGTCGATATTCGCCTGCGAGGTGCCGTCAGACGCCGTTGCTGTCTGCAGCGCAACCGCGCAGCGGTTCTGCTCGGCAGTCGGCAGCGAGGTCATGTTGGCAAAGGTGCCGGTAAAGGTCACGCCCGCGCGCGTCGGGCTGACGCTGCCGGGTTGCTTGGGCACCGGCGACTCGATGATCTCCAGCTGGTAGGTGCGGGCCGCGGTGTCGAAGCGCAGCTTGACCAGTTCGCCCGCGCCGGAGCCGCCGGTGAAGGTGGTGCTGTAGTCCAGTGCCGCCGGGCACAACGACCCCGGCGGGCCGCCGATGGTGACCGGCCCCTGCGCGGGGCACGTGCCCGTGTCAGCGCATTGCGGTGCCTGCGTGCCGGCGCGCGGCGCCTCTTCATCGCCGCCGCCGCCACCGCAGCCGGCCAGCGCCGCGGCAAGGCTCACCCCTGTCAAAACCAAAGTACTGCGTCGAAGCATCGACATGGTCATTGCCTGTCTCCTGATTTTTTCCTGGCGACCCCTGTTTCTGGATCTGGTGTCCGGCTCTGCGGCCGGATCCCTCCCGGGTGCGGCGACTCTCGCCGCTCGCGTGTTTTTGCGTCAATAGAGCGGCCGTTCCAAACAGGCGCGCCTGGCGTGCATGCCGCATGTGGCTGTGGATTGCGGGTGTTGCACAGACTGCGCGGCAAAGCGGCGCGGCCACCGATTCAAACGCACGGTGCGCGCCGCTTTGCCGATATCAGAAGCGATAGTCAGGATTGGCCGGATCGAACGCCGAGGCCTCGAAGGTCTTGCGCACCAGCTTGTCGAACACGATCTTCTCGACCATGTTGCCGTCGGCATCCCAGGCCGTTTCCACGCGGATATAGGGATGCTTCAGGTCCAGCATCAGCTGCACCTTCTTGGCGTAGTACTGCGGCGCGCCGGCCGGCAGGTCCCAGGTCAGCGCCACCATGCGCACGCCCTGCTCCTGCACGATCTCGGCCTTGCTGTATTTCTCGGACAGGCCGGCGGCACGCAGGGACCTGGCATCGCGCTCCAGCATCGACAGCACGAACTGGAAGCCCAGGTCGCGCACGGTGTGGTTGGACTGCGAACGCGCCAGGGTGCCGTCCAGCGCGATCCACATCGAGGTGAAGCCCAGCACGCCGCCCAGGTGGCCGTACATCTCGTCCTTGCGGCGGGTCTCGTCGTAGATGATTTCCTGGCCCGACTGCGCGCCGCCGGGCAGCCACTTGGCATAGAGCTGGCGCGGCTGGTGGCGGTAGCGGATCTGCATCTTGGCGGGCTGGTCCTGCCACTGGTTGTTGAGCCGCTCCTGGCGCGACATCCAGTACTCGTACTCGGGATAGCGGTTCATCTCGGCACGGGCCCATTTCAGCAGCGCATCCGGCTGCAGCGCCTGGAACACGGCCAGCACCTGCTCATCGGACAGCCGCGCGAGTTCGCCGCTGGCGACCTGGCGCGAGAACAGTGCGGCTTGCTGTGCGGATGTTTGGCCGTCATAGCCCGTGCCCGCGGCGGCGGTGGTTGTGGCCGTCTGGGCCATGGCCACGGGGGGCATGGCCAGCGGTGCGGCCAGCAGTCCGATGACGGCACCGGCGACGGCGGCAAGGTAAAGCGGTTGGATCGACATGGCAGCTTCCTCCTCAAGATGTCCGCCAGGAGGCGGAGCGCGGGCAACGCAGGGACGAACGGGGCCACCGCCGCGCCCTTGGAAAATCCGATAAGGCGCACGGGGTCCGCGGGGCCTGTGCGTGGCCTCGCTGGATGGATCGACGGTTCAGGTTTGCGTGAGCGCGGTGGCGCCGGCCCGGCGGTAACCGGGCGCGGCGCGCGCCGCTATGTCCTGGTGCGCATTCGCATCCAGTCATCCAGCGGGTTGCTGGGGAAGCTCACGGTCTGCTCGCGCGCGCGGACCGGCATGCTGGTCACGGCTGCGCGTTTGGTGCCCTCATTGCGCACGGTGCGTGCGCTGATGCGGGCCTTGCCGAGGGCGGCGGCGGTCTGGCTGGCCGCATCGCCCATCGTTGCCGCCATTGCGGCATAACTGGCACCCGGGTCATCGGCAGACTGCGCAGCGGCCAGCCTGCTGGCGCGCTGCTCGGCCTGCTGCTGCTCGCCGAGCTCGAACACCGACTGCAGCGCCGAGAACTCATCCGCGCTGGGTTGCGCCACGTTCAGCACGGCTTCCACCATGGCGGTGAGCTGGGCCAGCACGTGCGCATCGCTCATCTGCCGGCCCTGCGTGAACGCCGGCAGCAGGTTGGTGAGTTCTTCGCCGGCCAGCACGCCGGCCAGCGCCTTGAGCGCAAACTGCAGGCGCCAGCCGAGCTCATGCCGCGGCAGCCCCGGAATGGCGCGCGAGAAGGCGTCGAAGAAGCGCCCGTACACCGGGGCGTAGTGCTCCAGCAGGTATTGCTGGATAAAGGGCGAGGTGTCCGAATACACGCGCCCGAGCAGCCGCAGGAACGACGGCCCGCCCACCGACGGGTCGCGTGCCATCTGCAGCGCGGGCACGAACAGCGCACCCATCACGTGTTCGCAGCGGATGCTGTTGCCGGGCCAGCGCGCTTCGCACGCATCGAGCAGCGCCAGGCGCCGCGCGTTGAGCGGGTCCAGCCGCCGGCTCAGCACGGCGTGCATCATGATGTCTTTGCTGCGGAAGTGGTAGTTCACGGCGGCCAGGTTGACGATGGCGCGCGACGTGACCTGCCTGAGCGAGGTGGCTTCATAGCCGACCTCGGTAAACAGCTTTTCCGTGGCGTCGAGAATCCGGGCCTTGGTGTCTCCTGCCGAGCTTTTGCCGGTCTTCATGGGGGCGTCTCTCGTTGTTGCTGCCGTAAACCCCTTAGCAATTTGCTACGCTGTTCCGCTCCCTGCTCTGACGGCATACGGATGCTTGAAACAGCTGTACGAAGCCTATCCAGCGCTTCGAGCGTTTCACAAGAGCTGAATTGGAGTGGACATTCTAATTGCGCCACTGGCGTGGGGAATCGCACAACAATGTCGCCCGCAGCCTGCATCGAGCAGCCATGCCGGATGCCTGCAACGCAGGACATTGCAGGCTTGCGCGGCCAATACCTCATGACGTGAGGCGCCGTGCCAGCGCGTGCGCATTCTGTGCCGTCAGCGCGAACACCGACAATTGGGGATTGGCCCCCACGCTGGTCGGGAACACCGAGCCGTCGAACACCGACAGGTTGGCCAGCTGGTGGTGGTTGCCATGGCTGTCCACCACGCCGCCGCGCGCATCGTCGCTCATGCCGCAGCCGCCCATCAGGTGCGCGGTGAACAGCGCGGTGCGGAACGGCTTGAGCGGCAGTTGCGCGATGGCGTCGCGCGCCTCGGGCCAGCTGCGGTACTCGGCGGCGTCCAGGTGGGCGGGCCGCACCCGCTCCGCGCCGGCGGCAAACTGCGCCTGCGCCATGCTCAGCCACGCGCGCCGCACGCCGTCCCAGGCGTAGTCGCTCATCTCATAGTCCAGCAGCGGGCTGCCGTCGGCCGCCAGCCGCACGCGCCCGCCCGTGCTCTCTGGCACGAAGCCGTCGCGCAGCAGTGCCAGCATGGCGTTGGTATGGGGCAGTTGCGCCATGTCGCGGCGCAGCGCCTCGCCCACGCCGTTGAGCACGCCCGCGCTGATGCCGGGGAACATCGGCGGCACCTCCAGCTTGTAGCCCATCGGCCCGGTGGCGCCATCCTTCCACTGGAAGTGGTCGGAAGCGATCGACTGCGGTGCGCCATAATAGGGATCAATGCGCTCTGGCATTTTCGCGATACTGATATTCACCGGGTGGATAAACGTGCGCAATCCCAGCCGCTCATGCGGGTCCGGCACGCGCGAGCGCAGCAGCAGCGCCGGCGTGTTGATGGCGCCGCCGGCGGCGATGAAGTGTTTGGCGCGCACGACCACGCCGACGCCGGTGGGCGTATAGCCGTCCGCGCCCAGCGCTTCGCCGGTGACCGACTGCACGCGCTTGCCGTCATGGTCCAGCGTGCGCACGCGCACGCGGTGCACCAGCGTCGCACCGCTGGCCAGTGCCGCCGGGATGGTCGACACCAGCATCGACTGCTTGGCATTGACCGGGCACCCCAGCCCGCAATAGCCGGAGTTCCAGCAGCCCTTCACGTTGCGCGGGATCACGTGCCATTCCCAGCCCAGTGTCGAGCAGCCGCGCTTGAGCACGTCGTTGTTGGGATTGGGCGCCATCGCCCATGGCGCGATGCCCAGGCGCTCTTCCACTTTCCTGAACCACGGCGCCATGTCGGCCTCGCTGTGGCCGGTGACGGCGTGGTGCGTGGCCCAGTGCGCCAGCGTCTGCGGCGGCGTGCGGAAGCTCGATGACCAGTTGACCGTGGTGCTGCCACCGACGGAGCGGCCCTGCAGGATGGCGATGGCGCCGTCGGCCGTGGTGCGGGCCGCGGCCTCCTGGTAAAGCTCGCGATAGGCGCGGTTCTCGTCCATGTCGCGGAAGCTGTCCGAGGTGCGCAGCGCGCCCTCTTCCAGCAGCACCACGCGCAGGCCGGCGCGGCTGAGCGCCTCGGCGCTGATGCCGCCGCCCGCGCCGCTGCCGACGATGACGACGTCGGCATCCAGCGTGCGCGTGGTGGTGAAGGTGGCAGCGTCCAGTACCTTCCAGCCGGCGGCGATGCCGGCGTCGTAGAGATTGTCGATGGCCATGTCGGGGATCAGGCGTGCAGCGCCTTGTAGACGGCCGCGTTGGGGCCGGGATAGCCGCTGCCCGCCCACGCGGCCGGCAGCACGTAGTAGCCCACGCTGGTGAGCTTGACCAGTACCACCGCGCCGGCATTGAGCGTGGCCAGGCGGCTGGCGCGCCAGCGCGCCAGGAAGGCCTGCACCTGCGGGGGCGTGGCCGCGCTCCAGTCCTGGCGGATGCCGGTCAGCGCCCAGCGCAGCGGCATGCTGGCAAGCAGGCCGAACAGCTTGCGCAGCTCGGCTTGCGCACCCGCGCCCATCGCAGCGCAGGTCGCGTCGATATTGCGCAGCGCGTCCTGCTCCAGGGCCGCGCGCCGCGGCGGCGGCGCTTCGGCCAGCTCGGTGACGATGGCCGGCAGCAGCGCGCGGAACATCGCCACGTCTTGCGGGCGCAGCCAGGTCATGCCGGCCTGCGGCGCGGGATCTGCCGACGAGCAGCCGGCCAGCGACGGCACCAGCGCGGTACAGGCCAGCGCGGCCGAGAAGCCGAGGCCGACTTTCAGGAAGCCGCGCCGCGTCAGCGCGTGCAGCGCCTCGGCATCGGCATCCGCACGGCGGTGTGGATGATTGGGGGCCATATTGTCTCCATGCGTCGGTCTCTTGTATTCAGGCGGGGGCAGGCCCGCATTGACGCTACCCGGAGTTTGGATAAAGATCGGTGCCCGGTCTTGATCCCGCACGACAGGTGATTTGATGCCACGCGCCAACCAGCTCGACGGCGGTGCCAGTGGTGCGCAAGCGGGCACCGCACTGGGCACCGTCTCGCTCGCCTACCTCCGCGCCGTGCTCGACCACGGCGCGCGCCAGGGCATTGCCCCGGCCGACCAGCTGCGCGCCGTCGGCGTGCCGCCCGAGCTGCTGCACGCCACCGGTGCGCAGACCGCCACGCGCATTCCCGGTGCCGCCTACCTGGCGCTGCTCGACTGGCTGGAGCAGGTCACCGGCGATCCCGATGTCGGCCTGCGCGCCGGCGCCGCCTTCGCGCCGCGCCACTATGCCGAGATGGGCTACGTGGTGCTGACCACGCCCACCGTGCGCGACGCCATCCTGCAAGGCATCCGCTATGAGGTGCTGGCCAACGATATCGGCGGCACCCGCCTGATCGAAACGCCGCAGGCCGCCTGCATGACCTGGGAAGCCCGGCATGGCCCGCTGTCGCGCCATGCGCATGAGCTGCACATGGCAACCTGGGTGGTGTTCGCGCGCTGGCTGATCGGTGAGCAGTACGTGGCCACCCAGGTGGAATTCCCGCATCCCGCGCCGGCCGATACCCGCCTGCATGCCGAGGTGTTCGGCTGCCCCGTGGTCTTCAACGCCGCGCGCCATGCCATGCATATCGAACGGGCCTTGCTCGACCTGCCGTCGCTGCAGGCCGACGCGGGCATGCAGGCCCAAATGACGCGCATCGCCGATACCCAGCTGCAGCAGATCGCGCCGGCCGGGGCCGACGCCTTGGCGCAGGCGCGTGCCTATATCAGCGGGCGGCTGCCGCAGGGCGAACTGCCGATTGCCGACGTGGCCACGCACCTGGGCATGCCCGTGCGCACCCTGCAGCGGCGGCTGCAGGCGCAGGGCATCAGTTATTCACAGCTTGTGGATAACGTGCGGCGCGCGCTGGCGGAGCAGTATCTTGCCGATCCCGGCATCAGCCTGGCGCAGTGCGCGATGCGGCTGGGCTATTCCGAGCAGAGTGCCTTCACCCACGCCTTCAAGCGCTGGACCGGTGAAACGCCGCACGGCTGGCGCCGCAAGGGACAGGCGGCCTAGCGCCCCGATATTGCGGCCACGCCTTCGTGATCCGCGAAGCCTGAAAAAAATCTCCCGGTTTCAAACGCACGACCGAATCCCACGGCGCAAGCGCCTGCGGGGTGGCATCACCTTGTTTTATGTGCGTGAAACGCCGCTGGAAATCCCCAGAAATTAGAACCATCCTTCAACTCACGGCATTGACCACCTGCCCTGCGCTTCCTACGATGACATCAATCAATGTCACAATAAACACTGTAATAACGGTGAGGAGCGCCCATGAATGCACCCGCGGAGTTGCCGCAGCAGGCATCCCCTGCCCTTGAGCACACAGACATTGCCATCATCGGCAGTGGCTTTGCCGGCCTCGGCATGGCGATACGGCTGCGCGAGCGCGGCGAGCGCAACTTCCTGATCTTCGAAAAGGCCGGCTCAGTCGGCGGCACCTGGCGCGACAACCATTACCCGGGCTGCGCCTGCGATGTGCAGTCGCACCTGTATTCCTTTTCATTCGCGCCGAACCCGGACTGGTCGCGCATGTTCTCGACCCAGCCGGAGATCCGCGCCTACCTGGAAGGCTGCACCGACCGCTTCGGCCTGCGCCCGCACCTGCGGCTGCACCATGAACTGCGCCACGCCGCCTGGGACGAGGCCGCGCAGGTGTGGCGCCTGGAGATGGCCGACGGCAAGGTGGTGCGGGCGCGCGTGCTGGTCTCCGGCATGGGCGGGCTGAGCCGTCCTTCCTACCCCAATATCCCCGGGCTGGACTCGTTCGAGGGCGAGTGCTTCCACTCGCAGCACTGGAACCACGCCTATGCGCTCGCCGGCAAGCGCGTGGCCGTGATCGGCACCGGCGCCAGTGCGATCCAGTTCGTGCCGCAGATCGCGCCCCAGGTGGCGCAGCTGGACCTGTACCAGCGCACCCCGCCGTGGATCATGCCCAAGCCGGACCGCGAGGTCAGCGCGGCGGAGCGCTGGCTGTTCCGCCGCCTGCCGTTCACGCAGACGCTGGTGCGCACCGGCATCTACTGGATGCTGGAATCGCGCGTGCTGGGCTTCGTGCTGCATCCCAGGATCATGAAGGTGGTGGAGCGCGTGGCGCGCCGCCATCTGGCCAGGCAGGTGCGCGACCCTGCCTTGCGCGCGACGCTGACGCCGGACTACACCATCGGCTGCAAGCGCGTGCTGATCTCCAACGACTACTACCCGGCGCTGACGCGCGACAACGTGGACGTGGTCACCACCGGCATTGCCCGCGTGGAGCGCGACGCGGTGGTGCTGCGCGACGGCACGCGCCGGCCCGCCGACTGCATCATCCTGGGCACCGGCTTCCATGCCACCGACCCGATGCCGCGCGGCGTGATCTCGGGCCTTGACGGCGTGGACCTGGTCGATGCCTGGCGCGACGGCGCGCAGGCCTACCTGGGCACCACCGTGGCGGGCTTCCCCAACCTGTTCTTCGTGGTCGGCCCCAATACCGGCCTGGGCCACAGCTCGATGGTGTTCATGATCGAGTCGCAGGTGGCCTACATCGTCGACGCCCTGCAGCAGATGCGCCGCGAAGGCGTGCAGGCGGTGGACGTGCGCGAGCCGGTGCAGCGCCGCTTCAACGAACGGCTGCAGGGGCGGCTGGGCCATGCGATCTGGTCCGCCGGCGGCTGCGCCAGCTGGTACATCGACCCGCGCAGCGGCCGCAACACCACGCTGTGGCCGGGCTTCACCTGGCAGTTCCGCCGCGCTACGGCGAGCTTCCGCATGACCGAATACGACCTGTACCCGGTGCGGCACGCATTGCCGGACGAGACCGCAATGCAGCCCGGGTCGGCCGATATCGCCACGGTCGCCGGTGCCTGATGCACACGCGCATTCCCCCCGATTCACACCCAAAAGAACGACATCACCGGAAGGAGACCGGACATGAAGGACTTCCGCAACAAGGTTGCCGCCATCACCGGCGCCGGCTCTGGCATCGGCCGTGCGCTGGCGGTGGCGCTGGCACGGCAGGGCTGCCACCTGGCGCTGTCAGACCGCAACGAGGCCGGGCTGGCGCAGACCGTGGCCCAGGCCATGGCCGCCGCACCGCAGGCCCGCATCACGCAGCACACCGTGGATGTGGCCGACCGCGCCGCGGTCTACGCGTGGGCCGCCGCGGCCGCCGAGGCCCACGGCCGCATCAACCTGATCTTCAACAACGCCGGCGTGGCGCTGTCCAGTACCGTCGAGGGCATGAGCTACGACGACCTGGAATGGATCATGGGCATCAACTTCTGGGGCGTGGTGTACGGCACCAAGGCCTTCCTGCCGTACCTGAAGGCAAGCGGCGACGGCCACGTGGTCAATACATCGAGCATCTTCGGCATCTTCGCCCAGCCCGGCATGGGCGCCTACAACGCCAGCAAGTACGCGGTGCGCGGCTTCACCGAATCGCTGCGGCAGGAACTGGACCTGATGGACTGCGGCGTGTCGGCCACCACCGTGCACCCGGGCGGCATCAAGACCAATATCGCCCAGGCCAGCCGTGTGTCATCCAGCGTCAACGGCTTCCTGGTGCGCGACGCCCAGCATGGCAAGGATGAGTTCGAGAAATTCTTCATCACCTCGCCCGACAAGGCCGCGCGCGTGATCCTGGAAGGCGTGCGCCGCAACCGCCGGCGCGTGCTGATCGGACCTGACGCCTACGCCGCCGATGCCATGGCACGGCTGCTGCCGGCTGCCTACCAGTCGCTGGTGGTGCGCGAAACGCGCCGCAAGCGCGATCTGGGCCCCGCTGCGGCACCGGCCTCGATCGGCCAGGGAGAGCGCCCGTGAACCGGCTTGCGATCGAACAGGATGCTGCGCTGCTGGCGCCACCGGGGGCGCTGACGCGCTGGTTCGGGCAAGGCCGCGTAGGGCTGTTCAGCCTGTCGCGCGCCACGCTGGCGCAGCGCCATGCGCTGCCAGCCTCGCGCTGGGTGCGCGTGCTCGATGCGATGGTGCACTACACCGATGAAGGCCCCGCCGACGGCGAGACCCTGGTGCTGATCCACGGCTTCGCCGCTTCGCTGCATACGTGGCAGGGGATGGTGCCGATGCTGGCGCAGCGCTATCGCGTGCTGCGGCTCGACATCGCCCCGTTCGGGCTGACCGGGCCGCTGCGCGATGCGCGCGGGCGCATCGAAACCATGGACGTGCACCGCTACCGCGATTTCATCGATGCCTTCCTGGCCGCGGTGAACGTGCGCCGCGCCAGCATCATCGGCAATTCGCTGGGCGGGCTGATCGCGTGGGACCTGGCGGTGCGCCGGCCCGATGCGGTCGACAAGCTGGTGCTGATCGACGCCGCCGGCTTCCCGATGCGGCTGCCGATCTACATCGACCTGTTCCGCCATGCGCCGGTGCGCTGGTCGGCACCGTGGATGCTGCCCGAGTTCATCATCCGCGCCGCCACGCGCGACGTCTATGGCGATGCCTCGCGCGTGCCGGAATCCACCTTCCGCCGCTACGTTGATTTCTTCTACGCCGAAGGCAGCCGCGAGGCCGTCGGCAAGATGGTGCCCAGGCTGGACTTTGCCCAGCTTGACACCCACCTGCTCGGCAGCGTGCGCGCGCCCACGCTGGTGCTGTGGGGCGAGCGCGACCGCTGGATCCCGCCCGCGCACGCGCAGGCCTTCACCGAGCGCATCCCCGGCGCGCAGCTGCGCCGCTACGCGGGGCTTGGCCACGTGCCGATGGAAGAAGACCCGCAACGCGTGGCGGCAGACCTGCTGCCATTCCTCGCCAGCCAATGAATTGCGCCGGCGCAGCACGCGCCGGCCGTCACCCAAGGAGACCGCCATGATGCCAGTCCGCCGCGACGTGCATCCCCACCTGCCGCCAGAACGCATCAGCGACTGGCACGAACGGGGCCGTCACGTCACCCATTTCATCAACGCGCTGTCGATCTTCTTCCCCGCCGGGGAGCGCTTCTTCATGGACAGCGTGCGCAACTACCGCGACCAGGTGAAAGACCCCGAACTGAGCCGCGCCATCGCCGGCTTTATCGGCCAGGAAGCGATGCACACGCGCGAGCACATCCTCTACAACCGGCTGATGGAAGACGCCGGCCTGCCCGCCGCGGCGCTGGACCGCACGGTGTGGAAGCTGCTGGACCTGCTGCGCAAGATCCTGCCCAAGTCGTGGCAGCTGGCCCATACCATCGCGCTGGAGCACTACACCGCGATGCTGGCCGGCGGCCTGCTGCAGGATCCGCGCCACATGGGCGCGGCCTCCGAGACCGGCTACCGGCAGGTGTGGACCTGGCACGCGCTGGAAGAAACCGAGCACAAGGCGGTGGCCTACGATGTCTGGAACACGGTGATGAAGCCCGGCCCCTACCGCTACTTCCTGCGCACCTTCACCATGCTGACCACCACCGTGACGTTCTGGGCCATGGTGTTCGTGTTCCACATCGCGCTGGTGATGGGCGACAAGGGCTGCCGCAACAAGCTGACCGGGTTTGGCAGCGTGCTGCGCTTCCTGTGGGCCTCGCCCGCGGTGCTGCCCAAGATGATCCCGGAATGGCTCAGCTACTTCCGCCCCGGCTTCCATCCGTGGGACGACGACAACCGCGCCGAGCTGGCGCGCATCGCCCCGCTGGTCGAAGAAATCGAAAACACCGCGCGCGCCGCCGGTGTCTCCACCCGAGCGCCCTCGCTGCGGGGGGCCGCATGACCATCTGGCAGTGCCGTATCTGTGGATTCGTTTATGAAGAAGCGCTCGGCATGCCCGAGCACGGGATCGCGCCCGGCACACCGTGGGGCGCGGTCCCGCTGGAGTGGAGCTGCCCGGACTGCGGCATGGCGAAAGCGGATTTCGACATGGTTGCGCTATAGGCGGGCGGTGATCAACGAGGGGTGATGGCTGTCAGCGCCCCGATCCGCCAAACAAAAAGCCCGGCATCACTGCCGGGCTTTTCACGTGCCGCAACCTGCAACAGCTTCAGCTCTTCGCCACCACTGCCGCCTTGCCCTTGCCGAGCATGCGGTTGATCTGCCATTGCTGCGCAATCGACAGAATGTTGTTCACCACCCAGTACAGCACCAGGCCGGCCGGGAAGAAGAAGAACATCACCGAGAACACCAGCGGCATGATCATCATGACCTTGGCCTGCACCGGGTCCGGCGGGGTCGGGTTCAGCTTGGTCTGCACAAACATCGACACGGCCATCACGATCGGCAGGATGTAGAACGGATCCGGCACCGACAGGTCATGGATCCAGCCCAGCCACGGCGCGCCGCGCATTTCCACCGACGACAGCAGCACCCAGTACAGCGCGATGAACACCGGGATCTGGATCACGATGGGCAGGCAGCCGCCGAGCGGGTTGACCTTCTCGGTCTTGTACAGCCCCATCATCTCCTGGTTCATCTTCTGCGGGTCGTTCTTGTAACGCTCGCGGATCGACGTCATGCGCGGCTGCAGGTCCTTCATCTTGCCCATGGACTTGTAGCTTGCCGCCGACAGCGGGAAGAACACCAGCTTGATCAGCACCGTCAGCGCGATGATCGACCAGCCCCAGTTGCCCAGGAAGCCGTGCAGCTTCTCCAGCAGCCAGAACAGCGGCTTGGCCAGGATGGTCAGCCAGCCATAGTCCTTCACCAGCTCCAGGCCCGGCGCGATCTTCTCGAGCATGTGCTCTTCCTGCGGGCCGGCGAACAGGCGTGCATCGGTAGTCACCGTGGCGCCCGGGGCCAGTTCACCCAGCGGCTGCTGCACGCCCACGCGGTACAGGTGCGGGTCGATCTGCTGGACGTAGAAGCTGTGCTCCTTGCCGGTCTGCGGGATCCAGGCCGAGGCAAAGTAGTGCTGCACCATCGCCACCCAGCCGTTGTTGGCGGCGGCCGGCACGCTGGCCTTGCCCTTGGCGATGTCTTCGAAGTCGATCTTGTGGTACTTGTCGGCGTCGGTGTAGACGGCAGGGCCGGTGAAGGTGCTGTAGAACTGCGACTGCTCGACCTTGCTGCCGTCGCGCGCCAGTTCCAGGTACAGCGTCGGCGAGACCGGCGCGGCACCCGCGTTGGTCACCGCGAACTTGGTGTCGACCACATAGCTGCCCTTGCGGAACACATAGGTCTTGACCAGCTTCACGCCGTTCTTCTCGGCGGTCAGCGCCACTTCCAGCTGCTCGGCGCCGTCCAGCGTGCGCGGGCCCGGGGCGGCGGTGAACACCGTGGTGTGGTTGGGCAGGTCGCCGCCGATCAGGCCCGAGCGTGCCATGTAGGTGCGCACGTTGTCGCGCTCGAACAGCACCACCGGCTTGCCGTCCTTCTCATGCTCCTTGAGCAGCTCCAGGCGCGACACGATGCCGCCGGCGGTGTCGATCTCGGCGCGCACCGTGTCGGTGGTCACCACGACCTTCTCGCCGGTGGGCTGGGCCGCGGCCTGCGGCGCGGCCGGGGCAGCGGTACCCGCTGCGCCTGGCGCCACGTTGGCCTTGGGCACGTCGCCCTGCGCGGCAGCGCCGCTGGCGGCGGGCGCCGAGGCGGCCTGTTGGGTCGTGCTCGGGAAGAACATCGACGCATGGCCTTGGGAGCGCTGCCAGTTGTCGTAGAGCAGCACGAGGGACATCGAGAAGATGACCCAGAGGATGGTGCGTTTGATATCCATGTCTGGCTGTGGTCGGAGAAATCAGGGTCTGGGCAGACGGATCGCAACAGGCGCATGGCCTGCGGCGGCATGGACGGAACGGCCCGCGTGGGTGTCCGGCCTGGCAGTGTCGTCAGCTTCCGTGCCCGGCACGGGATCATACCCGCCTTGGGCGAAAGGATGGCAGCGGCACAGCCGGCAGGCGGCCATCCAGCTGCCGCGCGCGGCGCCGTAGTGGATGACGGCGTCGCGGGCGTACTCGGAACAGGTCGGCAGGAAGCGGCACTGCGAGCCCAGGTAGGGACTCAGGGCGATCTTGTAGATACGCAGCAGGACTAGCAGGATTCGCTTCATGGCAGGCGGTTCAGGCCGGAAGGCCTGGTGGCAGGCTTTGCGAGGGGCTCGCCGGTGGCGCCGCGGGTGGCGGTGCCGAGGGCGAGGCAGGCGGTGCGGGTGGCGGCAGCGGCTTGGCCGCTACGTCGAGCAGGCTGGCGATTTCCGCCGCGCATGCCCTTCGGACCGCCGCGCGCGTCGCAAATTCCGCGCGCGGAAACTTGGCTTGCAGGCGCAGCAGCACGTCGCGCCCCGCCAGGTGCTCACGGCGCTGGCGGAACAGCTCGCGCGCCATGCGCTTCACCAGGTTGCGCTCAGCCGCGCGCGGCGCGAACTTCTTGCCGACCACCACGCCAAGCCGTCCTTCCGGACGGTCATTGGCGCGCACATAGAGCACGAAATGCGGGCTGCGCCGCCGGGGCCGCAAAGCAAAAACGGATGAAAACTCATCCGTCTTTGTTAGCCTCGCGGCTTTGGGGAAAGCATGGGCTGACACGCTGGGTGACACTGGCGAGCGCTGGCGAATACTACTGCTGGCGCAAAAGCGGCGCCCTGCGGCAAGCTGCCGGCCGACCTGAAGCCGAGGCGGTGGGCATTGACGGCTGCGCGGCACGGCTGCGGTACGCTGCAGCCGGCGCCGGGCGCGCCGTCAGGCCGGTCGCCCGGGCCTCAGATGGCCAGGCGCTTGCGGCCCTTGGCGCGACGTGCGTTGATGACGGCACGGCCGCCGCGGGTCTTCATGCGCACGCGGAAACCGTGGGTACGCTTGCGGCGGGTAACGGAAGGTTGGTAGGTACGTTTCATGTTGCACTCTCTGGTTGATCTTGGCTCGCCCGACTCCGGCCGGTGCCGGGGTGCCGTGGCCGCCGCGTATGGTTCGCATGGGGCTGCCGCTTGCGAGGAACTGCAGCGGCGTATCCGACGATTCTGGTTCTGTCTTGCTGCCGGCCGTGCTTACGCGTGTGCAGGTAGCTAACCTGTTAGCGCGGACGGCACGAACAGGCCAGACCGGCGATGCGCATACGTGATCCCCTGCCGCATCGCAGAACCCGCCATTTAAACGATTTTCTCCGGCGCTGTCAAGGCGCAAGTCTGTGTGCAAGGGCACAATTGCCACAGCGCCCTGTGGCCCGTGGTGCCCCATTGTCCACAACAGCCGGTGGGTAACTGCATGTGTCCCGAAGGCCACCTCCAGCGCAGTCATCCACAGGCGAAGTCCCTGTTTTGCCTGAGATTTTGCCCATTTCCACACCCCGCAAAGCCGCATCACGGCAAGGGTTGTGCACACAAATCCACCGCATTTGCACAAGTTGTCCACAGACTTATCCTTTGTGGATAACTCAGCGGCGGGTATACAATCCGGGTCCAAACACAACACGGGCTGCGTGGCGCAGGCGCAACCCGGGCCCCCACCGCGGCAACGCATGACTGAACGCACGCCAGTGCGGCGAGCCTGAAGGCTCGCTGGCGGCTGCATGGCATGCCGCGGAGGCCTAGCCGAAGGGAATTAATTCCCAATACGGCTGGGGCGGCCCGGATAGCGCGGCATATACGCCGCTTGTGGCGTGCCCGGGCTGCTGAAGAAGCGGACCCGGGTGCGATTACCAAACAACAAACAATGCAAGATTTCTGGCAGGCGGCAGCAGCGCAACTAGAGCGCGAGCTGACGCCGCAACAGTTCAAAACGTGGATCAAGCCGCTGGCGCCCGTTGCGTTCGATGAAGAAACGCACGCGCTGCGCATTGCCGCGCCCAACCGTTTCAAGCTGGACTGGGTCAAGAGCCAGTTTTCGGGGCGCATCACCGCACTGGCCTGCGAGTACTGGGAAGCGCAGGTCAGCGTCCAGTTCGTGCTGGATCCCGCCGCGTCGGGCCGTGCCGCTGCCTATATGCAGCCGGCCCAGCCCGGCATGGGCCCGGGCGGCATGGATGGTCACGCAGCACCGGGTACGGGCATGGGCGGCTATCCCGGCGCCCAGCCGATGAACGGCCAGCCCCCGTTTGCCATGCCCGGCCAGCCGGGGCAGCCCGGCTACGGCGACTACCCCGCCGCAGCCGCGTACGGCATGGGCCAGCCGCAGTACGGTAACCCCGCCGGCATGCCCTCAGCGGCGCCGGTCCCGGCCGGCGCGCGCGCCCAGGGTCAGTACCCGGGCCAGCATCACGCGCAGCACGGCGCCGACATGGCCGAGATCGACGTGGTCCACATGGACCCCGCCGAGGCCAGCGCCCGCTCCTACCGCCAGGCGCAGCACCAGCCGCAGCACCCGCAGCATCAGTCCCCGCAGCACCAGCCCCAGATGGGCGGCGCCACGCCGATGCCGGGCCACCAGCCCAGCGACACGGTGCATGAGCGCTCGCGCCTGAACCCGATCCTGACCTTTGACAACTTCGTCACCGGTAAAGCCAACCAGCTGGCGCGCGCCGCGGCCATCCAGGTGGCCAACAACCCGGGCAAGTCGTACAACCCGCTGTATCTCTATGGCGGCGTCGGCCTGGGCAAGACCCACCTGATCCACTCCATCGGCAACCACATGCTCATGGAGAACCCGCGCGCGCGCATCCGCTACATCCACGCCGAGCAGTACGTGTCCGACGTGGTCAAGGCCTACCAGCGCAAGGCGTTCGACGAGTTCAAGCGCTACTACCACTCGCTCGACCTGCTGCTGATCGACGATATCCAGTTCTTCTCCGGCAAGAACCGCACGCAGGAAGAGTTCTTCTACGCCTTCGAGGCCCTGATCGCCAACCGGGCGCAGGTGATCATCACCAGCGATACCTACCCGAAGGAAATCAGCGGCATCGATGACCGCCTGATCTCGCGCTTCGACTCGGGCCTGACCGTGGCCATCGAGCCGCCCGAGCTGGAAATGCGCGTGGCCATCCTGATGAAGAAGGCCGCCGCGGAAAGCGTCAACGTGCCCGAAGAGGTCGCGTTCTTCGTCGCCAAGCACCTGCGCTCCAACGTGCGCGAGCTGGAAGGCGCGCTGCGCAAGATCCTGGCCTTCAGCAACTTCCACGGCAAGGACATCACCATCGAGGTGACGCGCGAAGCGCTCAAGGACCTGCTGACCGTGCAGAACCGCCAGATCTCCGTGGAGAACATCCAGAAGACCTGCGCGGATTTCTACAACATCAAGGTCGCTGACATGTACTCGAAAAAGCGGCCTGCCAATATTGCACGGCCGCGCCAGATTGCGATGTACCTGGCCAAGGAGCTGACGCAGAAGAGCCTGCCCGAGATCGGCGAGCTCTTTGGCGGCCGCGACCACACCACCGTGCTGCACGCCGTGCGCAAGATTGCCGACGAACGCAGCAAGGACGCGCAGCTGAACCACGAGCTGCACGTGCTGGAGCAAACGCTCAAGGGCTGATGCATGGCCGATGCCCGGGGTACCCCCGGGAAGGCGTTTTGAAGGGCCGGCCCCTCGGGGCTGGCATACTGTAGGGTGCGCGCCACGGACATCCCGTGGCGCCTGGGGAATTAACGTCAGCGACGCCGGGGCAAGTGTCCGGAAAATGGCCACTGATAAGGCTTTGCGGTGAGTCGGGACGGGATGGCAAGTACGGTTTGCGCCAGCGTGGCTTTTTGTGCACAGCTGGCCCGCCCGCCGGTCCCGCCCCGCTTCACCGCAGCGGCTTATCCTTGGTACAATGGCATATTAACTCCTTGATTCCTAAGTGAATTCGGAGTTGTTTGCGTTCTGCGGTCGCCGATTACAAACGACGAAGGATAAATTCAATGCAATTGGTCAAAACCTCGCGAGACAACCTGCTGCGTCCGCTGCAAATCGTGAGCGGCATCGTGGAGCGCCGCCACACCCTCCCGATCCTGGCCAACCTGCTGATTCGCAAGTCCGGGTCCAACGTTTCCTTCCTCTCGACCGACATCGAGATCCAGATCACCACGCATGCGGAATGCGGCGTCGGCAGCGACAGCGTTGCCACCACCGTGGCCGCGCGCAAGCTGCTGGACATCCTGCGCGCCATGCCTGACGGCGACGTGGCCCTGTCGCTCAACGACAAGCGTATGACCGTGCAATCCGGCAAGAGCCGCTTTGCCCTGCAGACGCTGGCCGCAGAGGAATTCCCCACCGTTGCTGAAGCCAGCGAATTCAACGCCAGCGTCAGCCTGCCGCAGAAGACCTTCAAGCACCTGCTGGCGATGGTCCACTTCGCCATGGCGCAGCAAGACATCCGCTACTACCTGAACGGCATGCTGCTGGTGGTGGAAGGCAAGAAGGTCATGGCAGTCGCCACCGACGGCCACCGCCTGGCCTACTGCGGCGTTGAACTGGAAACCGAAGCCGCCGGCGTCGGCTCGCGCCAGGAAGTCATCATCCCGCGCAAGACCATCCTGGAACTGCAGCGCCTGCTGGAAGACAACGACGATCCGGTGACGGTGCAGCTGGCCGCCAACCAGGTCAAGTTCACGTTCGCCAATATCGAACTGATCTCCAAGCTGGTCGAAGGCAAGTTCCCCGACTTCCAGCGCGTGATCCCCAAGGGCTACAAGAACGCCTTCGCGATCGACCGCGTGCGCCTGCAGCAGGCGCTACAACGCACCGCGATCCTGACCACCGACAAATTCAAGGGCGTGCGCTGCATTCTGGACACGCACATGCTCAAGATCAGCTCCACCAACGCCGACCAGGAAGAGGCGCAGGAAGAGCTGGAACTCGATTACTCGGGCGACGCGCTCGATATCGGCTTCAACGTGACCTACCTGCTCGACGTGCTTGCCAACCTGAAGACCGAGCAGGTGCAGGTCAGCCTTGGCGACTCGAATTCGAGTGCGCTGATTACCGTGCCGGAAGACGACAACTTCAAGTACGTCGTCATGCCGATGCGCATCTGATGATCCGGTAACAGGACTACAGATACAGAGATACCGGAGCAGCAAACGGCACGCTACGACACCCGCCTCATCGCGGGACGTCTCTTCGCAGCGGGGGCAGGATCGAAAACGATCTGCCCCTTTTGCCGTTTTTAGTAACCCGCCATGCGGAAAGCCAGACGCCCTGCCAGTGTGCCGGCGCGGCCGGGTTTTCGCATCAGCCGTTGAGTAGAAAGACATGACCGAACAGCAGAAACCGCAACAGGAAAACACCTACGGAGCCTCTTCGATCCAGATCCTGGAAGGCCTGGAGGCGGTACGCAAGCGCCCGGGCATGTATATCGGCGACACCTCCGACGGCACCGGCCTGCACCACCTGGTGTTCGAGGTGCTGGACAACTCCATCGACGAAGCGCTGGCCGGCTACTGCACCGAGATCCAGGTCACCATCCACAGCGACAACTCGATCTCCATCGTCGACAACGGCCGCGGCATCCCGCCCCTGGTCAAGTTTGACGACAAGCACGAACCCAAGCGCAGCGCGGCGGAAATCGCCATGACTGAGCTGCACGCCGGCGGCAAGTTCAACCAGAACAGCTACAAGGTATCCGGCGGCCTGCACGGCGTGGGCGTGTCCTGCGTGAACGCACTGTCCAAGTGGCTGCGCCTGACCGTGCGCCGCGATGGCCAGGTGCACCTGATCGAATTCGCCAAGGGCGACGTGCAGAACCGCATCGTCGAGACTGTGCCCGGCCCCGACGGCCAGCCCGTTGAAGTCTCGCCGATGAAGATCATCGGCGCCACCGACAAGCGCGGCACTGAAGTCCACTTCCTGGCCGACGAAGAGATCTTCACCAACGTCGAGTTCCACTACGAGATCCTCTCCAAGCGCATCCGCGAGCTCTCGTTCCTGAACAATGGCGTGCACATCAAGCTGGTCGACCAGCGCACCGGCAAGGAAGAAGACTTTGCCTTCTCCGGCGGCGTGAAGGGCTTTGTCGAATACATCAACCGCTCCAAGAGCGTGCTGCACCCCAACATCTTCTACGCCAATACCGAAAAAGACGGTATCGCCGTGGAAGTGGCCATGCAGTGGAACGACGGCTACAACGAGCAGGTGCTCTGCTTCACCAACAACATCCCGCAGCGGGATGGCGGCACCCACCTGACCGGCCTGCGCGCCGCGATGACCCGCGTCATCAACAAGTACATCGAAGAAAACGAAGTCGCCAAGAAAGCCAAGGTGGAAACCACCGGCGACGACATGCGCGAAGGCCTGTCCTGCGTGCTCTCCGTCAAGGTGCCCGAGCCCAAGTTCAGCTCACAGACCAAAGACAAGCTGGTCTCGTCTGAAGTGCGCCTGCCCGTGGAAGAACTTGTCGGCAAGGCCCTGAACGACTTCCTGCTGGAAACCCCGGGCGACGCCAAGATCATCTGCGGCAAGATCGTAGATGCCGCCCGCGCCCGCGAAGCCGCCCGCAAGGCACGCGAAATGACCCGCCGCAAGGGCTTGATGGACGGCATGGGCCTGCCCGGCAAGCTGGCCGACTGCCAGGAAAAAGACCCCGCCCTGTCAGAACTCTTCCTGGTGGAGGGCGACTCCGCAGGCGGCTCCGCCAAGCAGGGCCGCGACCGTAAGTTCCAGGCCATCCTGCCGCTGAAGGGCAAGATCCTGAACGTAGAGCGCGCCCGCTTCGACAAGATGCTGTCCAGCCAGGAAGTGCTGACGCTGATCACCGCGCTGGGCACCGGCATCGGCAAGGACGACTACAACCTGGAAAAGCTGCGCTACCACCGCATCATCATCATGACCGACGCGGACGTGGACGGCTCGCACATCCGCACGCTGCTGCTGACGTTCTTCTACCGGCAGATGCCTGACATCATCGAGCGCGGTTATGTGTATATCGCGCAGCCGCCGCTGTACAAGATCAAGCATGGCAAGGAAGAGCGGTATATCAAGGATGATGTCGAGCTCAATGCCTACCTGCTGAAGCTGGCGATGGAGAAGGCGTCACTGGTGCGGCCGGATGGGTCGGAGATCAGTGGGGATGCGCTGACCGAGCTGGCGCGGCAGTATCAGCTGACCGAGGGCGTGATTGGCCGCTTGTCGCGCGTGGTGGATACCGACGCCCTGCGTGCCATTGCGGACGGCGTGACGCTGGATCTGGATAGTGCTGCGGCGGCGGAGGCTTCAGCGGTGGCGCTGAAGGCTAAGCTGGCGGAGATGCATGCCAAGACGTTGATTGGGGCTGCGGTCAACGACGATGGTACGGCTGATGTGTATGCGCAGTTTGATGAGAAGACTGACAAGCATCGGCTGATGATTGCGCGGCGGCATCATGGCAATGTGCGGTTGTCGCACCTGGATGCGGACTTTGTTCACGGGGCGGATTATGCGGCGCTGTCGAATGCGGCCAAGACGTTCCAGGGGCTGACGCCTGAGGGGACTAAGGTGCAACGCGGGGAAGGGGACAAGCTGAGGGATCAGACTGTCAATGACTTCCATGGGGCGATGCAGTGGTTGCTGGCTGAAGCCGAACGCGGAGTTTCGCGTCAGCGCTATAAGGGTCTTGGTGAGATGAACCCTGAGCAGCTGTTTGAGACGACGCTCGACGTTACCCAGCGGCGACTGTTGAAGGTGCAGATTGAGGATGCTATTGCGGCGGATCAGATCTTCACTACGCTGATGGGGGATGAGGTGGAGCCGCGGAGGAATTTTATTGAGTCCAATGCGTTGGTGGCGCGGAATATTGATGTTTGATTGATGTAGTGTAGATAAACCCATAACCTGAGAATCTTGGACCCATAAACTGAGAAGTTTATGGGTCTCTTTTATTGATAGTCCCGAATTATGGATAATTCTATGGCTTGCATCGGTGCCTCCCACGTGTCTGCGAAACATGGAATCTGGCGAAGTCGGTGACGGTGGAGTGCTATTCCCCCCGTAAAGTAAGGGTCGGTCGCTGGTGACTTCGATTAGTTAGTCCGACGCGCCAAATAGTTAGTCCGACATTTCCGTAAATCCTCTTGTATTCAAGGATTTAGGATGTCGGACTAACTAATCAAAATGCTTCTTTAAGCATATTTCGTCGACATCAATTCGGCGCTCTCGTAGTCCTTCCAAGCCGGCACACCTTCCCCCCACCCGTGCCGCACATTTCCGGTCTAAAGAAGTTCGGTTGACAAAATCGAACCTTGTTTGTACGATTTTCGTACATCGACTTCTGCACTCCGGAGAGCATCCATGGCAAACCTCGAAGCGCAAATCAAATCGGCGTTGGAAATTTTCTGGGATGACCACGCGTTGATACCTGCGGGGGGGGGTCCGAGCACCGTTGATGAACTGCTGGAACCAATCGAATCCATGACTGCGGTCGAAGTACTGCTCACCCTCGACAAAATTGTGCAGACGAAATTGCCCAACACCGTCATTCAGGCCGGCGGCTACAAGACGAAGGACGAGTTCGTGAATCTTCTGTCGGCCAAGGTCCTTGAGCATTTGGCGACGAAGAAATGAGCCAAGAGAAGGCTGACTCGGCCGACGAACAGCGTCTGCTTTTGGCTCAGAGGCTGAGAGAGGCGCGTGAGTACGTTGGTCTTTCGCAGGAAGACGTCGCGGCAACGCTTGGAATCTCCAGGCCGGCCGTAACCAACATCGAGGCCGGCATTCGAAAGGTCGAAGCTGTAGAACTCGACAAGCTGAGCCAGTTGTACGGGCAAACAGTGGCATACCTGCTCACGGGAGAGTCGTCGAAGACCGATGCGAAGGTTGCGTTTCTGGCTCGCGCGACTCATGGGTTAAGTGAGCAGGACCTTGAAGAATTGGGCCGCTTTGCTGACTTCCTGCGCAGCTCCGGCAAATCCAAACGTCGAGGTCCATGATGGCTCGTGACGAATTGCTGGGGGCCGCACGCCGCGCCGCGGAAGTCTTGGAGGAGTTCTCAGCCAAGGACCGCATCAATCAAGGCTACACCCGCGTCGACCCAACGCTGCTCGCTAGCGCGGCCGAAGTAACGGTCATGTATCGGCCGCTAAAGAAGCTGCTCGGCGGCTTCCTTCGGGAAGACGGTGAAGCCGGAATTCTCGTCAACGTGGACCGTCCGCGGGGCTTGGTGCATATGACATGTGCCCATGAATTAGGGCACTACTTCCTCGGTCATGACAGCACTACCGACGACACGGTAGAAATCGGGATGAGCGCGCACCTCATCGAGCGCCAGGCGAACCAGTTTGCCTACTCGTTGCTGGCACCGCGATGGCTCGTCATCGCCATCATGCGGATGAAGGGGTGGTCGAAGAATCATCTCGAGAAGCCGTATGTCGTGTACCAGTTGTCTCTCCGCTTGGGGACGAGCTACGAAGCGATGGCTTGGTCGCTTGCTCGCATGGAGGTGATTTCGCAAGCCTCCGTGCAACGCCTGCTTGCGAATAAGCCTAAGGCCCTGAAGCTGGACGCGCTGAACATTCAAGACACATCCGTGAAGCTGACGGGAGATGTCTGGATTCTCGACAAGTCCGACAAGGACCGCATTATCGAACCGGCCTCCACCGACCGCTTCGTGTTGGACCTTCCAAATCACGCTGGTACAGGCCATTTGTGGACAGTGGACGAGTTGCGGTGTGAAGGGTTTACGCTCGAACCTTTCGTCCACGACGCAAGGACGGTATCCAAGCGCAGCGATGCTCCTATCGTGGTGGGTGGTCTGGGCAGCGGAACAATGCGTTACGAACTGGCCCCAACCAATGGAATCGTTGGGGCTGAAAGCGCCGCTCTTAAACGTGCCGACATCGCTGTTCATGAGACAGCCCCCTGGGTCAAGGGCGGAGACAGCCACGACACGCTGTCTTTTAGCGCGGAGTTTGATGACCTGAACCCGAACGGCGGTCTATCGCGGGCTGAACGCCAACGTAGGTTGGAGAACGTGCGAGGTCAGGAATGATTGAAGTTGACGTGAATCATTCTGACCGACTTGGCCCCTCCCGCAATCAGGGCAGACGTCCGACGTGCCTAGCGTTCACAACGTCAGACCTGAATGCCTTCGCCAATGCGACGCCGCATTTGAGCGTGGAGTTTATGTGTCACCACGCGGCACGCCTTGGCCAGGACTGGCAGCCAGGCGACGGCTTCACCATGGAGCAGATTCTCGCCGCCGTTGAGAGCCCTGGACAGCCGGAAGAAGGCATATACCCCTATTGTGGGGATACGCACGATGCCCCCCTGATGGCGCCTCCGGCCGACCTGAGGCCGCTGTACGTGAGCCAGACGAAAAAGCGCGATTTGTCGCTGCCGGAAGTTGTGGCTCATATCCGACAGGGGCACGCCGTAGGTGTGATTGTAGCGGTTACAAAGTCGCTGTTTTATCCTGCTGACGGTATTGTTGAATTTGACCCTTATGTCATACCCGACCAATTCCATGCGATGGTCGCCGTAGGCGTAGGGACGCATCGCACATCGGGCGAGGCGCACGTCCTGCTTCGGAATTCGTGGGGCGAAGGATGGGGAAATCAGGGGCATGCTTGGGTGCCGGAACGACACCTGCTGCTGCATATGCAAGAGGGTTTCTTGGTGTAAAAATAAAACATGGCCGTTCTTTTCGACACGCATTCACGAGTAGTACCGACTTGGCTTGCTGCTGCCAAATATCTTGAGCAAGCCCCGAAACGGAAGGCGATGAACATCGTCCTGGAAATCGAAGACCCGCTGACGATTGCCACAGACGACGTGCTCGTGATGCAGCGAGTCGATGCTGCGCTCGCTCCTCGGGACCTGACACTCCGCACGGTGGCGGGGACTATCTTCCCGCTGGACTTGTATCGCCGTCACGAGCGTCCCGCCTTTTATGACAAATACAAGGCCATGCTTAAGCGCGGGAAGAAGCAAGGGACGTGGGGCACGTATGCGCTCCGTATGATTGAGCGCGCCACCAAGGATGGAACCGACACCTTCAATCCTCTGGAACTGCTTGTCCAACGCCTGAGTGACAAAGGTCAGCCGGCGAAGAAAGACGGCTCCATCGCTTCCTATACGTCGTCGTATGAACTGGGCGTCGCCGACCCGGGTGTGGATTTGGCATCGGGTCAGGAGGACAACGACAATTTTGAGGGAGACGTCCCGACCTACAACGCCGCAATTGATGGGCGCGAATGGCTCGGCATGCCATGTCTCTCCCACTTGAGCTTTAAACGCGTTAAGGAAGCGCAGGGCTACGCCGTACATCTCACCGCAATGTACCGGTCGCACCACTACTGTGCCCGTGCACTTGGCAATCTATTGGGGTTGGCGCAGCTTCAATCTTTCGTGGCCAAGGAAGCGGGGCTCAAGATGGGGACGCTCACCTGCATTTCCTCGCACGCCGTGTTGGACGTTAAGGAATGGGGGGGTGTCGCCAAAGCGAAGACTGTCTTGGGGCTTGCCTCAAAATAATGCGGCTTGCTGGGTACCGGCGACGGGCGCCAAGCTGTCGCCATAGATTTCCTGCATACCCCTGCGGAAGTCGGCCACACCGCCGTAGCTCGGATGACGAACGCACTCGACGCTGATACCAAAGGACCGCGCGTAGCTAGCTGCGTCTTGGCCTATGCAGATAATTCGGCGGATGCCCAGCCAAGCGAAGAGCGCGTGATTCAGCTCGGAAACAGCAGCCAATTCCTTCGCGGAAAATTTCCGGTTTGTCAGAGGGTCATCGGCCTCGTGCGGATGGAAGGGGAACACGTTCCACAAGAGCGGGCGGCGTTCGAGGCGCTCCAAGATTGCCCAAATCTCAGCAGCAGTACGCTCGGCAACCACAGGCCCTTTGGTGGCCTTGGCCGGCGTGGCGCCTGGATACGAGTGTGCAAAAGCATCGAGCCGTCGTTCATCGGTTAGCGCAAGGCCTGTGCGCCGGCCGCCCCGGTACCCAAGGTCGCGGCCCATCCAAATCGTGTCCACTCCCAGCTGTTCAATGGCGCTCAGATAGGTGCGCAGGTTCCTGCGGCGTACCGCTGGGGCGTCCGCAAGGTCGTGAATTTCGCAGCGGTTCCTGTAGGGATTGAATACGCCGTCCAAGTTAATCTCGGACAGCGCGGCAACGAACGAACGGGGGGTCATACTCTTTCTTCAATCATTCGCAGGCGGCAACGCGGCCCCTACGACCATCTTCTTTTTTCTGGGAACGATAGCCAGCGTGGGCTTCTCTTCGTCCTGCATCGGCTCAAACGTGATGGTGTGTTCGGTCATATTTACCGTCACATCGCCACCGCCTGTTTCGCAAAGCTGACGGAACACTTCGAAGCCCTCAAGAATGGCCTTCTCCCACTGCCAGAGAGGACATTCGTACACCTCATATCCCCTCACCATCTCCCGCACTTGCTTCAGCACTCCATACTCCAGCTTGCCAGGAGGGGTATCAGTGAAGTACTTCCGCTGGAACGCATGGTTGAATATCCACGTGGCAATGCCCTCTTCGATAATCATGGCCCGGGCACCGTCCTCGTCCCGGTCGACTTGGGGATTGCTCTTCCGCTTCAGCTTCAGAAGACCACGAATGACAGGCGACCAGCCAAGGTGCGCGATGTACGCCAAATGGAAGACATCATGGAATCGGTAGCCGTCTGGCTCGGTGCGATTGTCGGTGAGGCGGTCGCCGATGTTTACCCCTTTCATCTGTTGAATGACGTAAGGGACACCGTCCGCATCGAAAACTTGGACGAACCGCATTTTAAACTCCCGAGGGAGTTGCTCCAGCGCCGAATACGACTCGTCGAATAACGGATGATGCTTAGTGCCTTCCTTGGGCCACCGAGATTCAAACTTTTCCAAGTTGGCCTGTGCCACTTGAGCAAACTTTAGGTCGAATTGGGCGCAGACAAGAATCATATCTGCAAGCAGTTCCCCAAGCAGGCCAAGCGTGCCGCCGAGGTCCTCGGGGTCGGAGAGTCCCATCAGTTGACCACAATGCTTCCCCAGCCGACAAAGTGTCTCCGTGCGTGTGTCGGGGGAAATTTTGCTCCGACAGTACTCCGTAAGCCCGTCGAATTCCGAAAACGTGAGATTGCCAGCCATGGAACTACGGTTGTCGACTTCTAGGCGGCGTTGTAGCTCTTTCAGTGCAGCAACGCCAACGTCGTTCAGACTCCGATTGCACTCCACGGCAACGGTTGTCAGGTACCAGAGCGCGTCACCGAGCTCTTCGGTGACGTTTGCTTGTTCGGCGGCTCCAAGGTCGCGATTCGACTTCTTTATCGCAGCCAGGGTTCCGCCAATCTCACCGAAGAATCCGTATCGGAGCTGATTGAATGCGCCGGGCTTTCCTTGAAACTGGTTTGAGGCAGACGCGCGTTCTTCGTACTCAGCAAGCGACAGGCGCTGGTTGCCCGAAACTTCATCGGGGAGATACATGACGGGTGACCCTCCTAGCTATTTTTCTACCTAGGACTGTGGCACAGCTATCCGTTCCGCGTAAAGCTCGGCCTTTAGCTGCTTTGCGCACGTGATGATTGTGCTCCGGTCTCCCATCGAGGCACCCAACGTCAGGGCTTTATCTCTGACACTCACTGTCACGTCGTAGTGAGGATAGACCGAGCGCTCCTGAAACCAGGTGCGCCGTAAGCCGAGACGGCGAGCGAACTCGTGCAGTTCGGCCAGAGAGTCTGCAACCAGATGGCACCATTGCTTACCTCGCCATGGGATGCGCTCGTCGTCAACGTAGATAGCCATGCTTGCCAATTTGCAAAAATATTTGCAAAATAATATGCAAGATGCGAAGAAACCGCAAGTCAGTTCAAGAAGCAGAAGAACTCGCAGGAGCGCTACGGCTGCGGCGGAAAGCGCTCGGCTTAACGTTGTCGGAACTATCAGGCTCATTGCAGATTGATGTCGGTCAGCTTTCGAGATTCGAGCACGCGGAGTTCAAATTCGTGTCCAGAAATTTGCAAAAAGTCGCAGATTTTTTGCAAGTGCAGACCCGTGGTGCTGCTGAGGAGGATACGGTTGTTAGACAATTTGTGGACCTGCTAGGCCGGTCTGAGCGGCATAAGGCGGCGGCAATAGCGCTGGTTCGAGCGCTACAAGAGCTTCAGTAGGCAGAGTGGCAAGAGACTGCGGTTACCCGGAAAGGAGGCGCCTTGAGCTTTACAGAAGAGTTCGCAACCATCGACATGATTGCGGAAAGCCAACTGCCGACACGAGCAGTCGACGTTTTCGCGCTGTCCATCATAAAGATGGAGCGTCAGATGCGGAAGCTCTTCACCTACCTCATATTTCAGTCAGATGACTTTGACGACCATCACGTCGCCGGTCTTAGAGGAGTGTTGAGCGACAACAAGCGGGTGTATTTCGACGGCTTTGAACGTGGTATCGACGCACTTTACCCGCTATCCGTGGAGCAAATAGTAGGCGCCGAGTATGGTGGCCTGAGGCGCATAGTTTCAGACGCGCTGGCAGTACGAAACAAAATCTTCCACGGTCAGCTTACCGACCACTGTCTATTGCGAGAAGATTTGGTCGAACTGGCAACAGACGTCCGGCGCTGGTGTGAGCTTCTCGCGGGAAACGCTCAACTGGAGTTGGGGTACGATGGCCTTGGAAGACCTTCGTTTCGTAAGGGCTCCCTACCGCTTTCCGGCCGATACAAGGTGCAAGTGAATTGCTTGGACAGCTATCGCGATTTTCTTGCGCGATACGTGCAACGTTAGCACCATCGCAGCATGCCACCTAAGCGCTCAAACGCATGGGCCGAGATTGCCCTAAATGATTTCGATAGCGCGTTCCATTTGCTTCTGGGTCGCCTCGTACATGCTATCGCACGCCTAGATTTCAATGTCGGCCTCCAACTCGGGTACTGGGCACACAAAGACGACGCCAGCATTTGGAAGCTGCTCAAGCCAGGGACATCAAGGCTGCATGAACGGCTGACAGCGCTTGAAGAGCTGGTGTCCGCCGCCTGGTTCACCTCTCATGATGAGGGGCAAAAGGAATTCCGTCACTGGTTCGCCCGCGCGCACAAGGCTAGAGGGCTTCGCAACGAATACGCTCACGGACGATGGGGCGTGCCGGGAAAGCACTTGTTCACCGAGTCGGGTCGACTGTCCGACGCCACGCCTCTGCTCGTGTTCGTCCCTCTCGATTGGGACATGTCGCCAAATCGCGAGGACAAATCGATTGAGCTGACCCTGGATGAATTTGCTGCTCAGGTTGAAGAGGCGGAGCAGCTATCAGTCCACTTCTTGAATATCGTGACGAAGTATGGGGAGCACCTTTATCCTGGTCGACGATTGAGCGGGGTCTGAGGAACACCCGTTCGCCGAGCGAACCCAGGCTGACCATCGCTGCAAACCTATTGGAAAATGACCGTAGTAAAGCGTTCAGCAGGCCTGGTGGTGATGCGCCAACTCGACGGCCAGTGGTGCTGTCTCGTGCTACGTGCGTATCGGAACTGGGACTTCCCGAAAGGGCTGCCAGAGCCTGGCGAAGAACTGTTGCAGACGGCACTCCGCGAGACCGCGGAGGAAACCGGGCTGTCTGACCTGGAATTGCCTTGGGGCGAGGACTATCACGAGACCGAGCCGTACTCGAAAGGAAAGGTCGCGCGTCTATACCTTGCGCTGTCGAGCCAGGGTGATGTGAGTCTCCCGGTCAGTTCCGAGCTTGGTCGCCCAGAACATCACGAGTTTCGGTGGGTACCGCTTGATAGAGCCCAAGAGCTGTTGCCACCACGGTTCTGGCCGATGCTGCGTTGGGCACTGGATGTCGTGGGTACCGCGAGCGTGTGACTTGGCCGCAGCCCAGTCATCCCAGAAGCCAGATGTCCGTGGAACCTGGCCTTCAGAACGCTGGAGATATTGCAGTCTGGTCAGGTAGAAGAGAGCCCGGCAGCTATATGGCCAGGGTATGTACATTGCTCAATGTACCCCGTCCAGAACGCGGATATTGGGCGAAGTTGGCCGTTGGAAGGGCGTCCCCGAAACCGAGTCTACCCAATGCTCGTCCAGGGGATGAGCTCGTGTGGGCTCGGGGCGACGCTCAGTGGGAAACTAGGCGCCCACTCCCCAAGCCACCTTCGGAGAAGCCTACCCGGCGAGGCACGCGCATCAAACGGACAAACACCGAGCACGCCATAATTACAGGGGCCAAGGCACAGCTCGCGATAGGTGCGCTGGATTCGATATGCCGTCGACGATGCCAGTAGACAGCAGGTGACCGGCAAAGGCAATGAATGCGGCGATGGCTTGTACGTTGGATATTCGGCGCGCCCCAAACTGCCATTCGAAAGTGGGATGTCGGTCAGCAATCATGACGAGGACAATGTCCGACGACTGCTCGCCGGCCGCACGCCGGCGAACTCTGCAACCTTGGAGAAGAGCAACATGGCGCAAGACGACCCATATGAGGACGTGATCGTCGAGAGTTATCTGCACGCGCTTTCGCAGTGAGCTGGGTCTTGCGCGATGATCTGGCCATCAACACTGCCACTATTGACGCGATGGCGCTCGCGAAGGAAGCGGAGGAACTGCTCAGCCGCTTCCCGAATGCAATGGTCAACGCAGATGAACAGCGAAGGCTGCGAGCATCGCTCTATAAGCCATTGCTTGCCTTGCTGCAGGATGAGCACGCCCGCGTTGTTGAATTGATCGTCAAGCTGCTGTTGGCGGAGCCTGACCAGTGAAGTCGTCCCTCTATCCCATGCAGGAATTGCGGCGCCGAACGTTGGCATGGGCGGTCAAGTTACGTGTCAACCCACGCGCCATTCGTGTGCAAGAGATGAGGCGTAAATGGGGGGGCTGCTCATCGGCAGGAACTGTGACTCTGGCTTCGGATCTTGCCAGTCAAGATTCTGCTTTCCAGGACTTTGTCATTGTCCATGAACTTTTGCACCTGCGGGTTCCGACTCACGGCCGCATGTTTAAGGCCCTCATGAGTGCCTACATACCAGGATGGCGAGAGTTGGAAGTGTTTAGGAGTGTAGGCTTGGTTCGGACCCATCGGTAGGCATTGACTTACATATGGTTGGGAAAGATAACCTGCTAACCAATATCACTGGGGCCTTGGCCCTGTTGCTAGTTTTTTCTTGACGGAAGGGGTTGATTGATGAGGGTCGGATTCTTCTTCGGGGCTGGAGCTGAGATCGGTTATGGACTTCCTTCGGGCGGAAAATTTGCCATTGACTTGTTTCGTCAAGATCCTGGCGAATACAAGTCAGCTTTGCGGGAGCAGCTGCGAAGAATAGATGCAATGTCGCCTTACGCGACGAATTGGTTGCCACAAAATTATGCGGAAAGCCGCATTCACGCGTTCGGGCGAAACGAATTTACAAGCCTTATCGAATCCTCCATTGAGTATAGAAGAGGCGAGATAATCAGGCGTCTAAATTCATTTGATGAAGAATGTGATCAAGCCATCGAGCAGCTTGGCATTGACCGTGAGCTCGTGTCGAGAAAATATGCGGAAGCGCTCAATGAAGAATTTGGCAGCAGGCTCTATACACATACCATTCGACTAAACGAGATACTCGCCGACGATGTTCGACTATTTAGTTCAGAGTTCTATTCGGCAATGCTGGACACTATCCGCACTGCTGATAACTCCGATGATTTAAAACGCTACGCAAGCGCCTTTTTGCAGCTGCTAGTGGGCGCGCATGGCCAGACGTTGGTTCAGCGCCTCAATCAAGAGCTATTTGAATCGGCGCCGGATGATATTCCAATTTTTGACGATATATCTGGGATGTTCAGATTGGAGTTCAATAAGGTCGGCACGACTGCGCTGGAGCTTTTGCTGGAGGAGGATCGAGACTTCCCGGCTGGCGAGGAATCATCCATTACCCAACTGTTATCTGCAATCGCCCAGCGTGCACTGGAGAATCTGTTCACCACGGTTTTGGATTATCAGTCTCTGATTGATAGTCATTTTCGATACCTTTATTCCCCGAAGACGGAGTGGGCAAAATTTACGCGGATGGCAATCTTTTTGCGCGCAGCTCGTGACTATATTGCCGCTCAGGTTCCGGATATGGAGCAACTCCCAGGCCAGGGCTACTACCACGATTTGTCCCGCCTCGAAGAGCTGGATCTCGACATATCAGCCATCGGCACCGCAAACTACAATAGCATTCTGGAGTCTGTTTCTGAAAGATTGGAAATCCAGCTTGGGGATGTGCTGCACCTAAATGGAAGTGTGTCGGATTATTATAACCCGTACAAGAACTCTGTTCTGCGATGCGCGAACCCGGAGGATTGCCCGCAAGATCAGATATACGTTCCTTTTATTTTGACGCAAAGCGGCCTCAAACCATTAACTTCCGTCGAGATGTCCCGTCGATATGTCGAGTTGTTTGACAGTTTTGCGACGTCGGATGCGGTGATCGTTGTGGGCTTCGCATTTAACTCTGATGATAGTCATATTAATGGATTATTCCGAGAGCTGATTGAAGAGCAAGGACGTACCCTCTACTGGGTGTGTCGCGCCGTCGATGGATCGGTGCAAGAGCAGCATCGACTACTGCTGCGACGCTTGCGGATCGATTCACGGTTTAGAAATCAAGTGATTCCGATTCCGATTGATACTCAAAATCGTCAAATCGATGGGCAACTGTGGCTTGCTTATATAGCAGAGTCGATCGCGGCAGCAGGCAATCCCGCACGGTAGAGTTGTTTATTCTTGTGATCGCACTACTTGGTCGCCCGTCTTTGGCCGCATCATGGACCTCGTTCAGTATTTGAAGTGCAGCGACGGGCCCGTGACGACAGCGGCGCGTCGCGGGATCCGAACTTCTCAACAAAGCTAGCTCGACGAATCTATGCATATCCCAAGCACTCGCGTCCACGATGAAATGCGCTCCGAAGAAGCATCCGTATGGTTCGTTCCTGCGAATGGAGACGATTTCGCGGTCCTGATAAAAGCGCCTAGTAATAGCATCAAGGCACTTATCGCGGGTTGCGCTTTACAATTGGTTTTTGGAAAAAAGGATACTTATGTATGTGTAGGCGCACGTATCTGCGATATGCCAGATACACCCCTGTTCATTTCGGGTGTGCAGCGCCACGAGGAGGAGCATGAGGCGTTGATGAAAATGTTGTATAAAAAACGCTTCCCGGTTTTTCTGTTTAATGAAATGGATGTGTGCGTGGCCTGGGCCGATGCAAATATCGACGACGAGTCATCTAGGGCAGCCATAGCCTTACTAGGCAATATACCCGGGCTATATGTGGGTCCATTCTGTGACTTCGCCTCGCATGCGCTCGACTGCTTCGGCATTTCGGCTGACAGTTCCCGAATCACGGAGAACTCAGAACAGATTGAAATAGTGCAAAGCCAGTTAGCACTCGGTCCCTGGACCGCCAACGAAGTCTCGTTTGTAAGCATTCGCGAATCACAAACAGTGGTCATCAATGACAGCAACGAAGGAGAAATGCTGGAGCGCGCAGTTTGGGCGGCGATGGAATCCGTTTTTCCTTTGACTCTTTACAAAAATCCGGAGGTTCAGATTGGAGAAAGGAGGCGTGAGCTAACAGACGTATTTTCGCATTACTTACATGGGGCTTTTCTGTTCGAGACAAAAGATTTGTCAGTCCTGCAAGCGGGGTATCAGAAGAATCAAGAGCGAAAGACAAAAGGGACGCAGAAGCAGATTAGTAAAGCCATTACTCAGCTTGTCGGTGCGGCCAAGGCATTTAAGCAGGGAGCACCAATATTTGATCAAGCCGGAAAGGAGATTGCCGTCGATAGGGCCTTTCCACCGCACTGCATAGTTTTGGTCACTGAGCTGATGCACTGGGGCGATTGGCTAGATATTGGGCAGCAGATGCGCGGAGCCACTGCGATGACGGAGTCTTTTTTTCATTTAATGGATTTTCGGGAATTCATTACTTTGCTAAAATGCAGTTTAGGCAAAGCAGAATTGCTGGATTATAATCTCCTGAAGCGGGCGGAGATTTTCGCTCGGACTGGTAATGTGATTATTAGGAGCAGGCCCGCCTCGGATTCGGAGTCGATCACCTAAGAAATGTCGGTGGAACGTTACTAGGAAATCTGAGCCGATGCCACGCAGCTTGGTAATCGGGCGTCCTCATGCGCTCAACTAGCGTTCACTGGAGGTTGACTGGATTACTGGGCATCTGTGGGGACTACGTGCATGGAAGAGTATTCCAATACTAGCCGGTGCAGGCCCGACCCTACAGAGAGGTCGCCACTACGCGCGCGTGGGACGGCCCCCCAGAATTGCGATAAGTTTCAACGAGAACTTCCAAACGCTACCTCCCTTCTAGCTGCATTAGGCCTCGCGACTATGGCTATGGCGCCTAGCGAGCCTTGCCCGGCATCACCGGGCGTTCGCGGCGGCCCGCGACTCACCGCCGCCATCGTTGGGAAGCGTAGGTCCGCACGTACAGCCCCATCCATTTCAGCGCCTCATAGACAGGGGCTTCAGGATGGGCTTGGCGCCTTCACGCCTTCACGTGTTCAAGCCATCAGGCACACAGCTACGGCATGGCAATGTAGCGAGACCCGTAGCTTTTTGGGCGCTGTCATGCTGGAGGTTCCTTGGCAGCGATAGAGGAAATCAGCGCAAGATTCTTCTCATCTCCGCCGACCCCGTGATGAATATGGCGATGGCAGGCAGGACATATGGCTGCAACATAGCGCGGATGATCAAGTCCTCCATCTGACACACGTGTGGTGTGATGTGGTTCGAGATACGCTGAGCCGTCCTTTCGCTTAAACGGTGCTGGCTGTTGGCATGACTCGCAAATGCCTTCAGCTCGCAGCAAAACGTAGTCCCGTACTCGCTTGCTGCGCCGATAGAGCTTTCGTAGCGCCGCTTTGCCCATTTCGTCGCCGAATTCGTGAATGGCCTCAATGGCGCGCTTGCGAGCCTCTTCCAAGTTGGAAGGCGCAGGCTCATCCGTAGCCTCATCTTCGGGCAGCGTAATGTTCTCCTCGTCCACCAGCGCGACTGGAATGAGTTGAAATACGATAATGTTTCTCTGCGCCCCTTCCCTGTCAGGGCCATGACGAATCCTGTGGCCGCAACAGACATGCTCGCCCAGATACTCCTGTCCCTTGCCTTTCCCCAGTGATTTGAAGAGGTGCAGCGCCTGCCCGTTGGCGGCGTGCTCTCGGATGGCAAGGTTGCCACGTTTGAATTCCATATCGCCGACTTGCCCCTCCCCTGTGTACGAGAACATGCCGAGCTCGTCGCGGCCGTCAAAGTAGCCATACTGCTCGCCGCTTTCGCCGGTGAACATGAAGATGGCTGGTACTTTGCTGGATGGCGCTATGCCGCTCTGGCGGCTGCCGCCAAAGCGATCGTGTATCTCCGTTTGCCGATGGTAGACGCGTCCCAGTGCGAACTTTGGCGGTTCGAACCCCGCGAACGAGGGGCTCCCGTTAGGGAGCCGGACAATGCTGAAGCCCAGGTTCTCAAGATAAGCGTTTGTTTGCTCGCCGCCGCTAAAACGTGAAACGGGCACACCTGTCGCCATCGATAGGACCTGCGTAGGCGGATACAGCTTTCCTTGATCGGAGATCGCGTAAAGCTGCGACTTCTTGGCTTCCCAATCTTCCCATTTCTGGGTACCACGCAGCACCCGATCGAACTCGTCCAATGCCGACCTGATGGTCGCTTGCGTGACATGTGGAATGCGCAATTTTTCCCCCGCGACTGCGACGTCTACCGATGACTGCAATCAGAAATTTCTGATATTTTTGGTCATTATGTAGCGCGCGACGTCTGCAAGCAATGGCTTGGAGGGCTTCTCGAATTAGAGGGGTCGGGGGCATGTCTGCCGGGCGACTGAACGGCCCAGGGGTTCTTCAATGCTTGGCTGGTAGTGGAGTTCGTGGTCGATCTTCTATGCCGCAGATTAGGAAAATGCTGGTGCGGACACCATTCCGCTTACCCCGTACGGGTGACGCCGGTGAGTCGTGACATCAAATCCAACCTATTCCATTCTCCACATAAGGAATCCGGCAGTGGGGTTCGTTCTGGCAAAGCCTGCGCAGGCATGTACTTGGGCTTTGCCAATTGCGGCCGAGAGGGATCTTTGAGAATTGCCGCATTGGTCCGGAAGCTCTGTCGGTGGAGACTGGTCGCGTCACCAACACAATGGTCGACCAGGTTTGACAGCCTGAATCCATGCAAGCCGGACGAGCCACGAGGCGGTATCCTCTCGTCTTTCGCCTATGCACACCCTTACGGGCGGGCAGTGGCGGGGGAGCCCCCGGGCTCGCCGGCCCTTGCATCCGGTCTGTCAACCCTGCTTCGCGCTCGCCCACCCGATTGACAGCGGACGGCGGGCCTCTATCACCGATGCAAGGAGGTTCGCAATGCAACCCACCACCCCGGCTCCCCAAGAGCCCACCCTCGCCCAAAGACAAGCCCAACTAGCCGAAAACCTGGCCAAAGCCGACCGCGCTCAGTTCCGCCGCCAAGCCAAAGCCGCCCCGCCCCCACCCAGCAAAGCCGTCACCCTCGAGGACCACATCCTCGAAGTCACTGACGACATCCTGCGCGTCAGCGCCGGCCTTCAGTCCGCCCTGACCTTGCTGGACCTGCAGAGCGACAGCATCCCCGAATGCATCGGCCTCCACGCCCTGCTTTTGCCGCTCAGGCAACAGCTCATCGAAAGCGCCGACCGCCTGCAGGCGCTGGTCTGACGAGGTAAAGCCTGCTTACCCGCAGCGGATGGGCGGCTCTGAAGAGCAAACGGCGCGAGCCAATTGGTCTCGCGCCGTCCTGGTACTTGCGCTACAAGCCGGAGCCTCAAGGCTCTCCCAGCCACCGCGCTTGCTGCGAAGTACACACGCAACGACGCATAGACCGAAGATGCAAAGGCGCCAACGCCCCGAGCAACGGCGTTGATTTACTGCCCCGAGAAGCGGGATCGATCCTTGTGGGACCACTGGGGGTCGACTGCGATAATCTGTGTATGTCGGTGTTGGCTTTCAACCAGGCGCTCTGCGCGATGAATTCTGGCAGCTTCCCGTAGAGCTATCAGCCCAATTGGGAACAGCGTGATGGCAAAAATGAAAAACAATGCGAAAATGTTGGCTATATTATCTGAGATATATTTCGAAAAAATCAGCGGCGCCATGGTGCCAAAAGAGAATGCTGCGTAGATAGTTGTATACGACCATTTCCTGAGATTTCTTGATTTCTCTGCCTTATATTTTTTGTCGAAATCAATTTGCAAGTTGCCGCGATTCGGAAGATGCTTTAAATAGGATCGACCCATTACATAGTTCCTGAGCGCCTTTTCTGGCTCTCTTAAAGAAAGTAAATAGGCTACCTCTTCCCCTTTAAGGCTGGCATCGCCGGATATGGCTTGATAGCCTTTCTCTCTCGCGAAAGGATGGATATTCTCTTCCTCTATTGATGAAAGGAATTCCTTTGCGAATCTATATTCGTCGCGCGCGCGACTCCGGCGAACTCCTCTTATCTCGAGAAAGATCTTGGCGAGCGTAAATATCCCGATTAGAACGGATGCCACCTTTGCTGCGATTTCAAGATTCATTGCACGCTTCGTCATAGTTGAACCATTTCTCGAACTTAGGGTGCTGTGGTACGCAAAGTCTCCGCTGCTTAAGGCAGAAGGGAAGTACCCAAAGTTTTAGTCCAGTGGCTAACGGGAATTCGAATGCAGGAAGCGGCACGCTAAACTCGTCGGTTTTTGGATACACGAGTGCAATGTCTCCATTTCCACCGAGGTAATTATGGCCGTATGCGAAAAGCTGGTAGATATCCGCTTGCGATAATTTGTACTTGTCTACGCTATTGCCTTTCATGCCGTCAAGTAATTTCCACTTTGTGTCGAGCAGCAGAACATTACGTTCGCCTTCCTTCAAGAGTAGATCTGGCTTCATTCGGAACCAGTGTTCGTCTTTGTGTTGTACCAGGTAACGGCTCTGAACCTGACTCTTAAGTGCTAGTGAAGGAGAGATGGCGGATGCGAGATGCTGGGCGACGAATGACTCAAATAAGGCAGGCATGGGAAACAGCAGGGATGCACTCTCATGCTCGCCTCGTCCCGTCACAGGGGAGCGTTCTTCTAAGATTAGCCGTGCCCATGCCAGTGCCGCAGCGTAGTGGTCCATGCTGCGATCGAGTCGAACATGCTGGAAGTCGCTTTTGGGATCACGCGACGGTAGAAGATCATTGAAAGCAAAGATAAGCTCCCGTGCGGCGCGTTCAGTCTGCGCAGATCGACACCACTTCAATGCAACATCGAGCGCGGAGCGAAGTAGGCGGTTTTCGGCGCGATCCGCCGAAAACACGTCATGCTCGGCGTAGAACCTATCCTTTCGGCAGGCATTATGCTGGATTTGGGAGGCTATCAGAAGCTTGCCTCTCAGGGCTGATAGATTATCTTGCTGGTGGCGGTACTGAGAGGCAATGCCACGTTTTACCACCTTATTTACCGCCTGCAGGAACTCCATTAGAAAGACTTCGAGCAATGGCATCCGCGCCGCCGCAATTGAAGCGTTGGCAACGAGCAAATGCCGGAGTCCTCCAAGGGACGACAGCATCTCGATGAGCAGTTTGCGTGACTCCGTGATGGATTCAGCACCGCGCTTGCTTATTTTGGGTAATATCTCGATACAGAAATTCCCTGGCCCGCGAAGGACGCCTACATGACCAGTAAACTGCACCGCACGGCGCCCCTGCCGCAATACCGGCCTCGCCCAACCATGACTCCCCTCGTCGCTGGAGCGAAGGCACTGCCGTTCCAGCCACTCGTAAACGGGTATTGGAACCGAATGCAGCCGGTCATCGAAGGTGATGCCGGGGCTATCCGAAACGACGGCATCAAATTCGCGAACTGAGATGCCACAGACAGGATCTTGAGCAATCATCAGGACTGCGCGTTCGCGTAGATACCGATATAGGCGTCCGGATTAGCGAACGCCTTCTCGTTAAGACTGTAGCGGGCCCTCCCTAAATCCGTGTCTAGTCCGTGATTCGCGCCAAACAACCGCCGGAAGTCCCCGGCAGGATTGCTGCTTTCCGAAATGAACTGCGCCGCCGGTGGTTTCTGATTGTCGGCCAATACAAGGCGGATCTTGTTCCAATCTTCAAAGAAATACTCCTCCAAGAGAGGAAGGATTCGGTTGCGGAAGATGTTCGTCAACTCCTTGAAGGGATCGTCCTTTTCTTTGATCGCTGACTTTAAAGATTCGAAATAGGCGTGACCGATGCCATGGTCACGGTCATACAACGCTTCAATGCGCTCATTGATGGTCGCGAGCATTCGGGGAATGTGGATGACTCTGTCGCCCGTCTCCACTCGCAATTGTCCCAAAGGGCTCCCGTCCGTATCTCGAGTGTCCGGCATGACTGCAACGAATTCGAATCGACGGCGAAGTGCCGTGTCCAGCAAGGCTAGGGACCGGTCGGCCGTGTTCATGGATCCGATGACATCTACGTTGGGCGGCACGGAAAACTGCTCGCCGGAGTATGGAAGTGTCACGGTGACAGCACCCGGCGAACCTTCCCGCTTGTCAGGTTCAATCAGAGTGATGAGCTCTCCGAAGATCTTGCTGATGTTTCCGCGGTTGATCTCGTCAATTACCATGGCAAAGCGCTGGTTCGGCGAGACACGAGCACGCTGACAGAGCTTCTTGAAGGCTCCGTCACGAATTTCGTAACGTACATCACCGCCTCGCGCTTCTGTATCCAGGACAGGTCGAAGTCCTTCCACGAAATCCTCGTAACCGTAAGACTGATGAAATGTCACGAAGCTGAAGCGCTCCGCATGGGCTGGCTTCCGTTCCGATGAGGACTTGGCATCCCCGTCCCTGAAATTCTTGACGAGCTCAATCAGCTCCTCGCAGTGGTCATGCCAATCGCCTGCCAGCCGCCATTCGGAATCAGGGGATTTGTCGAAAACGGCGGGCGCCATTCGACGGTCTTCCTTGACGTTGATGGAGTCGGCCACCGCGTGGGGATTCAGTGCGCTCCAGATTCTGGGATGGATGTTGGCTTGGCTTCCGCTCGCAGCAATCATCGCCTTCACAAACGTGTGCTTCGCGATATCTCCCACGCGAGCGGGCCGATTCATCTCGATCAGGGCTGCCGCTATTACTTCCCACCAGCTGCGAGACACTAGTTGTTCGAGCACCACTTGACGCTGCATAGCAGGGTCTTCGCCCTGGGGGATGTCTTGGATGTACTCCCGTCCTAGATGCTGGTTAATTGTGTACGTCTTCCCGGTGCCAGGAGGGCCGTAGTAAATGATATTGTTGGCGCGGCCGATGGCTACTTCGCTCGCGTCGTCTACCGCACCGGCCGAGTCCTCTTCCTCGGCATCCTCGTCACCTCGATCCACACCGAGCTGATCGGGCCAAAGCGCGTCACGCCCCGTACGCGATCCAAAAAACTGGTCGATGGCTTCGCGCTCGCTTAGCAGAGTGCTCTCGACTTGGGCCACGAGCTCTTCGGTGATCTGCATCGACTTACGTAGAGCGAACTGGCCAACAGGTCGTCGCCAGCGCAGGCTTCGTTCTCGCACGCCACGTATGACGCCCAGTACGGCCACAGCACGGTCGGAGCCGGGTTCTTTCCGCCCAAAGCGAACTGCAGCGCGGCCTTTGCTCATATGCCACCAGTCCAAGCCCGCATCGTGGGCGGCACGCGCCAACCTGCAGAAGAACTCGGTTTCCTGAGGCGACCACTGCAGGCGGAAGCTCTTAAAGGTCGGATTAACATCGAAGTGGCAAAGAACCGCTTCGTCGCTAAGCTAGTCTTCAATGGTTGACAACTTGGTAGTCAGTACGTCCTGCACAGTCAGTCTCGAATGAATGTATGACAATAGGAGAATGCGCTCGTTTGGCGCCACATACGCTATTTAACCGAATCTACGGCTGATTTTGGCCGTGATCGCATACTCCCATAGAGGGGCATCCATGGTTCCTCCTGGGCGCCGAAGCGTCCAACGTAACGCTTTCCCGAGCCCCCAAGAGCCCACCATCGCCCAAAAGCAGGCCCAACTAGCCGAAAACCTGGCCAAGGCCGACCGCGCCCAGTTCCGCCACCGCGCCAAGCCAGCGCACCCCCACCCAGTAAAGCCGTCACCCTCGAAGACCAAATCCTCGAAGCCAGTGACGATCTCCTCCGCGTCAGCGCCGGCCTCCAGTCCGTGCTGACCTTGCTGGACCTGCTGGCCGGCGATATCCCGATAGCATTGGCCTCCACGCCCTGCGTTCGCCGCTCAAGCAGCAGATCGACCAAAACGTCGACCGCCTGCGCGCGCTTGTCTGACGAGGGGCAGCCCCGCGCAATGCGGGACTGAAAGCAAAACGGCGCGAGCCAACTTGAACTGCACCCCAAAAGTTGGACGTTGATCCAATCTTTGGGGTGTTTTTCATGACGAAGTACGACGAGGCATTCA